>WQYV01000101.1 GCA_009781085.1 Betaproteobacteria bacterium
CGGTTGCCGTTGCGCTTGACGATGTGCGGCATCTTGAGGTCGATGCGCTCGTAGGTGGTGAAGCGTTTGTCGCAATGCACGCACCGACGGCGACGGCGCACGATGTCGCCGTCGTCGTTTTCGCGGGTGTCGGTGACCTGAGTGTTCGAGTCACCGCAGAATGGGCATTTCACGGTGCGGGCGGGCGATGTGCCTTATTTGCCGTACACCGGGAAACGCGCACAGAGCGCCGCCACCTCGCCACGCACTTTTTCGATTACCGATGCGTCTTCCGGCGCGTCGAGCACGTTGGCAATGAGGTGGGCGGTTTTTTCCGCTTCGATCTCGGTGAAGCCGCGTGTGGTCATGGCGGGCGAACCGATGCGGATGCCCGATGTGACGAACGGGGTCTGCGGGTCTTTCGGGATGGCGTTTTTGTTGACGGTAATGTGCGCCTGCCCCAATGCCGCTTCGGCAGCCTTGCCGGTGATGTTCTTCGCACAAAGGTCAACGAGGAAAACGTGGCTTTCCGTCCGGCCCGAGACGATGCGCATGCCCCTTTCTTCACTCAGTACGCGTGCCATGACACGTGCATTGGCGATGACCTGTTCCTGGTAGTGACGGAACGTGGTCGTGGCCGCTTCCTTGAAGCACACCGCCTTAGCGGCGATGACGTGCATCAGTGGGCCGCCTTGCAGGCCGGGGAAAACTGCGGAGTTGATCGCCTTTTCGTGTTCGGCACGCATCAGGATTGCGCCGCCGCGTGGGCCGCGCAGGGTTTTGTGGGTGGTGGTGCTCACTACGTCAGCGTGCGGGATGGGGCTGGGATAGAACCCGGCAGCGATGAGCCCCGCGTAATGAGCCATGTCTACCCAGAAAATCGCGCCGATTTCCTTCGCCACCTTCGCAAAGCGCGCCCAGTCGATTTTCAGCGAATAGGCAGACGCACCCGCAATGATGATTTTTGGTTTGTGTTGGTGCGCCAGCGCTTCCATTGCCGCGTAGTCAATGACTTCTTTTGCGTCGAGCCCGTAGGCGACGACGTTAAACCATTTGCCGGACATATTGAGCGGCATGCCGTGGGTGAGGTGCCCGCCTTCGGCTAGACTCATTCCCATGATGGTGTCACCGGGTTTGGCAAAGGCCATGAGTACCGCCTGGTTGGCCTGCGAGCCCGAACTTGGTTGCACATTGGCAGCCTGTGCACCGAAAAGAGCCTTCAAGCGGTCGATGGCAATCTGTTCGGCGATGTCGACATACTCGCAGCCGCCGTAATAACGCTTGCCGGGATAGCCTTCGGCGTACTTGTTGGTGAGTTGCGAACCCTGCGCTTCCATAACCGCCTTGGAGACGTAATTTTCGGAAGCAATCAGCTCAATGTGTTCTTCTTGGCGGCTGTTTTCGGCCTGTACGGTTTTCCACAGTTCGGGATCGGTTTGGGCGAGCGTGTTTTGTGCGGAGAACATAGGGATATCTCTATAAATCGGAAGCTTGCGAGGATTATACTTATACATTTAACCATACCGCCATGAATTCAACTCTGCATACAGAACTTTCGGGTCCGCGCACGGAGATTGACGGCATCGATCGCCAGATACTCGAGCTCCTGGATCGCCGCGCCCGTTGTGCACAGGAAGTTGGCAAAATCAAATTGCGCTACGGCGAGGCGGGTTTTCCATATCGCCCCGAGCGCGAAGCGCAGGTATTGCACCGAATTGCCGAACTCAACCTCGAATTTGGCGGCTCCCTCTCGACAGAAGCTGTACGGCAGATTTTCCGTGAAGTGATGTCGGCTTGCCTTGCATTGGAACAGCAACTCAAAGTAGCCTACCTCGGCCCAGCGGGGACGTTTTCCGAGAGTGCCAGCCGCAAGCACTTTGGTTCCGCGCCCGCCTTCCTACCGCAAGCTTCCATCGATGAAGTTTTCCGCGCCGTAGAGTCGGATCATGCGCATTACGGTGTCGTGCCAGTCGAGAATTCGAGCGAGGGTGCGGTGGGTAGCACGCTCGACTTGCTGCTTGCGCATTCGCTCCAGGTTTGCGGCGAGGTGCAGTTGCGCATCCACCACCATCTGCTCTCCTGTGCCCCGGAAATGGGCACGGTGCGCAGGCTTTATTCGCATGCGCAATCGCTTGCCCAATGCCATGAATGGCTCAACGGTAACCTTGTACGCCTGCCGAGAGTGCCGGTGGCGAGCAATGCCGAAGCGGCGCGCATGGCGGCGGAAGACCCGGAATCCTGCGCCATTGCCGGGGAAGCAGCAGCAGAACTTTACGGCTTAAGCAAACTCGCCATGAACATCGAAGACAACCCTAACAATTCGACCCGCTTTTTCGTCATTGCCCGGCATGGCGCGGGTTCTTCCGGGAAGGACAAGACCTCGTTCGTGTGTTCCGCCCCCAATCGCCCAGGAGCCATGTTCAGGTTGCTGGAGCCCCTTGCGCGGCATAACGTCGATATGTCGCGCCTGCAATCGCGCCCTGCACCTGGCGGGATGTGGGAATACGTGTTTTACGTCGACCTTATCGGTCACCGCAACGATGCGCCAGTAGCTGCCGCGCTGGCGGAACTGGGGGAACGGGCCGCTTTTCTCAAGATACTGGGCTCCTATCCCGCTGCCGGATAATCCCACCCTGAAAATTGATAACCAACAACAGAAAACTGGAGAAAACATGAGTGACACCGTTGCAAGCCGTGTGCCCGCTTACGTTCATTCTTTGTCGCCATATCAGCCGGGTAAACCCGTTTCTGAACTGGCACGCGAGACCGGTATCCCCGAATCGAAAATCATCAAGCTCGCATCTAACGAAAACCCCTTTGGCATGAGCCCGAAGGCCAAGGCGGCAGCGGTTGCTGCGCTGGAAGAAGGTGCCCGCTACCCGGACGGCAATGCTTTTGAGCTCAAAACGGTGCTCGCCCGGAAATACGGCGTAGGCATGGAGCAATTGGTGATTGGTAACGGTTCCAACGACGTGCTCGAAATCGCCACCCATGCGTTTCTTTCGCCCGGTACGTCGGCTGTTTTTGCTCAGTATTCATTTGCAGTCTATCCCTTGGCGACGATTGCGCGTGGTGCGCGCTGCATCCAGGTCAAGGCCAAGAATTACGGGCATGACCTGGATGCGATGCTTCAAGCCATCGACCAAGTTACCCGCATCGTTTTTATCGCCAACCCCAATAACCCCACTGGGACTTTCCTGCCGGGCAATGAAATCGAAGCTTTTCTCGCCCATGTGCCACAGGATGTGCTGGTCGTGCTTGATGAGGCTTACACCGAGTTCCTGCCTGCCGAGGCACGTTACGACTCCATTGCCTGGGTGGCGCGTTTCCCTAACCTGCTGGTTTCGCGTACGCTCTGCAAGGCTTACGGGCTGGCGGGGTTACGCCTTGGATACGGCGTCACGCACCCGGAAGTCGCCGATCTCATGAACCGGGTGCGGCAGCCCTTCAATGCTTCTAACGTGGCGCAGGCTGCTGCCGTGGCTGCGCTCGAAGACCAGGGTTTCGTCGAAACCGTTGCTGAAAACAACCGCCTGGGCATGGCTCAACTGACAGAGGCTTTTGCCAAGTTGGGACTGGAATGGATACCTTCTTTCGGCAACTTCGTCACTGTTCGGGTAGGTGATGCTGTCAGGGTCGACCAATCCCTGCTGGCGCAGGGCGTCATCGTGCGGCCCATCGGTGGTTACGGTATGCCGGAATGGCTGCGTGTTTCGGTTGGTTTGCCGGAAGAAAACGCACGTTTCATTGCGGCGTTGCGGCAGGCGTTGGCCTAAACTGAAACAACAATAAAGGAAACATTCTATGGCTTTGATCGACAAACTGGTCGTGTGTGGTGTTGGGCTCATTGGGGGATCCTTCGCGCTCGCTCTGCGCAAAAAGAAAAAAGTAGGCCACATTGTCGGCATCGGGCGCTCGCGGGAATCGCTCGAACATGCCCAGAGTCTTGGTGTGATCGACGAAATCGCATCCAACTGGGCTTCGGCGCTCGATGGAGCCAGTTTTGTCCTGCTGGCAATGCCGGTTGGCCAAACCGATGCAGTCATGGAAGCAATGGCACCTCACCTGCAAGCGCCTACCATCGTCTCCGATGCTGGGAGTACCAAGCACGATGTCATGGCATCTATTTACCGCCTCCTCGATGCTAATCTGCCGCGCGTCATTCCTGCGCATCCCATTGCCGGAAACGAGAAAAGTGGCGTACAGGCCGCCACTGCCACGCTTTTTCAGGGCAAGCGCACGGTCGTGACCCCGTTGCCGGAAAACGACCCCGCTGCTGTTGGGCAGGTACGGAAAGCCTGGGAGGCTTGCGGCGCAACGGTCGTCGATATGCCTCCCCAAGACCATGACCGCATATTTGCCGCCGTTAGCCATCTGCCGCACCTGTTGGCTTTTGGGCTCGTCCATGACCTCGCGGGGCGTGCGAATGCCGAACTATTGTTCTCCCATGCCGCCAGCGGTTTCCGCGATTTCACCCGCATCGCTGGTAGCCACCCCGAAATGTGGCGCGACATCTGCCTTGCCAACCGTCAGGCGCTTCTGGGCGAACTTGACCAGTATCTTGGCGAACTTGCACTCATCCGTTCTCTCCTGCTCTCCGGCAATGGTTCGCGCCTCGAACGTCTTTTTGAAGAAGCACGGCAGGCGCGGACGAAATGGGGGGAGGGGCAGTCAGTGGGTAAAAAATCGCGATGAATGGTGGCTGAAAACTGGCGCAAAGAAGGGATACCTGATACCTACGCTGACAACCGATTTACTCCATCGTCTTAAGGTTCTGAATCACGTCGGCGGCCACTTTTTGTGCGCTACCGTACAGCATGCGGCAGTTGTCCATGTAGAATAAGGCGTTTTCGATGCCGGAATAGCCAGCGCCCTTGCCGCGCTTGACGACGATGACGTTAGAGGCATAGTCGGCATTCAGTATCGGCATGCCGTAGATCGGGCTGGATTTGTCGGTGCGTGCCACAGGGTTTACTACATCGTTGGCTCCAATGATCAGCACCACGTCAGTTTGGTTGAAATCAGCATTGATTTCTTCGAGGTCAAAAATCTTATCGTAAGGCACACCCGCCTCGGCCAGCAACACGTTCATATGACCCGGCATCCGTCCAGCAACCGGGTGAATGGCAAATTTGACATCGACCCCAGCGTTTTCGAGGTTCTGGGTCATTTCCCAGACTTTATGCTGCGCACCGGCCACAGCCATGCCGTAGCCGGGGATGATGATGACTTTGCTGGCGTAGCGCATCATCGCTGCTGCATCAAGAGCGGAGACTTCTTTCATCGTGCCTTCAATCGTGCCGCCCGCCTGCGCTTCGCCGCTAATTGGCTGGAACAGGATGTTGGTGATGGGGCGGTTCATTGCCTTGGCCATCAACTGCGTAAGCAGCGTACCGGCTGCGCCGACAACAATGCCAGCAATGATCAGCGCTGGGTTTCCCATGACGTAGCCTTCAAAGCCGACGGCCAGCCCGGTAAACGCGTTGAACAGCGAAATGACTACCGGCATGTCCGCACCGCCGATTGGCAGCGTGACAATGGCGCCCAACGCCAGCGCACAGATGAAAAAGCTGATCAGGAGCCAGGCGGGAACCGCCGAACCTGCGCCATGCGCTAGATTATAGATGGGGTCGGAAGAAACCCCTTGCCCAAGCCAAACGATGGTGGCTCCCAGCCCAAGCGTAACAAGAGCCAGGATAGCGTTGACTACATTTTGTGCTGGCAGGCGGAATGCCTTGTTCATCAGACCCTGCAACTTGGCAAACGCTACGCATGAGCCAGAAAAGGATATCGATCCAATCAGCGCCCCCAGCGTCGCCAACGTAAATAACACCGTGCCATACATGTACCCGCGTGCGAATTCGACGGCGGCAATCCCCGCCGCTGCGCCACCACCCATGCCGTTATAGATGGCCACCATCTGCGGCATGTCAGTCATGGCGACTTTTTTGCCTGATATCCAGGCAATGGAGCCGCCAATGGCAATCGCGATCGCCATCAGGACGAGGTTGTCTGCCGGCATGAAAGATGCCGATACGCCAGGCGTCAGAAAAGTGACTACTGTTGCTAGAACCATGCCCATCCCGGCCCAGACGATGCCCTTACGTGCCGTGACCGGCGAACTCATCTTTTTCAGGCCCAGAATGAAGAGAACAGCGGCAATGAAATAACTTGCGTCGATCAACCATTTGATTTCAGGCATGGCTCAGTTTCCCTTCTTTTCGTTTTTGAACATACCCAGCATGCGTTCCGTTACCACATAACCGCCTGCGGCATTGGCCGCACCAAGCAACACGGCGACAAAGCCAATGGTCTTTTCGAGCGGCGTGCCAGCATTGCCCAAAGCAACCATTGCGCCGACGAGGACGACACCGTGTACGAAATTGGAGCCCGACATCAAGGGCGTGTGCAAAATGACAGGCACACGCGAAATGACTTCATAACCGGTAAAGGCGGCCAGCATGAAGATATATGCCGAAATGAAACCTTCCATGATCTTATTCCCTACCTAATAGTTATAAATCAAGAGTCTGTTTGACGCTTGCATGCCGGACTTCTCCGGCATGGGTTAGACAAGTGCCGACGAGCACTTCATCCTCCCAATCAAGCACTAATGTGCCTTCCTTGATGAAGGGAGAGATGAAATTGAACAGGTTCTTGGCAATCATCTCCGAAGCATGCACCTGCATACGGCTGGCGATATGAACCGGGCCGATGATGAGAACCTGGTTCGCCGTGCGCACTTTGTCACCTGCGACGGTTCCCGCTACGTTTCCTCCTGTTTCGGCTGCCATATCGACGGCTACTGCACCCGGTTTCATGGCGGCGACCATGTCCGCGCTGACGATCTGCGGCGCACGTTTGCCTGGGATTGCTGCAGTGGTGATCAGTACGTCGCATTGCGCTACGGCACGCCCCAGTTTTTCGGCCTGCTGGCGTTTTTCGTCGTCGGTCAGTTCCCGCGCATAGCCACCCGTACCGGCAGCGGAGACGCCAGTATCGACAAACTTGGCGCCCAACGATTCGATTTGCTCGCGCGTATCGGGACGGACGTCGTAAGCTTCAACCATTGCCCCCAAGCGCCGGGCCGTCGCGATAGCCTGCAATCCCGCAACACCGGCGCCGATGACCAGCACGCGCACTGGACGGATCGTCCCGGCTGCGTAAGTTAGCATCGGGAAAAATTTTGGGCAGTGATCCGCCGCGATTAATACGCACTGATAACCGGTAATCGTGCCCTGCGAGGAAAGGATATCCATGCTTTGCGCCCGCGTGACCCGCGGCAGGAGTTCCATCGCAAAAGCAGTAATTTTTTTTGCCTGAAGCATCTTGACCCGTTCGGCGTCGGCATAAGGCTGCAATAAGCCAATCAAAACGGAACCTTCTTTCATTGCAGCCAGTTCGTCGGCGTCCGGCGGTTGGATTTTCAGCACGATATCCGCTTGTTGCAAGACTTCGCGCCCAGATGCCGCAAAGTTTTCCGTCGGGAAGGCGCCATCAGCCAGGAACGTGCTAGTGCCGACCCCTTTTTCTAACAGCAACTGCACGCCCAACGCCTGATAACGTTTAGCAACGTCCGGCGTTATCGTAATGCGCTGTTCGCCCGCCATGGTTTCGCGCAACGCGCCGACTATTGTTTGTTCCGACACATGAACCTCCGTCCGATCAATGTATCATGCCAATACATAAGCATAATAAATCTGACGTAGCGAAGCAACCGCTACTCCCCCTATATTTTTAGGTCATGATCTTCCTTGATAATGTCCAATAGGGCAATAAGGTTGTAAACGGGAGGGCTTTTCATGGCGGCTCGGTCGCTGTATTGGTTCGCGGGGTTGGTTGGCGTTGTCCTGGCAGGGGCGTTTATTGTCGGCTGTGCCGCGGGGCGCCAGTTTTAGCACCCGGTTCGTGGCGAAAGCACCGACACGCCGCAAACCAAGGGGCTGGCGTTTGAAGACGTCCATTTCGGGGTGTTCATATTCGATTACCGGGGTTACGGCCTTTCCGAAGACAAACGCCCGTCGCCCCGTGCATTGATGGAAGACACGTAGGCCGCGCTTGCCTGGCTGAGGCAGTGGCCAGGGGTGGATTCGGGAAAATCCTGGTGCTGGGGCAAAGCCTGGGCGGCAGAATACCGCCCGCTAAAATTGTGCTCTCCAGTTGGAATAATTTGTGAAAAAGGGATATAATTTGTGCGATCCCTGCTACAAATGAAATGCTTTCGTGAGTGAGGAAAAAATGGAGAATGCACTAGTGGTTGCTGTGGATTTCGATGGTACTGTGGTGACACACGAATATCCGAGAATCAATCATAAAAAAG
>WQYV01000102.1 GCA_009781085.1 Betaproteobacteria bacterium
ATCTAGGGTGTAGTAAATGGTGGGATGTGCCCGACACACTTCCCGCGCCTGTGCCATTACTCTACTTTCACCTGGAAAGTCTTCATCAAGACCCACGCTTCGATCAGTGAGCCGCCTGCCGCAAAGTGCCCTGAGGAACCAGCCCCGCTCAGCCGCCCAGATCCAGCACTTTCCCGAAGGACGCACGGCACATGGCCTCATTCAGGAGCCGGTTCCGGTTCTTGGCGGACGTGAGGCAATAAGTATCATGCCATATGATCTGTCATGCTAGACTTCGGTCATTTTCGCTAAACTCCATTTTATGAACCTGATTGATCGCATTTCCCGCCAGTTCGAGGACAGTGCCCGCGCCAAGCTCGCTGCCATTGAGTGGTTGGTTGCGCCGATAGCCGAAGCCATAGAGGCAATGACGGGCTGTTTGCTCGGTAACGGAAAGATACTCGCCTGTGGAAATGGCGGTTCAGCTGCCGATGCGCAACATTTCGCCGCTGAACTGGTCAACCGTTTTGAAATGGAACGCCCACCGCTAGCCGCCGTTGCGCTGACCACCGACAGTTCCGTGCTGACTTCGGTTGGCAACGATTACGAATTCACCCAAATCTTTTCCAAACAGATCTGCGCCCTAGGGCAGGCAGGTGATGTGTTGCTGGCTATTTCGACCAGCGGCAATTCGCCCAATATCATCGCCGCCATTGCCGCCGCGCATGAGCGCGAAATGCGCGTAGTCGCCCTCACAGGCAAGGGTGGTGGCAGTATCGCGGAGCTTTTGACACAAAATGACGTCCATGTATGCGCACCTGCCGAACGCACCGCACGCGTACAGGAAATCCACCTGCTCGTCCTACACTGCTTGTGTGACGGCATCGATTGTTTGCTACTTGGAGTGGAAGACTAATGAAACTTTACGCAACTTTACCTACCCTTTTCTCCGCCCGCCGTACGTTACTCGTCGGCGCGTTCGCCATCGCGGGCGTCGCCCTGTTGCAGGGCTGTGTTCCCGTCATTTTTGCCGGTATCGGAGCCGGTGCGCTGGTGGCGGCCGACCGCCGTACCACAGGAGCGTATGTCGACGATGAATCCATCGAACAGAAAACCTCCAACCTCATCGGCCAGCACTTCGGCACCATTAACCACGTCAACGTAACATCCTACAACCGCAATGTGCTGCTCACCGGCGAAGTACAGGATGAAAATGTGAAGGCTGAAGCGCAACGCCTTACGGGTACAGTTGCGAACGTGCGCGGCGTGGTCAACGAATTGGTCGTGGGCCCTCCCTCGACGTTTTCGGATCGCGCAAACGATACTGCCATCACCACCAACGTAAAAACGCGGTTTCTCAACAACAAGGTTTTCTCGGCAAATCACGTCAAGGTCGTTACTGAGGCGAGCGTCATTTTCCTACTCGGGATCGTGACCCAAGCTGAGTCTGAGCAAGCTGCGGAAATTGCCAGCACCAGCAAAGGCGTCAAAAAGGTCGTGAGGGTATTCGAATATATTGCCGAAAGCGAAGCCAAAACCCTCGATACCCGCGACAACACCACCGATACCAAAGCTGATAGCAACTTCCCACCCGAAGCGCCTTAACTTCGGTTACCAGTTTTTAGAGGGTAGCCAGGGCGTTCAGCAGTTTCTGGTGTATGCCGCCGAAGCCGCCGTTGCTCATTACTAACACGTGATCGCCAGGCCGAGCCTCGGCGGCTACGGCGGCCACCAGCGCGGCAAGGTCTTCAAAGCAGGACTGGTGCGCACCTAGGGGAGCCAGAGCCGCCTGGGCGTCCCATCCTAGGTTGCCACAATAACAAAACACTTGGTCGGCCAGCCGGAGGCTTTGTGGGAGCATGTCTTTCATCGTACCCATTTTCATGGTGTTTGACCGCGGTTCCAGCACCGCGATGATCCTCGCCGCAGGGCCAACCTTGCGGCGCAGACCTTCAAGTGTGGTGGTAATAGCTGTGGGGTGGTGGGCAAAATCATCATAGACCGTCACGCCGCCTGACTCGCCACGCACTTCCATGCGGCGCTTGACATTCTTGAACCTGGACAAGCTTGCCAGGCCATCAGCAAGCGACACCCCGACATGGCGTGCGGCCAGCAGCGCCGCACAAGCGTTGGCACGGTTGTGCGCGCCAGTAAGCTCCCATAGCGCACGGCCAATTTCGTCACCGTTTTCGTCGCGGATGACGAGGCTGCCATCGGCATCGTCGCCATCTGCGACCCAACTTCCTTTCCAGCCGTTGAACCAATCCACGGGCGTCCAGCAGCCACGTGCGAGCACACGCCTCAGGCTGTCTTCGCGGGCGTTTGCAATGATGCGGCCTGTAGCGGGTAAAGTGCGTACAAGATGGTGAAATTGCGTCTCGATGGCTGCAAGATCCTGAAAGATATCTGCATGATCAAATTCTAGGTTGTTCAGGATCATGGTACGCGGGCGGTAGTGGATGAACTTGGATCGCTTGTCGCAGAATGCAGTGTCGTACTCGTCGGCCTCGATCACGAACAGCGGCGTTTTGCCGGGACGGGCGGAAACCCCAAAATCCATCGGCACGCCGCCAATCAGGAAACCGGGGTTAAGGCCAGCTTTTTCAAGGATGAAGGCGAGCATGGAAGCCGTGGTGGTCTTGCCGTGCGTGCCTGCCACGCCCAACACCCAACGCCCCTGCAAAACATGCTCGGACAACCACTGCGGGCCTGACACATAGGGTAACCCCTGGTCGAGAATCGCTTCCAGCAAAGGATTGCCGCGGGAGACGGCATTCCCAATAATGAAAACATCCGGCTTGAGGCCGATTTGGGCGGCATCGAACCCTTCGGTAAGCACGATGCCCGCTGCTTCGAGTTGGTCGCTCATTGGCGGGTAAACGTTGGCGTCACAGCCTGTCACCTTGTGTCCGGAAACCACTGCTAATTGCGCAACGCCGCCCATGAAAGTGCCGCAGATACCAAGGATGTGAATGTGCATGGAACAAAAAACCAAAGTAGAGGGTGGAAAGGAAAGTGCCCCGTGTAGAATGTGTAAAATTTTACCCGAAGGCGCTCGCCTTTCTCCTTTTATGGCGGAATACGGTTTCCCCCCGCGCGGTGCGCAACGCCGTCGCGAAATTGCCGTGCTGGCTGCACGCATGATGGCCGAGGACGGTATCGACGATTTTGGTTTCGCCAAGCGCAAGGCAGCCCGGCAACTTGGCACAGGCGAAGCCGCAGGCGAATCCCTGCCAACCAATGTCGAAATCGAAGCGGAACTGCGGCGGTGGCAAACCCTGTACCAGGGCGAAGAACTCACCGAACGGCTGGCCAACATGCGGCAAGCGGCGGCGGGGCTGATGCGCCTGCTGAGCACATTCAGACCCTACCTGACTGGCAGTGCGCTCGACGGCACTGCCGGACGTTATGCGGAAATTGAAATCGACCTATTCCCTGAAAGCGCCAAGGATGTCGAAATTTTTCTCCTTAATGCCGCTTTTCCTTACAAGCACCGCGGAGCGCGCAAAACATCGCCTGATGCGCTGGAAGCAGTGCTGACCTTGGAATGGGAAGGCACCCCGGCACGGTTGTCCATTTACCCCGCCCCAGCAGAACGAACCCGGCGGCAACCTCGCGCACGCCTGATCCAAGTCGAGACCCTGATTGCTGCTTCGCCATCCCATGAAGATGCTGTCTAACAGGGGGAAAATACGCTGCTCGCTTCCGGCGCACCGTTGCCAGCAACTCTTGGAGGGACGCCGGAACAATTCGGATAACTACACTGGACAAATTGTTGTGATTTGTTTCAAACTCCGTCCATGAAGCAACAAAAGACCCGTAAAACTCCGCCCACACAATGCCGTATCCTAGCGCTGCATGGGCCAAACCTCAACCTGCTTGGCACGCGGGAGCCCGAAGTCTATGGGCGTGCGCCGCTGGCCGACATCCACATTGCAATGGAGTCCCGTGCCCGTGCAAACGGCGTGCAACTCGAGTCCTTCCAGAGCAATCACGAAGGCCAGTTGATCGACCGTATCCAAGCAGCAGCAACCGAAGGCATCGGCTTCATTATTATCAACCCCGCGGCCTATACCCACACCAGCATCGCCTTGCGCGATGCCTTGGCCGCCGTACGGATTCCGTTTGTGGAAGTGCATTTATCAAACATCCACGCCCGTGAGTCCTTCCGCCATCACTCGTATTTTTCCGATTTTGCCGTGGGCGTGATCTGCGGCCTGGGCGTCCAAGGCTACTTGGCAGCCGTAGATTTTGCCATTGCCCAACTGCGCGAACAGGCCAGCTAGGGACGTTACCGTACTGCCCGGATGTCTTCATCCAGACACATCCCGCCCCATTCTTTTATATCGGATACTTCTCTTTGGGAAACATCATGGATTTGCGAAAGCTCAAGAAACTCCTGGACCTCACACAAGAATCGGGAATCTCCGAACTTGAAATCACCGAAGGCGAAGAAAAAGTACGCATCGTCAACAAGCACCCGGAAAGCGCGCCTATCAGCATACCCGCGCCTACCTATATCTCTCCGCCATCAGCCATCGCTGCTGCACCGAAAGCCTTTACCAATGAAGCAGGGAACACATCTCCCGCACTACCCCTTGGCCACGTTCTGAAATCACCGATGGTCGGCACGTTCTACCGATCCACCGCGCCAGGAGCAGATCCGATGACCGAAGTCGGGGAAAGCGTCAAAGTCGGCGACCGCCTGTGCATCATCGAGGCGATGAAATTGATGAACGAAATCGAAGCCGATGTCGCAGGAACCATCAAGGCTATATTGGTCGAAAACGCCCAACCGGTCGAATTCGGGCAACCTCTGTTTGTCATCGGCTAAAACGGTATGTTTGAAAAAATTCTCATCGCCAACCGGGGCGAAATTGCGCTGCGGATCCTGCGTGCCTGTCGCGAACTGGGCATCAAGACCGTTGCCGTGCATTCCGAGGCCGACATCGAAGCCAAGTACGTCAAGCTCGCTGACGAATCGGTTTGTATCGGCCCTGCGGCTTCCTCGTTAAGTTACCTGAATATCCCCGCCATCATTTCTGCGGCAGAAGTTACCGATGCCGAGGCCATCCACCCCGGATATGGTTTTCTCTCCGAAAATGCCGACTTTGCCGAGCGGGTGGAGCAATCCGGTTTCGTGTTCATCGGGCCACGCCCGGAAACAATCCGGCTCATGGGTGACAAGGTTTCCGCCAAGAATACGATGAAAGCGGCGGGCGTACCCTGCGTCCCTGGACCGGAAGGTGCATTGCCGGAAGACCTCCGCGAAATCATCAAAATCGCCCGATCCGTCGGTTACCCCGTAATCATCAAGGCGGCGGGCGGTGGCGGCGGGCGCGGCATGCGGGTTGTGCATACCGAAGCGGCGCTCCCAAACGCCGTGGCGACGACCCGTGCCGAAGCGCAGGCTGCCTTCGGCAATCCCACGTTGTATATGGAGAAATTCCTCGAAAATCCGCGCCACATCGAAATCCAGATCATGGCTGACCAGCACGGGCACGCCGTCTATCTTGGCGAACGCGACTGTTCGATGCAGCGCCGTCACCAAAAAGTGATTGAGGAAGCCCCGGCTCCGGGCATCGACCGCAAACAGGTCGCTTCCATTGGCGAGCGTTGCGCCAAGGCATGTCGCAAGATCGGCTATCGTGGTGCAGGCACTTTCGAATTTCTATACGAGAAAGAAGAGTTCTACTTCATCGAAATGAACACACGGGTGCAAGTGGAACACCCCGTTACCGAACTCGTTACCGGCATCGACATTATCCAAACCCAGATCAAGGTGGCCGCTGGTGAAAAACTGCGCTTCGCCCAACGGGACCTCGCGATGCGTGGTCACGCTATCGAGTGCCGGATCAACGCCGAAGACCCGTTCAAATTTACCCCTTCACCGGGACAGATCACGAACTGGCACGCCCCAGGAGGCCCCGGTGTCCGGGTAGACACGCACGTCTATACCGGCTACAAGGTGCCTTCATACTATGACTCGATGATCGGCAAGCTCATCGTCTATGGCGATACGCGCGAACAGGCCATCCGCCGCATGCGCATCGCGCTCTCGGAAATGGACGTAGCCGGGATCAAGACCAACATCCCGCTGCATCAGGAATTGATGCTCGACACCAATTTCATCGAAGGCGGTCTCAGCATTCATTACCTTGAAGAGCGCCTTGATGACCTGATTGGTGTTAAGAAGGATCCGTAGCCAGGTAGGCACAGGACACAGGGAACAATGGGCATGCCGGCCTGGCTTTCCGTATCCATCCAAGCTAAAGCGAGCCATGCCGAAGCACTCTCGGAAGCGTTGCTGGAGATGGGCGCAGTATCGGTTTCCATCGAGGACGCCGACGCCGGTACCGCCGCCGAAACGCCGCAGTTCGCCGAACCCGGCCAGGAGCTAGTCAGGTTGTGGACGCATTGCCGGGTCATTGCACTATTCGACGCTATCGACCGCCCCGCCCTGACCGCGCACATCGGTGAAGCCGCCGCCGCAGCGGGGATGGTTGGCGCACCGCCGCCCTTCACCGTCGAGGAAGTTGCCGAACAAGACTGGGTGCGAACTGTGCAAAGTCAGTTCGACCCCATCCGTGTCACTGACGATCTTTGGATCGTGCCCTCCTGGCATAAAGCGCCCGAACCTGACGTAATCAACATCGAACTCGACCCCGGCATGGCCTTCGGAACCGGCTCGCATCCTACTACCCGGCTCTGCCTAGAATGGCTGTGCAAGACCGTCCAACCCGGCATGTCCATGCTCGATTTCGGTTGCGGATCGGGCATCCTTGCCATTGCCGCCGCCCGTCTCGGCGCAGCCCGGTCGCTCGGGGTCGATATCGACGGGCGCGCGGTAGAAGCGGCGCGGGAGAATGCAGCACGTAACGGCGTATCTGGCATCATGCGCGTACAACATTCCAGTGCGCCGCTTGAAGCGACGTTCGACCTCGTCGTCGCCAATATCCTCACTAACCCGCTCTGTGTACTGGCTCCTGCCATTGCAGCCCGGGTTGCCCCCGGCGGACGAGTGGCACTCTCCGGGATACTCGAACAACAGGCCGCGCAAGTTATTGACGCCTGGGCGACCTGGATATCTCTCAAAGTCGGCGATGCGCGGGAAGGATGGGTTCGCCTGGAGGGTTGGTGCCCGTGACAATAGAAAGTTTCTAGCCTCCCTATAAAGCGTTATTTGAGAACATGAAAACCGTGCGCAAGACAGGCGATGATTTATCATTCTATGTTTACAAGATCATAGTTCGTTTCCGATGCTGACTCGCTGCCCGAGTTGCCAAACCGTTTTCCGACTCACGTCTGAACAATTGCTCGCCCGTCAGGGTCGGGTACGTTGCGGCAGTTGTTTGCACCCCTTCAACGCGCTCGACCACCTGGCCGAGTCCGATCCCAAGGCAGGACAGCCACCGTCCCCTTCTCCCTCGCAACGCCAACCGGCCAAAACTCCGTCTTCCCCCACTACTGCAGCAAAACCTGCCGCTACGTCACCCTCCAGCGCTACCGCTGTCGCCCCTGGCACGAAACCAGGTGCGGCTTCCGCATTTGAAGTTCCGCCGAAAAGCAAGCTGGCTCTTGCGCCAGTCATCAAGAAAACTTCACAGCGTTCATTGAGTGAACTCGATTTCTCGTCTTCGATCGACACACAATCCAGAGTTCCCAAACCGGCACAGCATTGGGCTTCTTCGCAGAATTTTCCGCCGCTGAACCAGCGGTTCACCGAGACGGTTGTATCACCCACCCCTACGCAGGCTTCAGTCACCACCCCAGCTAGTAAAAATACATCGCCGCCTACACAGGTGGCAACCCCCTTGCCTTCGCCGAAAGAGCCACCGCCTGCCCAGGCGGCAACCCCCTTGCCTTCGCCGAAAGAGCCACTGCCTACACAGGTGGCAACCCCCTTGCCTTCGCCGAAAGAGCCACCGCCTGCCAAGGCGGCAACCCCCTTGCCTTCGCCGAAAGAGCCACCGCCTACACAGGCGGCAACCCCCTTGCCTTCGCCGAAAGAGCCACTGCCTACACAGGCGGCAACCCCCTTGCCTTCGCCGAAAGAGCCAC
>WQYV01000103.1 GCA_009781085.1 Betaproteobacteria bacterium
GCGCACCCATACCCGGAGGAGCGATTCTTGCGTCATCACCCGAGGTAAGAGCCGTATGCGGTAGTTCCGCACGTACGGATCTGTGCGGGGGGCAGCGGGCAACCGCTGTCCCTACCGCAACCATAGCAAGCGTGGATACCGAACTATTGCCGTAACCGTACCTTATTTTTACGGCCAATTTGCTTGGTTCAGCCTACACTTACCGCCCACTAATTTCCGCCGCAATCCGCAGGGCTTTTTCCTTGAAAACGGGCAGATCCTTCTCCGACCCGATCCGGCAAGCCTGGATGATGGTGATGAGTTTGCCTTGATCCATGAAGAAGGTGGTCATGGTTGCCAACTCTATCTCTTCCGGGCCTGGGTCGCCTTCCAGTTCCCCGCGGCCATAGGCCAATATGGAGCGGGTGCGCGGTTCGCCGTCTACAAATCCCTCTTGCGTCATGGCGTGGATTTTCAGCTTCCGGTTCAGTGCGCCCGAGATGACGGCTTCGAGCTTTTCGATGAAACTGGCATTTTCGTATTGTTTTTCAATCACCTTTTTCACCAGCCAGGTGATGATATTGAAACCCACATGTTCAATGGAAATATTGGAAAAAATGTCGTCGTAGGCTAGGTGGACATACCAGCTCGGCACGGCGCGGCGGTCGTTTTGCCGTACCTTGAGATCCGTTTCGGGAATGAGCACGGCGAATACCACGGTATTCATGCTGAACTCTTTGTCCAAATCCTTGAGGTTCAGGGAAAAGAGCCCATCGGCCCGCGTGAATTCCGCGGGAACGGCATATGTGACGGAAACGTCCCCGATGGCGACCGCCTCGCCCGCCGCGTCGGCGCAAATACCGAGTGCGAGGGCAAGCGAAAGCGCGAGGCGGCCTATCACACAACCCCCGGGATGAAACGGTAGCGCACCCGTTTCATGTATGCCGCGTATGCCTCGTCCTGGCTCGCCAGGAAACGCTCTTCCAGCATGGCGCGGACGACATAGCAGGCGGACGAGGCAACGAACAGGGCGACGGTCGGCCATGCGGGATGGCTGAGGAGATAGCCTAGGCGCATCACGATATCGGAGAGATACATGGGGTGGCGGACCCAGCCGTACAGGCCCGTTGTGCGGACTTCACGGATGGCAATGAGTACGCCGAAACTTTTTCCGAGCTGCACCAGGGAAAGGATGCCGATGCCCGTCCCCAGGAGGATCGTCCACCAGGAAAACTCAAGGAGCAGCGCTGGTTCCGTGATGGGCGGGCCCATGAAAAACACGCCCGAATAAAACGCGCAAACCGCTACCGCCTGGTGGCTCATGGCGGTCTGGATGGCGCGGGCCGGGGTGCGCAGCAAAAAGCACAGGCAAATGACGATGTTGTGCAGGATGAACACGCCTTCAATGAAATCCAGCCGGCCTTCGGCGATGACCTTCCACGTTTGCCAGCCGAAATACCCGGCAACGTTCAGGAAGATGTAGATGTCCAGCCAGCGTTGCCAACGGAAGGGAAGGGTGGCCATGGCTTTCGGTTATGCCGCTTTCGTCAACGGGACGGGCTTGACCATGCGGTAGTAAGCCGAAAGGTTGGCGATTTTGTGCTTGCCGTACAGAAGCGCCTCGATGCTGCCACGGCAACTCGTCCAGCATTGCTGGCAATCCTGCGAAAGGAACTGCGCATGCAGCCCCTTGACGATGTGTTCGATGGGGTCCGTGAAGATGTTGCCTACCGGATCGTCCAGCTTGTCGATGCAGCGGGTGACGTTCCCCTGGCAGTCGATGTTGTAGAGGTTTTTCCCAGCGTAGCAGGGGCCGACGCCGTGCCCCGACTCACCCGCTTCGGCATAGCGGCCCAAGTATTCCGGCAGGGAGACGAATTCCGGATAGCGCTTCTGGATGTCGAGCAGACGACGGGCTATTTCCGCCGGTTGGACATGCGCTTCCTTGCGGCCACGCGAGTTGCTGTAGAACGTGAGCAGGTAGGTGATGCCCATGTCCTTGGACATTTTGACCAGGTGCTCGATTTCGTCGATGTTGTCTTCCATGACCACGGAAATCATGTGCACCCGCTGGTCGGGATGGACGCGGTTCTCGTTCAGCATGGCAAGGGCTTCCAGTGCCTTGTCAAAGGCACCGGGCATGTTGCGCTGTTTGTCGTGCTTTTCCGCGCTGGCGTAATCTACGGAAACGCTGACCTCGTAAAGCCCCGCTTCAAACAACTGGCGGGCTTTTTCCGGCGTCATGTACCAGCCGTTGCAGATCATGATCGGGAAGTTGTCTTTCCCCAATACCTGGATGATGTCGAAAAGCTCTTTGTGCAGGAGCGGCTCCCCGCCGCCGATGGAGATGAATTGCGGCCCGAGGGGGCGGAGTTTTTCGGCTACGAGCCGTATTTGCTCCAGGCTCATTTTGGGCATCTTGCTGAATGGCGGGTTCCAGAAATCGCAAATGTCGCACTTGAAATTGCACTGGTAAAGCAGTTGAAGGTTCAAGTGGATCAGCCGTCTGCGCAGGCCGGAATATAACAGGCGTGCCCGTTTTGAGAATTCATGCGCGCTGATCATCGGTATTGCCCTCAGTACCTGTCATGTTTTTGGCATATTCCGGTTTGAGCGGGCGTATGATGGGAGGGGTGCCAATCCCCACATGCCCGTCCGGTATCGGCCTTATTGTGGCGCTGTTTGCCCCGAGCATGGCCTCTTTGCCGATGCGCGCCGCGCAGAGGATGGCCCTGGCACCCACAACCCCGCGCTGCCCCACGACGGCACGGCTGACGACGATCATGTCCGGCGTGAAGATATGGTTCGTGACCATGGCCTGTAGGCCGACCACCGAGTCGTCCTCAAGCGTGATGAGTCCCGGGAGCAGCAGGTCGAGGACGGCACCGGGCGCGATATACACGTTTTTGCCGATGGAAACGCCCGCCCGCCTGTACCAGAAAATTTTCCAGCCGGTAAAAGGGGTGAACATGCCCATATACGCGCAAAACGAATGCCAGCGATGGGCGAGCCGCTCCGAAAGCGGACCGTAGGAAAGGAGCAGGGTGGTCAGGGAAAAATCGATGCCTGCAAAGTCGCCAGGGATTAGGGTCAGCTGTTGTTTGGCCCCGGCAGCGAGCCAGCCGCGCAGCTTTTCTGCCGCTGGGCACGGCCCTTTACGCTTCGGGCAATGGCTGTCTTTGTCACGCATGCCGGATCTCCTGCCAGAGGCATTCCCTGTCATGGGGCAAATTGCGTGCTGCAAGGTGCGTGAGGGAAACGGAGAACCTCCCATCCGCCTCGCCGTTGTAGCTGGCGTCCGAGTCAAGGGGGCCTTCCCCGGGCAGGAGGCGCTTTTGGCGCAGCGCAAGGGTAAGGCTTTCGTCGCCCCGTTCCACAACCTGCAAAAAAGCCCAATACCGCTCTCCAGGCCGCAGCCCTTCCGTGGCACGCCAAAAACCCACTTCCTGCAAGTCGCAGGTCAGTGAAAAGGACGAACTGGCTTCCACCAGCCAACGTGCGGCCTGCACGCAGCTTTCCAGCAGCAGGGAAGCGGGCGCAAGGCCGTTCTCGCCCCAGCGCTCAAGCAGTTTGTATTCTTCCAGAGAGCCTGCCTTGATGATGGCGATGGCCTTCCAGGGAGCGAAAAAAACCGCCTTGTCCACAAACCGCCAACGCATTCGTTATAGCCCCCGTTGAGGTGGGTTCAGGATTGCCTCTGTTTAAGGCAATGCACAATATCATTGACCGTGATGCTCCGGATCATCATATCATCATTGATGATCCTGCCAAATTCCTCCTCCATCCAGCATACCATCGTCACTAAATCGAAGGATGTCAGGCCAAGGTCACGAACCAATTGGCTTTCCCCCGTGATTTCAATATCATTTAATTCTTTACGCTCGCGAATAAATTCGATGATTTTTTCCAGCATAAGTTCACCTTTCTTTAATGTGGGTTCCTGAAGTGGGGAGGGCTGTGTTGTATTTATGTCTTTTTACTTTACCGAGCGGCGTCTTTTCGAAGTCATCTTCAGATATCTCGATTTTCTGCACCCTTTTATAAAAAGGGAGTGAAATGTTGATCTGTGTCGTTTCACGCTCCAGTTCCGCTTGGATATCCCCTATGCCGTGTTCACGAGCATACTCAAAATCAGGATGAACACAGGCGGTAATCATGGGTAAATTGTGATGTTCTTTGACGCAGACAAATACCGATTTTACCAACGGTAATTTTTCCAGAAGGGTTTCGAGTTCTTCGGGTGATACGTTATTGCCGTCTGACAGGATAATGACGTTTTTCTTCCTTCCCGTGATAAACAAAAAACCATCGGCATCGATATAACCCAAATCTCCCGTTTTGAACCAACCGTCGGAAAAAACTTGCTGGGTGGCTTCTTCGTCTTTGTAGTACCCTTTCATCACAATTGAGCCACGCACAAAAATTTCGCCGTCAACAATTTTAACCTCGCAAAACGGGCTCAGAAATGGGGTTCCGACAGAACCAGTTTTATGTCTTTCGGATAAATTGCACGACACAGCAGCAGTGCATTCGGTAATGCCATAACCGTCACACAATGGAAGGCCCCATTCATCAAACCTCTTCACCAGTTCTGGATCTAGAAAGGCTCCCCCGCAAAAAATGGCGTGTATTTTGCCGCCAAAGCTATCATGGATATCTTTAAACAGTCGGCGGCGTAAGTCGATTTTCAACAAACGTAGAAAATTGCTTAACCGAATAGCTCTGGTCATCTGTTTTTCTTTGCCTTTCTTCCTTATTTCATTAAGTATTTGTTTATAGAACCCTTCCACTACCATAGGAACAATAAGCATGAACACGGGTTGAAAAAACTTGATATTACGAGAGAGGTACTTTAAGCCTCCACCAAAACAGATTGTTCCGCCATAACATAAGGGTGCCAATAATCCCGCCGTTACCTCAAGTATGTGATGGGGTGGCAAAATCGATATAATGTGTTCGCCCGGAGTGAAATCGTAAGTTATTTGAAGGATGCAACAAACTTTGTCGCATATGTTTTTATGCGACAACAGCACTGCTTTGCTGTTCCCTGTGGCTCCGGATGTAAAAACAATGACAGCGTCCTGGTCGGGGTGGATGGTGATGTTGGGGGCGTAGGCAGTTTCATTTAAAGCTTCGTCCAGATAGCGGCGAATATGAAGAAAACCGTCAATTTCCCCGTTGTTCTCTTCACCAAAGCACATTCCCTCATGGTTATGGTCAAGCACCGATTTCAAATAAGCCGCTTTTTGGGAAAGGCTTGAATCCAAAATAAGGTGAGAAACGTCCGCTTGGCGCATTAATTGCGCAATATCAGTTTCGCTTAAATTTTTATCGATCAGGACAGCGATGTTGCCGGAGGAGACAACAGCAAGGAAGAGGATCAACCAGTCACGGCCGGGGTTCCCTATGATCGCTATATGCTTGCCATGGATTCCTTTTTGCGCGAACAAAGACGCCGTGCCAAAAGCCGCTTTTTGAAGATCTCGGCGGGATATGGATTCCACAAGATCTTTGTCTTTATTTTTAATTGCCGGTAGGTCTCCATGACAGTCCACTGCATAGTCAAGTAGTGCAGGGATCGTCTGGATGTTTTTGAACACGCGTCGAGCGCAATCCTCGTCATTCATGACGGGGTAAGCAAGACAGTCGTTGATGGAGAGCCGAAGGCTCCCCTAAACCGTATTGAGTCACCTCGGCATTCAGGCCGAGGTGACTCAATGTTCCCGTATATTTTTTGTTTAGCTCCAAGGCTGCTCCCCCATGAACATGGCTCCACAGCGACCGGGTCGCGTGCTTGGGCGGCGGCGCGCCCAAGCCTTTGGGATCAGAGGTCAGCGGCGGTATTGCGGCGGCGGTGCATAGGTGCCTGCGGGATCGCCGGGGAAGGGATTTGGCCTGTCGCTTGGCTTCGTCCTTGGGTGATGCGAGTGGCGGGTGCAGCCATCGGGTCCGTCCATACATACTTCAAACAGGGCCGAACCGATCACGCCTATATTGCGCGCATCGCCTGCAGGCGTGTTGTTGGCATAGGCGAGGTCTTTGGCGGCAAAACGGAAGGCTGCCACTTCGTGCTGGCTCTTGCGAAAACCGTCGATGCGCAGCGTCTCGCCAGGGGACAGGATGTAGCCGTTATTGTGTACGCTGCCGGGCTGGCCGGTGATTACATCCAGCCCGTCCACCGTGGCGATGACCTCGTAGGTACGGTTGCTGCGGTTAACATAGACAAGCTCGTAACGCTCGCCATCGTGGCCCGCTACGATGTAGTCCCGGTTGCCGTGCCTGCTGAAAATGGGCAGCGGCCTACCCTGTTCGTCCCGCACCGACCACTCCACCTTGCCATGGGCCAGCAACACGTTGTTTTGCCTGTTGGCTTTACGCCCCAACGCGCGGCGTAGGGAGTTTTCATCGGAATACCGCATCTGTGCAATCGCTTGCGGGCTGTCGGGGCTAAGGCGCGTGGTATGCACGGAACGGACGTTGGATTCCCGCTCTTCACCCCATTGCGTACCCAGCGTGGATTCGGCCAGGGGGGCGGGTTCGGGCTCGGCAGCGGCTAAGGGCACGGAGGGCGCTGTATCCATCGGTGCCTGGTACGGCGTTTGGCTGCACGCTGTCAGGCCGACCGCCACCAGCAGGCACCACATCGATTGCCGCCAGGATGTCGCGGCACGGTTCGTCTTGATACTCATTTTTGATTTCCTCCCATATGATTTTTTAGAAATACAAGCGTAGCACGATTCATTGCCGCGAGTTGGCAGCGAACGGAACATCCCTGATGATCTGGAAATAATGACGCCAGTCGCGCAGCCTGTTTCCCCCATAAAGCAGTGCTTCCACATTGCCCCGGCAGCTTGTCCAGCAGTCCGCGCAGGGCATGGTGGCGAATTGTTCGTGCAGGCGCTCCATGAGCAGGTCGATATCTTCATGGAAAATATTGCCTATGGGTTTGTCCCGCCAGTCAAGGCAACGTGAGATGTTGCCCTGGCAATCAATGTCGAAAAGGTTTTTTCCGGTATAGCAGTTCCCGACGCCCTTGCCGTCCTGCCCGGCTTCGGCGAACCGCTCGATATAGCCGGGAAGCGTGACGAATTCAGGGTAGCGTTTTTTGATGTCCAGCAGGCGGCGCACGGTTTCCTTGGTGTCCTGGGCCCGCTGCATGGTGCCCCGTTTCCCGCAGTAAAAGGTGATGAGGTGGGTGATGCCGATTTTTTTGCAGATCTTGGTCAGTTCCTCGATCTGATCCACGTTGTCGGCCATGAGCACGCTGTTCATATGGACCCGCTGGTCCTTTCGGGCACGGCTGGCGAATAGCGTTTCCAGGGCGCTTATCGCCCTGTCGAAGGCACCTTCTTTGCCGCGCATGGCGTCATGTTGGGAGGCGTTGGCGTAATCAACGGAGATATTGACCTCGTAGATGCCCGTCTTGAACAACTCACGCGCCAATTCCGGGGTGACGAACCAGCCGTTGCAGATCAGGACGATGAAATGCTCGCGTGCCGTGATGGCGGCGATATCCAGGATATCCGGGTGCATGAGGGGTTCGCCGCCGCTCAGGCACATGGACTGCGGCCCCAAGGGGCGTATTTTTTCCGTGATAAGGCGTATATCCGCTACGCTTAGAGATGGCTTGGCCTGATGGGATTTTTTCCAGAATTCACAAATGGCACATTTGAAATTGCAGTGGTAATGCACTTGGACATTGCAGTGGAACATGCCCTTGCGTGCGATGGTCCACATGAGCCGCGCCATTTTCAGGGGTTCTTCCAACATGACGGTATCCTCGCGGTGGCGTCCCTAAATACCGCCGTTGATATGGATCATCTGCGCATTGATATAGGAAGAGCGGTCGCTGCACAAGAACTCCACCACATCCGCCACTTCTTCACAGCGGCCGGGCCTTCCGGCCATGCAGTAGCGCAGATATTCATTCTTCGGCTGTTCGGGGACGTTGGCGGAAAC
>WQYV01000104.1 GCA_009781085.1 Betaproteobacteria bacterium
CCTGCGGTTGAATCGGGTAATGCCCATCGCCTACTTCGACCGGCTGGGTGTTCCCCGGCTCTCATGACCTCAACTGCTCGAACCGCCCGGTGCGGACCCGCATGCCGGGTGGTGTGGGAGGGGGTCGGCTAGGTTTCCTAGCCGCCCCTATCCCGATTATGCGTTTTTTCATTTGCGGGAAAGGGGGTGGCCGAAAGAGGGAAACCCCTATCGCCAACGCTTGCGCTTGTGCTCGCGGCGAGCCATCCGGTATGTGAGTTGCCAGTCCGGGCGTATGTCCCGCCACCAGGCACGGTCAAACACCCAGGCCAAGGTGAGTAACAGGGGCGATAGGTAATAGTCTGCTGCTGATGGTAAGTTATTGGGAGAAACCGTTGGCGACACATGCAAGGCACTTAGGCGCTCCCTAGTTGTCGGGTGCATGGATTGCGACAAAGACTCGTTACTGGAGAGTACGCTACTCGTCGCTGCGCGGCGCAAGAACCCGGCTGCCATCCCCAGACACAGGTCACGGAATGGCCGTATCAGCGGCCTTGCCCGCACCTTGCTCTGAGCTAGGACGCGCGGCCAATAGTCCTTGGAGATGAACTGTTCCCTGAGCGAAACTTCAATCAATGTTTCGCCAAACAAATTGGCGTCTACGACTTTGGTCGCCTGTGCGTCAGCCTCGAATTCTTCAATGCGCACCAGACGTACCATATTATTGTAGAAGCGGCTTAACCAGCAATCTGCCTGTGCACCGACAGACGGAAATACATCTCCAACCCTGTCAAGCACCCGTAACAACCAAGCCCGCAACAAAGCTCCATACTTGCCTGCTCCTTTGCGCTGTGCAGCGAGATGGGCGAGTTCGTGTGCCAGCACGGCCACCAGTTGCTGGCATGTTACGCTGTGCATCAAAGGCAAACCAATCAGGAGATGCGTTTCAATGCGCCCGAAAACGCCCCAGCACGGGCGTTGCAGGAGCGCCGCGTTCATATCGGGCGTCACCCAGACATGGTCGATGCGTCCAGCTTCGAGTACCCAGCCCATGCTTTCGATCAGCCGATGCAGTTTATGGGCATCTTCCGGCGATAGGCGCACCCCTTCTGGCAAGGGCAGAGGCACAAACAGCACCGAAAACAGCCGTACGGCGACAAACCCCATCGCAGTAAACGACGTGGCGGCAAGGAAAAACCCTGCTACCGGCCATTTTGCCCCAAAGATAACCCAAATTCCATATGCACCTAACACGGAGACACCCAGCACTGCCGTAGCGAATATCGGTACCAGCAACAGGGCGACCATCGCAATGATGGTTAGACGCAAAGCCAGCCGTCTGCGCAGTACAAACAGATGGGGATGGGACATTCGGGGAAAAGATGCCTGATCAGTCACGTGTTTGGTGGTATATCGTTCGTTTGGGGATATGGGCAGGATCGATGTACTACTCCGATAACAGCACAATATTTGCCGCCACGATGGCAAAAAACTAACACTTCTACCAAGAGCAGCAGACGGATTAATCAGAAGAATTAAAGAGATCCCTCAGGATCGCGCTGCTTGGTATGGGTATAGCACAAGTTTTGTGTTTATGATAGCCTGCTCTGGTAAATCTCTGTAAAAACCTTACTTTCCGGCGCATAGGTCATCCTGTTCCTTTGCACCGTTCAGCCCGAAAATGTTGTGTAAACTCGCGAAAACAACCCACTTCGACCATCGTGCGAATTTCATTCATAAGCAATTGATAATAATGAAGATTATGTATGGTGTTGAGCATACCGCCAAGGATCTCTCCCGCACGGTGCAGATGGTGGAGATAAGCGCGGCTAAAGTTGCGGCACGTATAACAGAAGCAATCGGCGTCGAGTGGGCGCAGGTCGGTCTTGTGGGCGGCATTTTTGATCTTGATGTCACCGTAGCGGGTGAATAGCCAGCCATTTCGTGCGTTGCGGGTGGGCATCACGCAATCGAACATGTCGATGCCTGCCGCGACTGCGCCGACGATGTCCTCGGGGCGCCCAACCCCCATCAAGTAGCGCGGTTTGGACTCGGGCAACCTCGGCGCGGTATGGGCGAGGATGCGCGCCATGTCCTCCCTGGGTTCCCCTACGGACAACCCGCCGATGGCAAAACCGTCAAAACCGATGTCCATGAGCGCAGCGAGCGATTCGTCGCGCAGCGGTTCAAACATTCCTCCTTGGACGATGCCGAACAGCGCATTGGTATTGCCGAGCCGGTCGAATTCGTCGCGTGAGCGCCTGGCCCAACGTTGCGAGAGACGCATCGAATCCGCAGCCTCCTTGAAGCTCGCAGGCCAAGGCGTGCATTCATCGAAAATCATCACGATGTCGGAGTCGAGCGCGGTCTGGATTTGCATCGATACCTCTGGGGTCAGCAACAGGCGGGTGCCATCGACGGGGCTGGTGAAGCGCACGCCTTCTTCGCTGATCTTGCGCAAAGCCCCGAGGCTGAACACCTGGAACCCCCCGGAATCCGTGAGGATGGGCTTGTCCCAGCCCATGAAGCCATGCAGCCCCTGGTGCGCGGCGATCACCTCCAGCCCCGGCCTCAGCCACAAGTGGAAAGTATTGCCGAGGCAAATCTGCGCGCCGCTTTCCGCCAGCATTGCCGGGGTCATCGCCTTGACCGTGCCGTAAGTCCCCACCGGCATGAAGGCGGGCGTCTCAACCATGCCGTGGGCCAAAACCAGACGTCCCCGGCGTGCACTGCCGCTCGTGGAAAGAAGTTCAAACTGCATCGCAAGGCACCCCATTGTCGCGGGTGAGGAACATGGCATCCCCGTAACTGAAGAAACGATAACCCCGTTCAATCGCGTGGGCGTAAGCGCGGCGGATGGTTTCCATGCCCGCGAACGCCGACACCAGCATCAAGAGCGTCGAACGCGGCAAGTGGAAATTGGTGATGAGCGCATCGGCCACGCGAAACCGGAACCCCGGCAGGATGAAAAGCTCCGTCTCGCCTTCCCCCGCAACAAGCCCCCCGTGGCATGCCGCCGCTTCGAGCGCCCGCAAGCTGGTCGTGCCGACCGCGATGATTCGTCCGCCCTTCTTGCGCGTGGCGGCAATGGCTTCAACCGTAGCGGGCGGGATTACGTAATGCTCGCGGTGCATCCGGTGTTCGGCAAGATCGTGGACACGCACTGGCTGGAACGTGCCCGCGCCGACGTGCAGGGTGAGCCATGCCTGCTTTACGTCGTGTTCGGTGAGCGTTTCGAGCATTTTTTCATCGAAATGCAACCCGGCCGTTGGGGCAGCCACCGAACCCGATGCGCGGGCATAGACGGTCTGATAGCGGCCTTCATCGGCATCGACGGCCTCGCGCTGGATGTAGGGCGGCAAGGGCATTTTTCCGTGGCGCTCGACCAGGCTGACAAGGTTTTCATCCGGGGGAAAGCGCAGGAGAAAGAACTCGCCGACACGGCCCTGTACGGTGACATCGAACGCTTCGGCCAACCGCAAAACCGTCCCCGCTTTGGGCGAGCGGGAAGCGCGCACCTGTGCCAATGCCTCGTGCGGCCCCAGCGGGCGTTCGAGCAGCACTTCGACCGCGCCGCCGCTTTCCTTGGTTCCGAAAAGACGGGCGTGGAGCACGCGGGTATCGTTGAACACCAGCAAATCGCCTGGGCGGACGAATTCCGGCAAATCGGCAAAATGCCGGTCGGTGAGCGTTTTCCCCACTCCCAGAAGGCGGCTCGCGCGTCGCTCGGCTAGCGGTGCCTGGGCAATCAGATGGGCGGGAAGCGCATAATCGAAATCGTTGATAATAAGAGACATCGGGCAGGAAACTTCGAAAACTTGCCGCTGAAGAGGCGATTCAGGGATAATGCAACCCTTCCACGACATAGCCGGGATGGCGGAATCGGTAGACGCAGCGGACTCAAAATCCGCCGGTGGTGACACTGTGAGGGTTCGAGTCCCTCTCCCGGCACCATAGATACGTTTCACCTCGTATCACTTCATCTAAAAAGCCCGATAACTGCAAGGTTTTCGGGCTTTTTGTTGTCCCGGTCAGTTTCATGTAATCCCACTCCATCTTGGTGTATTTGGGTGTATCAGTGACAGGTGCACAGGTACGCAAGTGACACCACAGAAGTGGAGGTTTACGTGAAGTTAACCGACGTGCTTGTCAAAAACACTAAAGCGGCAAACAAGCGGCAAACGTTGTTTGATGGGGGTGGACTCTACCTTGCCATTGAACCGAGCGGAAGCAAGTTATGGCGGATGAAGTACCGCTTCAACGGCAAGGAAAAGCTGCTTTCCTTTGGCAAATACCCCGATGTGGGCCTCAAGGAAGCCCGAGAACGGGCATAGGATGCCCGCGAGCTTCTAAACAGCAACCAAGACCCCGGCGAAGTGAAAAAGGCGCAAAAAGCTGCCATCAAACTTGCGAGCACCAACAGCTTCGAAGCAGTGGCGCGAGAATGGTTTGAGGTCTGGCGGAAAGGGGCAGACGCCAACCATGCGAAAGCGAAGATTGCGCGGCTGGAACGCGATGTTTTCCCGTAGATTGGAGCTATGCCGGTGACGGAAATTACCACTCCGGTCGTACTCGGCCTGCTGCGCAGGATCGAGGCCAAGGGCTACGGTGAGGTTGCACTCCGCGTGAAGGTTGCCATCTCCCAGATAATGCGTTTCGCCATTGCGGCAGGCAAGGCGGAAATCGACCCATGTCCTAGTCTGCGCGGCATTCTTGCGCCAAGGCTGCAAAAGCACATGGCGGCCATTATCAAACCTGCGGAGGTCGGTGAGCTACTGCGTGCCATCGACCAACTCACCGGCTCGCATGTTGTCCGGGCGGCATTGGCGCTGGCACCGTTGGTGTTTGTTCGGCTTGGCGAACTGAGGGCGGCGAAGTGGGCAGAGATCGACCTTGAGCGTGCGGAATGGCGGTACAGGGTATCCAAAACAAAAACCGACCATCTTGTGCCTTTGTCACGGCAGGCCGTGGAGATATTGCGCGACATCCAACAACTGACAGGCCGGGGTGATCTAGGTTAAATTTCTTCATTATCGTGGTTTTATGGTAGACAAAACAAAGTTTATAAATCTTAAATCCTTGCCCGATTTTAAACATGACTTTGAATTTCAGATATAATTGTAGCCAGTGCAATCTATTACCCCACGTAGATACCGTATTCATGCTGCGTTTTTTACCGGACGCAAACTGGCAAAAATTTCGGGCAATATTAGAGTCGCTAGACTACGCTGAGCAAATAAATATCGACCATCCACGATGAAACCGAGTTCTTCCCAAGGTACGGCATCGTTGAACAATTCAATGGCGCGGTCAATATTTATTTCTGTCCTTGGAAACAAGGCCAAAATTGAACCATCGTAAGCCTTGCAGGGGTGTTTGAAAAACGGACGTCTATTCCGTGTCCTTCCATTCACATAAATGCGAACCCCCGTCGATTTATAGTAATCGCGTCCCCATTTCCACCAGTTGCTTTCATCGAATTTCTGTACCCGACGCGCAAGCAATGCTTCCTTGTGAGATTCCAGATGCGGATGGTAAATATCGTAGATCATGCGCCGGGTTTCCCCGGTTGTGGCTGTGCGCGAACAGACGAATTCGAGATTACCTTCTGGATGAGCATAAATCTCATCAGCCCCCGATACTCCACCCACCTTTACCTCGAACAGATCGGCAAGCGGCACGCAAAGGTGTGCACGGGTGAAGGCGATTTGCCCTTGCAGGTGCACCATTTCCCGCACGTCCCAGTGCACATCCCCGTACCGCCGCCAGAGGGTACGACGCGAAAAGTCACCACGCACGAAGCGAAAAATCGCGCAATTCGGCGTCGCACCCATGAAAAGGCGCGTGTCCCCAGTTTCAATCCAGTGCGAAATTGTGCCCTGTGTGTAGAGCCAGTCGTTGAGTTTCGCCGCCGAAGTCAGTTTGATGAATTCGCGCGGTACGATGAAAATCAATTCGCCACCGTTGGTCAGGTGATGGATGCTTTTTTCGATAAAAAAAAGAAAGAGGTTTGAGCGGCCATCGAAAAGTTTTGAATGAAAACGTGCCCGGGTTTCCGGGGCAATGTCTTGATAGCGCACATAGGGCGGATTACCGATGATGGTGTCGAACCGTTCCGTTACGGGAAAATCGAAAAAATTCATGATCTTTGCACCCGGCGGTGCAATACGGGTATCCAGTTCGATGGCGACACACCCCGGCAGGTGACGTGAGAACGCTCCCTCTCCCGCCGATGGTTCGAGTGTGCGCCTTCGATTTGTGCACAAATCCAGCATGGTGCACACGATGGGTTCGGGGGTAAAAACCTGGCCGAGTGTGGTTACATCAAGCATTTGTTTCATAATAGAACTTTCTTCAACTTCAACTAAACTGCATCAAAATCGCTCAACCGTGCAACAAGAACTTCATTATATTGCCTATAAGCATCCGCACGTAGACGAAATGTTTCACCTAATACTTTAAGCAAATTAATGACGGCATTTTGCGATGGTCGATCAACTTTTTGCTGGTTATCTCGCCATGCACACTGAAATGGTGGATTATTACCATTTGGAACTACTCGATTTAATTTCTTCAGACTTGTCCAAAATACATTACCAACATCATTTTTAGAGACAACGAGAAAATAATAGTCTGCAAGCGTTTCCGGATCGAGATACTCTGCGACAGCTTCACAGTAATGTTCCCAAGTATGTAACCTAGCATTTTCAGGACGAACCCCTGTAACAGCATAAAAGAGACCTTCTTTAGATGAAATATTATCCTGACCGCGCATTGCAGTAACTTTAACATTTACTGGCAACCACAATGATTCATCTTCTGTGCAAATCAAAAAATCATACCAATGGCGAGGGGGTGCAATTGTAATTGTCAATCCGCATTTTTTTAAATATGGGTTTGCATGAACAAAAAGGCGTAATGCATTTGAAATCCTGCGCTCATCTTCACTAGAATTTGAGCGCCCATCGCCATATTTACTAGAGAGTTGCAAGTCATTTTCTCGAAGTGCATTTGAGAGATACTCTTTCAAATTTTCGAGTATTTCCGCAGGCGTAGGTAACGATTTAGACATATCAGAAAAGTCCTCGCTCATGCTGCCTCTGCTCATTCCGGCACAGCAGCAAGCATAGCCTGAACACACGCCTCCAGAGAACCAAGATGCCGTTCAATCACACCAACAACGGTTACAGGGTCGATGTTTCCAAGATAGTTGTGCACAAGGATATTGCGAAAGCTGCTGATGTCACGCCACGGAACTTCCGGATAACGCGCTTTTTTCTCCGAGGGCAGAAGTTGCGTGGCCTCAGACAACGTTTGCAAATTACGTAACGCGGCATCATAGAGAATGTCGTCTTGAGTGATGTCGCCACGCTCCTGGATGCGCCTGATTCTGGCAATAGCATCCAAAATATGTTTACCGTAAGGCTGCCAAGGCTTATTCATAGCTCCACGGATTCCAGTAAAACGTTTTCGCGCAGATGCTCGTTCAGTTCGTGTTCAGGAATCAGATCGACACGCCGCCCCAGTAGTTCTGATAACTGCCTCGTCAGCGGCAGGCGTTGCCGGAAAAGATCGTAGCCACGATCAAAATCGACCAGGAAATCCACATCGCTGTCAGGGCATTCCTCACCCCGTGCCACCGATCCGAACACACGGATTCGCCGCGCACCATACTGCTCACCCAACGCGGCGATCTGGTTTCTTTGGACGTGAAGTTGATTTAGCAACATGCCTATCGACTCTATAACGGGGTTTTTATTCTACCCCATCACCCCACTAAGAGCCTGTTCACGATTTTTTCATGATCAGAACAAGGAAAGCGAAATGGATGAACTGCAAGCTGGAGTTGAGCAATCTCTCGCAGTTTTTCCAGAGCCTTCGACACTTTTCCAACCAGGCGAAGGAGCGTTCGACGATCC
>WQYV01000105.1 GCA_009781085.1 Betaproteobacteria bacterium
GCGGGTGTCGATGACCTTGACCGCAGGCAGCGTACTGGACAGCGCCCTGGCGGGCAGCCTCAGAAGGCGGTAATGGCCGTTCTGCGCGTGCCGCCAGCTTTCCAGCGAGGGCGTGGCGGAACCTAACACCATTCAAATTTGTTTGAATCTGCCAGAAAATGACCAAGGCACTTCCATGGCAACACGTTCCGTAGCACATGCCTGTTCAACGATGCGTGGCCACCAGCGCACAAACTGAGCGGCCATATTCCAATACTGCTTGGTTGCCCATGACTTCTGCAATACAAAAACAGATAGGCCGTATTGGCGTTGAACTTGGCGTTCAGCGCCTTTTTGTTTGCGGAAACCGTCCCTTGAAATGATCGTCCAGCGAGAGCCACGATCCCCACCAAGCACCGTGAGCCATTCGATATCAGTAGTGCCTGCCTTGAATTTATCCCTTGCAAAAACAACTTCGCTTACTTGCCCAGGATTGAATTTATCTTTCCCAAGCAAACGAATCGCGCCAACCAAAGCCGGCGGAATATTTTCATCAAAGAAGAAATTCAATGCACAGTCCGCTTGAGTGCTTGCTCAAAGCGGACAGCGGCTTCAACAGCCTTTAGTGGCACATCATAGACCTTTGACGTGACCGTTAAAGCCTTTGTGTCCGTACCTTCTGCTAGATAGGACTGATACAGGGTGTTGGTAGGCGTGCCCGTCTCTTCAATGATTGGCGCACCAAACTGACGGGCAGGGTCAATCACAATAATTGGAGACCGCGTGCCCTCCGGATGCCACCGCATGGCCTGCTGCATGTCGTTGTCATAGGTAATCACGTCATACAAGGATGGTTTGACGATGTCCTTGAACACAGACTGGCAGTTTTTTAGGTCTACAAGCGAGTTTTCCTGTTGCACTTCGTCCAGGGCTTCTGCATAGATTGTCCGCCCGTCTGTTCTGAATCGCGGAAGGGACATAGGGTGCGATACACCGTATAGGTCTTTAGCTCGGACTAAGCATTTGCGAATGACTTGGAGAGGTACGCCGTGTCTAACGAATTCTCGAACAACACGCAGTTCCACCAAGTCACGAAAACCTATGACATGCTCATCAAAATCCTGGTGTGCAAGCTCATGTTCCCATAATGGCTCAATATTTACGCGAGAAGCCGCATCGCCTGGTGTCTTGCGGTAGTGGTAGCCGAAGAGCCAGCGCTGAATCTCCCGTGTTTTTACGTCGATTAAGCGTGATGCCTCCGGGATAGAGTAGATGCCGGTTCCGCTGTACATAGTGTGTTCAGTATTCTTAACGTGGAGAGACGTTCGTCACAAGGAGTATAGCCGCTGCAAGCAGGGTTTGGACACAAAATTCCACAACCTTCAACAGCTTCAATCTCTCCATGAGCAGTCGTAGGCCAAAGGCCGCCGTCTGGCGGATGATGCGCCCAGCATGGGCGTGCTCTTGCGGGTGGAAGTCCCGCCGTAAGTTGATTACAGCGAGCGAAGCGAATCCCAACAATGGGAGGCAAGGCGAAACGCTGAACAACCTTATAAGAACCTAACCGGCGCTTGGGAAATAACAACGCTAGGCATATGTACGTTTGTTTTATCTATCCAAAAACCATATGTTCGTAAAGCATCCTCTACAGTACGTTTCGCAATTTCAGCTTCTACAAGAGGCCCAACTGTCACTCCTCCAATTATATCCTTTGGCAGACTTATTTCCGTATATGGCTTAAGGACACCTTTTTGGTGCTTATAGTTTTCAGAAAAATCAAGAGTTGATTTGTCAACAATTTTTACAATTCGCACTTCGCGCTCATATGAATAGCTCGGATGCTTGAACGATCTTTGTGCCAAAGAAATAAATTCCCATATCTTGTTCTCAATATCATGATTCTCTCGTGGATCGTTGTTCAAGGAGTTTATACACAATTCATTCAGTTTTTCGAGAACAAACTTTGTTAAGCGATACATTAAATTACAGTCATAGATAACAGGTAAAAGAAAGACTCCCTCTTTTACACAAGCCGAATATAATGCATTTGCATTGAAGGCAATGTTATATCCAACACCTTTGTTTGAATAACTTTGCCACAATGGTAATGAATCTCTATCGACAGACAAGGAAAAAGCGTAAGTATTCCTTATTTTGGATTTGTTTTTCCAAACCGGAAAATAATCGGCAGCATAGAAATCTTCATAATCTGACTTAGATACGACTTCTTTCAACACACTACTAAAAATATCTCCGCCTTCGGAAAAGTCATTTGTATAATCTATGCGTGAAAGATGTAGTGTGAAATCTTCTCTTTTATGAGCGCCTTGAATTATTGACAAAAGTGTTTCCACTGATGTGTAGTGATGCAACCCACCCCATACAGGAACTCCCGAGTTCTTGTATTTCTCACTATATAATGGAAGTGGAAATAAAGGTGTTGGCAAGTCATACACAGACGTTGCAGCGGATAAAACATCTATAAACTTTTTAACTCCCTCATTACCGTTATAACAATATTGATTTGCGAACATCGTCACACCTGAACGTCCATCAGGATGATTCTCATATTCCTGCAAATTCATGTTGTCCTACCTCCATTTGTTTTATCAACCCTTGAGTCCCACCATCCCCCCCACAACCCTCACGCTCTCCACGCTCACGCTGACTACGCTCTTGAGCAAATCCAGAATATACCGAGGATTCTCAGACCAGTCGTTGGGGTCGTTTTTGATGCCGCTGTCTTTGTCGATGGTGATTTGGTAGCGTTTCATCACCCATTCGATTGCGGATTTGCCGTTGACGACGTATTCGTAAGCCTCCAGCGGGATGTTCCGCAGGGTGACGTTGGGGTTGTAGGCGATGACGGTCTTGTCGGATTTGCCGTCTTTCTTGCCGAAAACCATCTTGGTGACGCGGTAGAAGCTCTTGGGGTCGAGGTCGAAGCCTTTCTTTTCTTCGATTAGGGACGGCCAAGGCTGGATGGTTTCGTAGTTGAGGTGCAGCCGCCCGAGTTCCCTCCCCGCCTTGGAAAACGCCCAGAAATCCGCCGCAAAGGGGATGCGCGGGAGCATCTTTTTGAGGTTGGCGGCAAAGCGGGTTTTGTATTCCGGGCTGTTGAGGATGCCGTAGACGTACCAGAAGATGTCCTCCTTGGTGATCGTCTCGTCCTGGTATCGCCCGCGGAAGGCGTTCAGCGCCCAATCGGTGATGGCGTCGTGGCGGATGTATCCGTCGTGGCTGTTGGGTTCGGCTTCGGCAGTCGAGAACATTTCCCCTTGTGGTTCCTTAGCCTTGGATTCCTGCTTTTCGTACCAGTAGAGGGGGAAGCATTGGCCGGTGTCTGTCAGGTGTTGATCTGGAAGCAAATTGCCAGCAATAACGGAGAAACCCTTTCTGTCAACAACTCCAATGCACGAAATCACCACATTCAGATGCTTGGGTGTCGGGAACAGCTTAGGTTGTTGTAACACCCTTTCATTGAATCGGCGGTTAAAGTACAACCATTGCTTTGTGAACGGACGGTACATGCCTTGAACAAGTGCAGATTCGTCAAAAGAGTATACTTTCCCTTTTCTGACATCTTCTTTCAGGTTTGGAGTCCAGCTAATTTGCTTTGGATCGGCGTTAATTACACTCTCGACTTTAGGCCATTTGTCCTTATTCATGCCTTCACAATGCTTAATATATAAGGTGCTGTTATCGTTGAATGTGGCAATCATTCGACGCATATTTGTTTCAACTACATTGCGGCTCATGTTATATGCCCAAGGGTCACGGTTTGTTTTAACCCCAACAGAATAAATATTAAAAATGGTTTTTTCTTCTTTGTTATCCTTGTCGCCAAGGATCAAAAAATCCTCAAAAGCCGGGTCACGAAGATTGATCCAGTCGCTCTCCTCATTGGGCACAAGCCGCAGCCACGGGATGCCGCTAATACCGGCAGAGGTTTCTATCATTTCCAGCTTTTCATCACGGCTCAGGGAATCGCCGATGTCGTGGTAGTACAGTTCGCATCCGCCGGTGTGGTTGGGGTCTTTGACCATCACACTTATGGCAACCCCAGTTAGAATATCAAAGATATTTCCGCCCTCTAATTCAGATAAATTTTTTAGTTTACCACGAATAAAACCACGAAGATTAAAGATGTACAAATAGTTAAAATCTACAGTCAGGCATTTGCGTAGACCGTCCATACTTTTTGCGTCTATAAATGAACCATTCGTTACAAACGCGACGATGCCGCGTTCGTTGATCCGGTCAGATGCCCAACGGATAGCGCGGATGTAAGAGTCGTAGAGATTATTGACAAGCCGTGCACTAGAGTTTTCCGCATAACTGCAACGGATTTTATCGTCGAGCGTCGGATAGGCTAAGTTTTGGTTATTGTCGTTTTCGCTCTTTTGCAGTGCCGAATACGGCGGGTTCCCCACAATCACCTGTATCGGCTGTGCGAGCTGCCTTTGCGCTTTCTCGCTGTTCTCCGGCAAGACCACCTTGTCGACCAAGTCCCCTTTTTCGGTCATCTGGAAAGTGTCGGCCAGCACCATGCCCTCAAACGGCTGGTATTGCCCGGTTGCCGCGTGGTAGGCGGTTTCGATGTTGATGCTGGCGATGTAGTAGGCCAGCAGCACGATTTCGTTGGCGTGCAGTTCCCCCGCGTACTTGGCCGGGAGCTTATCGGGTTCGATCAGCCCGGACTGGATCAGGCGCACCGGGAACGTCCCCGTGCCGCTGAAGGGGTCGAGAATCTGCACGCCGGGGCTGGAGAGGGTTTCGCCGAAGTGCTTTTGCAGCGCCTCCTGTACGCTCTTCAGGATGAAGTCGACGACTTCCACCGGGGTGTAGACGATGCCCAGGCGCTCGGCCATCTTCGGGAAGGCGTTCTGGAAAAAGGTGTCGCAGAGGTTGCGGATGATGTCCTGTTTGGACTTGTCGCTCTTGGCCAGCGCGATCCGGTCGCGCACGTTGGCGTAGAACTCGTCGAGGCCCTTGGTCTCGGTGTCGACCGCGGCCGCGTCGAGTTTCCTGACGATGGCCTGCAACGCTTTGCCGACAGCGTTTTTCTCCGGGAAGTCGGCTTGTGTGAAAAGCGCCTGAAACACCGGCAAGGTGAGGATATGCTGCGCCAGCATTTCCACGGCTTCCTCATGGGAAACGCCAGGGTTCAGGGTGTCCTGAAGCCCTTTCAGGAATTTGTCGAACTCCATCCCCATCACGGCGTTTGACGCAATCAGGGATTCGATCCTGGCAATCAGCCGTGCGGCGACTTCCCCGATGCTCTTTGCCCAATCCGCCCAATATTCGCGGTCGCCCAGTTTCTTGGGGATGGCGGCGTAAACGGCCTCTTCGATGGCGTTGATGGGCAATTCCGGCAAATCGAGGTCGAGCCAACGGTTTTCGTTGCCGCCTTCACCCGTCCTGTCCCCGGTTCCTGTCCCGCCCTTGCCGTGCTTGCCCGCGACGACTTTGACCTTCCGGCGGAATTCGGCCTCGTCGACGAGGCTCTCGTCGTGGGCGCGCAGCGCCTTGACGACTTTCCAGATGCTTTTGAAACGGGCGTCGGAGTCGATGTAGGTATCATATTTTTCAACATGCGCCGAGGGGATGCACACGGGCAGGATGATGTAGCCGTATTGCTTGCCGGGTGCTTTCCGCATCACGCGCCCAACGGACTGGACGATGTCGACGATGGACTCGCGGGTGTCCAGGAACAGGACGGCATCCAGGCTCGGCACGTCGATGCCTTCCGAGAGGCACCGTGCGTTAGAGAGGATGCGGCAGGTCTGCCCGGTATCGGCTTTCAGCCAGTCCAGGAGATCTTTGCGGATGCTGGCGTTCATCGTGCCGTCGACGTGTTCGAGTTCGCAGCCGACCATGCCCGTGCCTTCCTCACCCGCATGGCTGCGGTAGAAGTCGACCAGCTTGCCGAATGCCTCGGTGGCGGCCTTGGAATCCTTGATGGAACGCGAGAACGCCACGGCGCGGCGCATCGGCTCGGTATCCTCGGCGTAGTCCGTCTGTCCCTGTTCGTCGTCGATGAGTTTGATGTCGCGTTTCGACAGCCCTTTCCACGCACCAATGATCTTGGTGGCGAAGTCGATGTCGATGGCGGTCTTGCTGTCGAGCAGCCCTTCGCGCGCATTGAAGTTGTTGGCGAGCTTTGCCATCTCCTCTTCGCGCACGGCAACGATCAGCACTTTGTAGTCCGAAAGCTGGTCTTGATCTACGGCTTTTCGGAATCCATAGAGGAAGAATTCGGGGCCATAGGTCTGCTCGTCATCCATTGAATAGAGGACGGCGGATTTTTCGGTGGCCTTGGTCTTGGATGCGTCCGCATAGATGCGCGGCGTGGCGGTCATGTAGAGGCGTTTCGCCCCCTGCACGGCTGCGGCGTCGTGCACCTTCACGAAGTCCGAGGCATCTTCGTTTGCCCGCGTCAGCCCTGTGGTGCGGTGTGCCTCGTCGCAGATGATGAGGTCGAACGCCCCAAGCCCTGCCCGTTGCGCCGTGCGGACGGCGTCGATGGATTGGTAAGTCGAAAAGACGACGGTGCGCCGGTCTGCCGGAAGGGTCTTGGCAGCCATTGCCAGCTTGTCCCCGTCCGTGGTCGTGGGGTAGGCTAGGTCATAGGCGTTGATGTCCTCGTCCTCGCGTCCGATCTTGGTGTCCGAGCACACGGCGAAGGCGTAGAAAGGATTCAGAGCTTCGGCTGTCCATTCGCGCAAGGTTTGCCCGATGAGGGAAATGGACGGGGCGAGAAAGAGCACCTTGCCGGTTGCGGGTACGATTTCCTCAGTGAGCCGCAGCACCGTAAAGGTTTTGCCCGTGCCGCAGGCCATGATGAGCTTGCCGCGATCCGCTTCGCGGAAACCTTCCCGGACGGCGGCGATGGCGTTTTCCTGGTGGGTGCGCGGGGTTTTCTTCTCTTTCAGCCGGATGTCGCCGACGTTGGCAAGGCTGAAACGCGACCAGTCAATCGGGCTGTCTGCCAAATCCGTGGCGCTGAGTTTAAATGCCCGGATCGTCTGGTTGTTGAGCGCGTCCTCGGCGTGGCTGCTCCATTTGTCGCTGGTGGCGACAACGACCCGCTGGCTGAACCCGCGCTCTCCGTCCTTCGTGGCAAACCGTTTGCCCGAGGCGGTAAAGAACGAGTCGATGTCCTTTTTCTGGAGCGTGTGCGACGGGTCATAGAACTTGCACTGGATCGCCCAATACTCGCCGGTTGCCCTCTCGCGGGCCACGATATCGATCCCAACGTCGGTATCCCACCTGTCCGGCCATTCGTTCCAGAGCCACACATCCGAGAGGCGAGCCGCGTACTGCGGGTCGGCGAGCAGCACGTTGGCGATGAGTTTCTCGAAAAGCGTGCCTTTGTCGGTGTTGGCACGTGCTGCTTCGGCGAATTGGCCGAGGAGTTCCTGAAGGGTCATGGCGTTTGGGCAGTAAGGGGCGAACAAATCATTATTGCATGTCGGGGTGTCTTGTTTTTTGTTTTGCCCATGCCCCTCGCTCACACTTCCAGCGGGTCAACATCCATCTGCCAGCGTAATTCACGCGGCGCATTGAGGGCATGGATGCGCTCCAGCCAGCGCGTGAGGAAATCCTGCAACGAGGTGCGCTGGTCGGCTTCGA
>WQYV01000106.1 GCA_009781085.1 Betaproteobacteria bacterium
AGCAACGAGCAACGAGCAACGAGCAACGAGCAACGAGCAACGAGCAACGAGCAACGAGCAACGAGCAACGAGCAACGAGCAACGAGCAACGAGCAACGAGCAACGAGCAACGAGCAACGAGCATTATATAGCGGTTGATGCTGAAAAAGATTTTGCGGTCTCTGAAAATATTTTTGAAGTCCACGGCGCAACACCGAATTTCCGCACCGCGCTTGCCGCGCAACTTGCCGAACTGATTCCCGAAGCCGTTGCCGATGGCAAGGTGGATATTGCCAAGCTCAAGGAACTGCTGGGCGATGACGCGGCGAATGAAAATGAACGATTCGGCCTGTTCTGGCCGGGCAAGAAGCGGGCGCTACGCGCCGCGCAAACGCCGACCACGGCAACACTGAAACCGGATTTCGCCCGCTCGAAGGATTGGGACGCGACGCAAAACGTGTTCATCGAGGGCGATAATCTGGAAGTGCTGAAACTGCTGCAAAAGCACTACCACAACAAGATCAAGCTGATTTACATCGACCCGCCGTACAACACCGGCAAGGATTTCGTTTATCCCGACAATTACGTCGAGGGCTTGCAGACCTATCTGGAATGGACAAAGCAGGTCAACGAGGAAGGCAAGAAGATTTCAAGCAACAGCGAGAGCGAGGGGCGCTATCACTCGAACTGGCTGAACATGATGTATCCGCGTTTAAAGCTGGCGCGGAATTTACTTACGGATGATGGAGTTATTTTTATTTCAATAAATGACAACGAAGCAGAGAATCTAAAAAAGATTTGTAATGAAATTTTTGGCGAAAACAATTATTTAGTCACAATGTATGTGCAAGTGCGATACCCAGGAAAAACTCTTGCCGAAAAAAATGATTACCAGAAATTGATAGAGCAAGTTCTCGTTTATCAGAGGAAAAAATTTAAGCCAATAAAACAAGTAGAAGATTATTCGATAGATGGATTTTGTTGGAATATTAAAGAACTAAAAAACGGAAAAAGAGAAATTATTGGTGGACGCCAGGTAGACATTTTTCTTCCAGGCGAATATACAATATCTAAAACTGAACCATCTCTGAGCGAACTCAAAGAAACATGGGCGACCGGCTCTGTCTTGAAGGTCAATGCTTCCGGCAAGTTTTTTGGAACGTATTTGGCACCAAGAAAAGACATTGATGGGCTTGGCATCCTATATAAAGTTTATGGTATTGGCGAGGACGGTCTAGGCTATCGTTATTTCACCGGCCCTCAAAGATTAAGTGCAACAAAGGGGAAATTTTTTTCCGGCATTCCGCTGCAGCGAAGGAGTGAGCTTGTTGCAGGCGGATCAATAAAAGAGATGCCAGTTCTAAATTTTTATGATTTTGCAGATGCTTTTGGTAATTGTCGGCATGAGGGAGGTGTCGATTTTAGAAGTGGGAAAAAACCAATAGAATTTTTGAGAACAATCATAGAAATGAGTGTCTCAGGAAAAGAGAATGCGACTGTTTTAGATTTCTTCGCTGGTTCAGCATCAACTGCACATGCAGTAATGCAACTCAATGCTGAAGACGACGGCCAACGCTGCTTCATCATGGTGCAGTTGCCTGAACCCCCGCCAGAAGATTCGGACGCACGCCGGGCCGAATTTAAGACCATTGCCGATATTTCGCGCAAGCGTATCGAATTGGCGGGCGAAAAGATCAAGGCGGACAGCCCGTTGACCACGCAAACCCTCGACACCGGCTTTCGCGCCTACCAACTCACCGACACGAATTTCGCCAAATGGCGCGTGGGCAGCGACATCACGCCGGACAAGCTGCAGGAAGAACTGTTCAGGATGCGCGACAGCGCGGCGGACGAGGCCACGCAGGACGATCTGTTGACGGAAATCCTGCTCAAAATGGGATTCCCGCTTACCGCGAAAATCACAAGCACGGAAATTGCTGGGTTGCCTGTGCGCTGGGTGAGCACGGACAAGGGGGAGCATCTGGTGCTGGCTTATCTCGACGAACACACCAAACCCACGCTGGAACAACTGCGCGAACTGGCTGCCGCCGACCCCGTGCGCCTGATCGTACTGGAAGACGCCTTCCACGGCGACGACGAGCTGAAAACCAATCTGGCGCAACTGTGCAAGAGCCGCAACATCGAACTGTGGACGGCGTGAGATGAAGAGCGTGACAAGCCATGAGTTGACGCCCTGGCACGCCAAATACTTAGCGTATGAGTTGACCCGGCGCTGCCCATCCGACAGCGTGGAAAAACTGGTGGGTGCGCTGGCCGATGCCCAAGTGGACTTGAACCCGCACCAGATCGAGGCGGCGTTGTTCGCGTTCCGCTCCCCGCTTTCACGCGGAGCCATTCTGGCGGATGAAGTGGGGCTTGGGAAAACCATTGAAGCGGGCTTGCTGCTCTCGCAACGCTGGGCCGAGCGCAAGCGCAAGATATTGGTCATCGTGCCCGCCAACCTGCGCAAGCAGTGGACGCAGGAATTGGCCGACAAGTTCTTTCTGCCCTCCGTCATTCTGGAAGCGCGTTCGTTCAACGAAGAGATCAGGAAGGGAAATCTGAACCCGTTCAATCAGGCTTCCATCGTGGTGTGTTCCTACCAGTTCGTCAAAACCAAGGAGCCTTACGTCAGACAAGTGAGTTGGGATCTGGTGGTCATTGACGAGGCGCATCGCCTACGCAACGTCTATAAGCCGACGAACAAGATCGCCAACGTCATCAAGCAGGCCATCGCACCGTTTCACAAGATTTTGCTGACAGCGACGCCGTTGCAAAACTCGTTACAGGAATTGTACGGCTTGGTGAGCTTGATCGATGATTACACTTTTGGTGACCTCAAGAGTTTCAAGACGCGGTTTTCACGGCTGACGGGAGAGGAAGATTTTGCTGATATCAAGAATCGGCTGCGTCCCATTTGCAAGCGAACATTGCGCAAGCAGGTTCTGGAATATGTGAAATACACCAACCGCCATGCCATTGTGCAGGAGTTCGTTCCATCCAAAGACGAGCAGCGGCTTTATGACCTCGTTTCAAAATATCTCCAGCGTCCGAGCTTGTATGCCTTGCCTGCCAGTCAGCGAACGTTAATGACATTGATTCTACGCAAGCTGCTGGCTTCTTCCACCTATGCCATTTCCGATACCTTGGCTGGCCTTGCTGACAAGCTTGAAGATGCCGCAAAGAGTGCAGAGAACGTGGAGCATTTTCCTGAGGAATTGGCGGAGAGCTATGAAGAATTCGATGAGCTTGCGGATGAATGGGAAGAGGATGATAAGGATTCTGAACCGGGGCGCACGGAAAAGAAGAAGCTCGGTGAAGCGGAGTTAAGGGAGCTGCGCGAAGAGCAGGCGATGTTGCGCGAATTTCATCGGCTTGCTCAATCCATCACCAAAAATTCCAAGGGCGAGGTACTGCTCACTGCGCTACGCAAAGGCTTTGCCACAGCGGCTAAAGTTCAGGGCAGTTTGCTGGGAACGGGGCAGGCCGCGCTTCAGCAAAAGGCCATCATTTTTACGGAGTCGCGTCGCACGCAGGATTATCTGTGTCGCGTTCTTGAACAAACCGAGTTTGCAGAGAAAATCGTGCTCTTTAACGGCAGCAACAACGACCCTCAATCCAAAAAGATTTATCAGACATGGCTTGAGCGCTATAAAGGCACGGATCGGGTAACAGGATCACCTACGGCGGATAAACGCGCCGCGCTGGTGGAGTATTTCCGCGACGAGGCGGTCATCATGATAGCCACTGAGGCTGCCGCCGAAGGTATCAATCTGCAATTCTGCAATCTGGTTGTCAATTATGATCTTCCGTGGAACCCACAGCGCATCGAGCAACGCATCGGTCGTTGTCATCGCTACGGACAACTCTTCGATGTGGTGGTTGTTAACTTCCTGAACAAAAACAATGCCGCCGATCAGCGGGTTTACGAATTGCTCGATCAGAAATTCAGGCTTTTTAGCGGGGTTTTTGGCACGAGCGATGAAGTGTTGGGAGCGGTGGAATCCGGTGTGGATTTTGAAAAGCGCATCGCCGGTATCTATCAAAAATGCCGGACGCCCCAGCAGATTGAATTTGAATTCGATGCGCTCCAAAAGGATTTGGAGGAGGATGTGGATGAGGCGCGGCGCGACGCCCGCGAAAAACTTCTCAACAATTTCGATCAGGAGGTCATCGAAAAGGTTCGGGTAGAAACGGGGAAATTCCTTGGAAAGTTTGAAAATCAACTGTGGATGCTGACTCGTTACGCTTTGCGCGATAGTGCAGAATTCAGCGATGCGGATATGAGCTTTACGCTTAGGAGCAACCCCTTTCCCGAAACGGACATCCATCGAGGACCCTATCGACTTGGGAAAAATGTGACCGATGCCAACATTTATCGCATTGGGCACCCTCTGGCGCGTAAGGTGATTGAACGCTGCAAGAGTGAATGCCTCAAAAGTGTAGAGTTGGTTTTTAATTACAGTTCTTCCGGAAAAAACATCGCCATTCTTCAGCCTCTTATCGGGAAAAGCGGCTGGCTCAAATGTGTGCAATACAGTATTACAACTTTTGACACTGAAGATCATATCGTCTTTGCCGCATTTACCGAGGACGGAGAGCCTCTGGACGCTGACCAATGCAACAGACTTTTCGATTTGCCGGCGCAGACAAAGAAAAACACGTCGATTACAGACGGTATGCTCGACACTCTTGAAAAATCTCTGCGCTCGTGTCAGCAGGAAATCATTGACGCTCTCGACTCAAAGAACGGCCACTGGTTCGATATCGAAATGGAGAAGCTCGATAAGTGGGCGGAGGACAAGCGCGTTGGCCTCAAACTCAATCTGAAAAGACTGGAAGATGAAATCAAAGAGGCCAAGAGGTTGGTGCGTCAAGCGGGCAACCTGCCGGAAAAACTTTCCTTGCAAAAGCAAATCAAGACGCTAGAACAGAAACGCGATGACGCATGGCACGCTTACGACGATGCGGCAAAAGAGGTGGAAAGTAAAAAAGATGAGTTAATAGGAAACGTGGAGGCCAAGCTAAAGCAACTGCTTTCCGTTGAGGAGATTTTGACGATCCGTTGGAGGATTGTGGCATGAGTAACGCACAACAAAACTCCAGTTTTCAGTTTGACTCACGTCAGCAGTACCAACTCGACGCCATTGCTGCCGTCACCGATTTATTCGACGGTCAGCCAAGGGAAGCGGAAACACTGCTCACCACGCTGCGCGGTTCCGTGGAGACGCCGTTGTTTGGCGATACCACGGTGGAGGAAGTCGGTGCCATCGGCAACCGGTTGCTGCTCGACCACGAGATGATTCTCGCCAACCTGCAAAAAGTGCAGGATCGCAACGGTTTGGAAGTGCTGGACAGCCTGGCCGACGGCAAACTCGATTTCGACATCGAGATGGAAACCGGTACCGGCAAAACCTATGTCTATTTGCGCACGGTATTCGAACTGGCGCAGAAGTACGGTTTCACCAAGTTCATCATCCTCGTGCCGAGCGTGGCGATACGCGAGGGCGTGAATACCAGCATTCGCCTGATGCGCGAGCATTTCCGCGACCTGTATCCAGCGCAGCCCTTCGATGCCAGTGTTTACAGCGGCAAGAATGCCGAGGAGGTGCAGGCGTTTGCCACTTCCATCAATGTGCAGATCATGGTGATGACGATTGATTCGATTCGTGGCGGTGCGAACAGGCTTATCATTCATCAAACCCGTGACAAGCTGAACGGCCTGCGCCCAATTGACTATCTCAAGGCGACGCGCCCGGTCGTCATCATGGACGAGCCGCAGAACATGGAATCGGAGTTGTCGGCTTCGTCCATCGGCGAACTGGATCCCGCTTTTACGCTGCGCTACAGCGCCACGCACAAGCGCGAGCGCAATCTGGTCTATCGACTGGATCCGGTGGATGCGCACGATCTGGGCTTGGTGAAACAGATCGTTGTCGCTGAGGTCACGCGGCAAGGCGCGGACGCCGCACCGTATATCAAGCTGGAGTCCGTGCAGCACAAGGCGAAATGGACGGCAAGGCTGGAATTGGCCTGCCGCATGGCGAATGGCTCATTGGAGCGCAAGGTCAAACCGGTGCAGGCGCACACGGAGCTTTCCCTCATCACGGAAAACGAGGCTTATGCCGGCTGGCGCATCAATGAAATGCGGCTGGCCGACGGCAGCGAACCGGGTTCCATCGAATTGACGAATCACGGCCTGCTGCTGGAAGGCGAAAGCATCGGAGGCGCAAGCGGCGCGATTTACAAGGAAATGATCCGCGAAACCGTGCGCGAACATTTGCGCAAGGAGGCGCTGCTGCGCCCAAGAGGCATCAAGGTGTTGAGCCTGTTTTTCGTAGACAAGGTGGCGAGTTTTTTGGGCGAAGGCGTGAATAACGACAGCGCCAACGGCGATTTCGTGCGCTGGTTCGATGAGGTATTCATCGAGGAACGCAATGGTAATAAACGTTTTCAGGAGCTTTTGCCGCAAGAGCCGCGTGAGTTGCGCCGCGCCTATTTCGCGCAGATCAAGAAAAAGGGCGTGGTCGAATTCAAGGATTCTTCCGGCAGTACACAAGCTGATGACGACGCTTACGAACTTATTATGCAGGACAAACAACGCCTACTTGATGATGACGAGCCGGTGCGTTTCATTTTCAGCCATTCGGCACTGCGCGAAGGCTGGGACAACCCGAATGTATTTCAGATTTGTACCTTGCGCGAAATGGGCAAAGATGTGGAGCGCAGGCAAACGCTGGGACGCGGTTTGCGCCTGCCGGTAGCGAAGACGGGCAAGGGGTTTGAGCGCATCGCCGACCGCGGTATCGCCACGCTAACCGTGGTTGCCAATGAAAGTTACCAGACTTTCGCGCAGAAGCTGCAAACTGAATATCAGGATGCGGGCGTTGCCATCGGGCGAGTGCGCCCCAACGAATTCGCCAAACTGACGAAGCTGGATAACGCGGGCCGGGCGACGGACGGAATTTGCGGCTATCAGTGGTCGAAGGCGGTTTTCGAGCATCTGGAGCAGCACGGATTCATCAAGGACGGAAAGGCCACGCCGCAGTTTCGTCCGACCGATGAAGGATTTTCACTGCATCTGCCGCAGGATTTGCAGGCTTACGAGACACAGATCATCGAACTGGTGGAACGCACCAGCATCGAGAAGTACGTCAAACCCAAGAGCCAGCGGCAAGAACGCAAACTCAACAAGGCGCTGTATGCCACGCCGGAATTCGTGGCGTTCTGGAACGCCATCAGCCAAAAGACGGTCTATCGCGTCAAGATCGAGCGTGACGCGCTGATCGAAAGCGCGGTGGCCGCCATCAAGGAAGCGCCAAAAATTGAACCACTGCGTATCGAGATCAAGCGGGCCAAAGTGACCGTGATGCGCGGCGGAACACAAAGCCATGAATCGCAATCACCTCGTATTGCCGGGCTGCAAGGCAGCTACGATCTGCCGGATATCATCAGCGAATTGCAACACGCCACCTCACTGACACGGCGGACGCTGACGGAAGTTCTGGTCAAGAGCGGCAAGCTGGGCGAATTCGTTGCCAACCCCAACGACTTCATCGCGCAGGCCACGCAATTGCTCAAGGGGGAACTGGCAAAAATCGTGGTCAA
>WQYV01000107.1 GCA_009781085.1 Betaproteobacteria bacterium
GCTAGGGGCTACTTGGCCAAGCTGCTCGACAACAAATTGGTCGTCCGCTACATCAAGCAGCGGCGACCCGAGGTGTTGGAACAGTTTGAGGTCATCGTCGAGACGACATCACTCGATCAGTGAGCGAAATACTTCCCTGCGGAAGGTCGTAGTGCTGCCCGTGTGGGCGATACGCTGTTCTTTAACAATCCGGATGCAAGAGGGACGTCGCCTCCGAAACGGATGTCATGTTTTTGTCCGTGATTAGGGGCGACGACCGATAGGCTTGCCGCTGACCTGCTCATCCGACAATGGTGGGGACGGACGGGCGAACAGCGGTGCCCCTGATTCATTTGGCTGTTCGAAGTCACTCTCGGCACGACTTTTCTCGGTCGATGCCGCGACGCTCCTGAAGGGTCAGCTCATTAAAGTAACGGCGTGGATTGCCACACATCCAGCAGCTACAGGGCGTGGGGGTATCGACGACTTTGCCGAGCTGTTTCGGCTCATGCCGAATATCACGCCCCCAATGTTGGCCACGTGCGTGTTTCAACCTTGCCGTGTGGTGACGGCGCATGGCGCGCTTCATGTCTTTCATAGGGTTTCTCCTGATTACGGCCAGCACCCGGGATGGGCCCGGCCTGTCGTAGGAAGAAACCCGTGAAACGATATATCAGTGCAAATTCAGCGATCACCACCAACTCCAGTTTGCATCATGGTTGTGCCAGGTTCGGAATACAGGATCGAATTCGGGATCAGCCAGCCAACGGCGCAGCATGCGGTCGTTAGTGGTGCGAATCCGGTGATCAGACACCTTGCGGTACCAGCGTGGTGCGGATCCGCCCATAGTGACTGACTTATCGGAATGGAAACGCGCAATTGCCTTGCGCCCGGCCTTGGATTGCGGGTCAAGTTGCACCCAATGGCCGAAAGGTGCTCGTAACTCCCAATCGTGCAGCACCCAGTAATACTCGTGACGCTCTCGTTTGCGGCGAAACGTACGTGCCATGATATAGCTCCAGTTGTTGGTAACTACGTCATGGCAATCTCCTTTCGCGGGTAAATTCAGGATTCATTATATATCATATATCAGCGTCTGATTTATGCGCCTCCCGTGCCGCAGCCGTCATCGCCGAACAGCGCCTTATCCTTGGATCAACGCGACAAGCCGGTCAGCCCGGGCGCGGCGGTAAGTTCCAGGATAAGAGGGGATTCCACATAGCCACTCGTCGGCAAACCCCGTCTTTTTACGGCTGCCATCCGCTAGATCCTGTCTCATGACCAAGTAGTTGCCGAATCCAATGGGAAATTCGTTCCTTGAGGTTGGCATTGGTGAAAATGCGGCTTGGGATGGGATTTCAGCCATTGTCTCAAGCTAGCCCGAAATAACGTTCGAAGAAAGCGGAGAGTTTATCCAGTACCGCCTGCTTTTTCGCCGAATGGTTGTTGTTCTTGGAAAACCGCGAAACGGGCGGCAGTATCTTTGTGATGGCCGTACCGGCAACAGGAATCGCGCCGCCGTGAAAGGCGTTCTCGATGAAGGTCTTTGTTTCTTCGGGGTTCAAACCTTCGTCGGCGATGATGCACTCAAGCTCTTGAGCCTTCTTGGTGGCAACGAAGGCGAGCCATTCCTCGTCCACCTTTGCGGTAGTAGAAACAGATTCCACGAATTGTTCGATGAGGTCTTTCTTGTTGCGCAAGGATGGGCTAGCGTTGATCGCACGGTCGATGGTTGCGCGGATTTCTTTGTCCTGCCCGGTTCCTTTTGCTTTCAAATACCGTTCGACCAGCATCAGGATGTAATCGACGTTGATCTCAACTTGCTTGATCAACTCGATTTCAAAAACTACGTCGTCGTTGATAGTTTCTTTGTCCGCGTCCGAGACGTTGCGGAATTCAGCGTACAGGTTCAGGTAGATGCTCTGGTAATCCTGAAAGTCGCGCTCGCTGAGGGTTTCGTTACCCGCGAAATCATCGAAGGCTGTCAGGATGTTCTTCAATCGCAGGATTGAGCCAAATAATTTGATGAAAGCCTTTTGCGCTGCTTCACCTGTGATGGGCTTACCCAATGGGAAGAGCGTAACGAGCTCTGCGATCTTCTTTTGGTATTCGGCGTAATACTCGGCATAGGGCTTGAGCAGCACGATGCCCTTGGCGTCCTTGTTGCCGAACACTGCCAGGGCATCGTTGGTTGCTTGCTCCAGATTGCGGAAGGAAATGATATTGCCGTATGTCTTGACCGAGTTGAGGATGCGATTGGTGCGCGAATAGGCTTGGATTAGGCCGTGCATGCGTAGGTTCTTGTCCACCCACAAGGTATTCAATGTGGTGGCATCGAAGCCGGTCAGGAACATGTTGACCACGATCACCATGTCCAACTCGCGGTTCTTTAGCCGCTGTGATAAATCCTTGTAGTAGTTCTCGAACTTGCCGTCCGAGGTGTCAAAGCTGGTGGAAAACATGCCGTTGTAGTCACGGATTGCGGTATCGAGGAAATCCCGCGAGCCTTGATCCAGTCCTTCGGTCTCGAACGCTTCTTCGTCCAGCAAGCCATCTTCGCTACCCTCGTTGGCTGCAAAGCTGTAGATCAGCCCCACCTTGAGCCGCTGGCTCAGTGGTACCTCCTTTTGCTGCGCGGCGAACTCAGTGTAGTAGCGTTTGGCCGCATCAATGGAGGCTGTGGCAAACAGTGAATTGAACCCGGACAGCCGCTTGCCGTTATGACGGTAGTTGGCGCTGCGCTTGGTCTTTTGGTCGAAATGCTCGCGAATGTAGCCGACGATTTGCGCGATGCGTTCCGGAGCCTGTAACGCATGCTCCGTATCGATAGCCGACACTTTCTTGTCCCGGATGTTCTCCGCCGTCTTGATGGTGTTGATGCAGTCGATGCGGAACGGAAGCACGTTTTTGTCATTGATGGCATCGATAACAGTGTAGGTGTGCAACCGGGTACCGAACGCCTGCTCGGTGGTGCGCAGGTGCGGATTGCCGCCTGTGCCTGCGTTGTCGGGGAAGATCGGCGTGCCGGTAAAGCCAAACAGGTGGTAGTGCTTGAAGACGCGGGTAATCTCCGTGTGCATGTCGCCGAACTGGCTACGGTGGCATTCGTCGAAGATTACGACCACATGCGCGTCGTACACCGGGTGCTTTTTGTTCTTGGCGACGAAGCGGCTGAGCTTCTGGATTGTGGTAATGATGATGCGTGCAGCCGGGTCTTCCAATTGTTTTTGCAGCACCGCCGTCGAGGTGTTGGAGTTTGCCGCGCCTTTCTCGAAGCGTTCGTATTCGCGCATGGTCTGGTAGTCCAGATCCTTGCGATCCACCACGAACAGCACTTTGTCGATCTCCGGCAGCCCGCGAGCCAGTTGTGCTGCCTTGAAGCTGGTCAGCGTCTTGCCGCTGCCTGTGGTGTGCCAGATGTAGCCACCGGCAGCGGTCGTACCCAGTTGCCGGTGGTTGGTAGCCGTGGCGATGCGTTGCAGGATGCGTTCGGCCGCAACGATCTGGTAGGGGCGCATGACCAGCAGCTTGCGATCCACGTCAAATACGCAGTACTTGGTGAGGATATTCAGCAGTGTGTGTTTGGCGAAGAAGGTCTTTGTGAAATCGGCCAGCTCGGTGATCGGCTGGTTCTTCGCGTCAGCCCACCAACTGGTGAACGCAAAACTGTTCGATGTCTTGCTGCGTGCACGCCGGTTGCTGCGTTGCTCGGCCAAATGGCCGTCGCGAGTGGTGTTGCTGTAATACTTGGTCAGTGTGCCGTTGCTGATGACGAACAACTGCACGTACTCAAACAGCCCGGAACCTGCCCAAAAGCTGTCGCGCTGGTAGCGGTTGATCTGGTTGAATGCCTCGCGGATGTCTACGCCCCGGCGCTTGAGTTCGATGTGCGCTATCGGCAGGCCGTTGGCCAGCACGGTTACGTCGTAGCGGTTGGCGCGTGCACCTTCAACCTCGTATTGGTTGATGACCTGTAGGCGGTTGTTGTGGATGTTTTGTTTGTCAATCAGGTAGATGTTTTTGGTACTGCCATCGTCGCGCTTCAAGACTTGGATGTGGTCTTCCTGGATGCGTGTGGTTTTCTCGATGATGCCATCGTTGGCTCCGGCGATCTTCTCGCCGAAGAACTGGTGCCATTCCTTGTCGCTGAACGTAATCTTGTTCAGAGCCTCCAACTGGCGGCGCAGGTTGGCGATGAGGTCGGTTTCGCTGGTGATCGGCAGATAATCGTAAGCCTGTGCCTGTAGTTGCCGAATGAAGTCTTTTTCAAGCCACGCTTCGTTCTGGTACTTTGCGTCACGCACACCGGTTTCGGGTACGAACTCGGCGACGACCGTGCTTTCATTGGAAAGCGCGATGGGCTCAATGCGGTAAGTATCGGAGGCTTCGGTCATGAGGTCTCCTTTCGGACTCTCAGATTTTCTTTGATAAAAGTGACGATATCCCCTTCTTTGTAAGATATGTGAAGTGGAATATTGACGGCCACTGGATCATGCAAATTTGCCGCAGTTACTGTCACTGTCATCAATCCTCCTTTTGGGGGATCAGATTTTGGTATTAATACCGAAAAACAAAAATTTTCTTTGTCAGATTTGTGTCGAAATTCTGTACACTCCATTTCGAATGAGGTATTGGGTTCTTTAGGGCGCCTAGGCTTCCAATAGAATGCGTTTCTATCCCTGTCCCTTCTGGCAGCCATCAACTCAGAAAGATTGCCAATATTGGGGTTTATGTGACCCCACGACTTTGCCAGTTGACCCAATCGACCCAATTCAGGAAAATGAGGGTGTCTGTATTCCCCCTCTGGCGCTGCTGGAGGGCTTGGAATTGACAGTAAATTAGATTTGTCCACCGATTCCTCGTCTGTAGGCGGAAGCAGCAAAAATCCATCAGATACGGATACTTTCAGGATTACATTATTGGCAGGAACTGCGCCCGTGTTTTCAATATAGAAATTAATATTTATTGTGAATTCACTAAGTTCAATGCTGTCATGAGATGCATAAAGGGTTTTTTCAACCTTTTTTATCCATGTTGGATAGAGTTCATTTTGATACCTCTCAATATCTTCTTCAGGAGGCGGGACGTATTTCATTATCCCCATTCCTATTTTAGGAAACATTTGTTTAGGCTCTGAAAAATCTTCTTCCATCGGATGATTCGCTTTTATTTGATCAATAAGTGATTCTATTTGATCGATATTTAATGGTTGATAGAGTGTTACACTTTTATTCAAAACCTGTGTTTCATCCGATAACCCGTTTACAGAAATGACAATTTCAGGGTAATTTTTCTTTAACTCACTGATCTTGTTCTCTAACTCCTTTATCTTTTTATCTTTTTCATCAGGTTCCGGGTCGAGCAACCATCCGTTGGGGTTCTCTATGAATTTGATGCCATGGTTTTTTGCAGTAAGAAGAAGGTTGGAATCGTGAGTAAGAAGATAAACACCGTTATCGGGATAGATGTTTTTGTAAGCCAAGATGTCCAAAATTATCAGATCATCTGGTATGGTTGGATCCAAAAAATCATCGCTCTTCCTTTTCTCTTTTCGAATCGACGGGGGAAAAGTTATATCAATTGATACTCTACCGCACGATATCTTCTTTGTACATTCGTCCGCCCTGATGATTTCCTTGAAAAGTGAACTTGCTTTTCTAGCTCGCTTAGAACGTCGCCCATTGCCATCACTTTTTAATTTATCAATTTCCTTTTGCACTGCTTGCGGAATCAAAAGAACTGCATCCTGATTTTCCGTGATGTCACCCCATGGGAGTTGATCCAAACTCTTGCATTGCAAAAATATATTGGCATCCAAAAAAATATGATTCATTTTGAATCCCTGAAAGTAAGCAACCTGTCACGGTAGTACTCGTATTGCTGACGACGAGTTTTGATCTCGGCGGGCAGGCCAGATGAAAGGTCATTTACCAAGGCGTCGAACTTGTCGAGGATGGAAACGATGCGCTCCTGTTCTTCCATTGGTGGAACAGGAATGGTGATCTTGGCAAGGCTCTCGCCAGACAAACGTTTCACCTTGGCGCGTGCGACATATTTGTTTTTCTGCGAATGGAATGCTTCAGTTTGGAAATAATAAGACACGAACTTCGGATTCAGCGTATCTTGCTGAAACAGGAAGCAGTCGTCGTGAATCGCTACAGCCTCGGTTCCGAGCCAAGCGACTGCTTTTCCTACGTCCTCTACCGTTTCTCCGACCGCTGCAATCACCACATCACCCGGTTGTGCGTAACGAAGCTGCTGCGCCATGTCGTGCCGAACGTGTGAAATGGTGGAGTTGGCGGAAACACCGTAATGCGTATAAATCTCGCCGTAGTGAATGGACGGAATGCCGTCCTCGACAATGTCATTTTTGGTGAAACGGCGACCGCGAACAAACTGTCCAATCTCGCCCATTGTCGTCGGCGTGCATCCGTCAAGCGTGAAGAGCGCGTCGCGGTAGTACTCGTACTGCCGCCGACGCGCCTCAAGCTCCGCCTCAAGCTCCGCCTCAAGCTCCGCCTCAAGCTCCGTGAAAGTGTCCAGTACTTTTACGATTTCGTGTTGAATTTCGAGCGGCGGCACGGGAACGCGATACGCATTCATGATGGAAGCGTTCAAGTTGTTGATTGTTGTCGTTGAGAGAGTCGACTCAAGGTAATCGCTGAATGTGCTGCCAATAAGCAAATGAAAGAAAAAACGACTATCAATTTGACCGTTGGTGCGAAGAACAGCCATGAATCCACCAAAGCAATATTCAATATCCTCGTAGATATATGCAACCTTGCCGACATGCGCTTTCGAGCCGCTTGCCGCACTTATTAAAATGTCATTCGCTCGTAACCATTGGTTTTCTCGTACTCGAACGGAATCAGAGACCGTTTTTACCTCTTCAAAATTGATGGTGTTAGATGAAAGCGTAATGTTGTTTGAGCGTAAAACGCGAATTGCACCGTCAGGTCGTTCGTCGTTCTTGCTATAAGTAACGCCGCGTGTATATGAAGAAATGTCGCCGACAGCCTTGAACTTCACCCCCTCCGGGCAAAGCTCCGCAATCAGTTCATCAATCCGGCTCATTGCTTCTTCCCTTCCAGCCGTAACACGCCGGAATCCGCCAGCAGCAACTTCATTTGCTGTATTGCAGTCTGGTTCAACAACTTGAGGCGTTCTGGCTGCGACAAGCCTTGATGTATGAAGTGGGCATTCAGCGTTTCCAGGTTGGCCAGGCAGACCAGTTGCGGGGCATTGGCTTCGTCGCGGATATTTCCTTTGCTGCTGCGATTCTCGTCCCGCCATTGTTTCGCGGTCTTTCCAAACAAGGCCATATTCAGCAAATCGGCTTCATTGGCATAAACGAGGTTGATTTGCTGCGGGGTTATTCACCCGGCAATTAAGCGTTGGCAAACATCAAGTCATTGTCATATAATTTTGCATGGACAAAGAAGACGGACGCAGGCTGTCGCGGGAAGCACAGCACGAGAGGCGAAAGCAGGCGGTA
>WQYV01000108.1 GCA_009781085.1 Betaproteobacteria bacterium
AAAAACAAGGGGGAAAGCCTTCGGGTTTACGCATAAAAGGCCGAATATCGGCCCATTTTTCTGTTTTGGGGATGCTAAAACAATTTCATGTCAACAACTCACTGGTTGTTCAGAGAATCCCTAGTGTTCCGCTTGCGCTTGTTGCTATTCTTATCACAATAATGATTTTCATTTTATGTATATTTATATTTTTTATTTTTATAGAATGCTTCCGTTACACGCATTATCCGATGCGTTTCAACCGCAAGACACGCAAAGTCTATTGGTTTCGTCTTGACGGCACAGTCGTGATTGAAGACTGGGATAAACTCTATTTCGCTCTTGGGAAGAGCGGTCACGGGTCACAGAAAGTTCATGCCTTCCGCATGTCAGAAGACCGTAGTGTCATACTGGATTTTATACTTCTGCCCCTTTCAGCCCACAAAGACGAGCCGATGAAACTATCCCAATGGGAATACGTGCGCCGGTATATGGAAGAACCCGACCAACTCGGGCATCTGGCCGGGCAGGTGGAGCAAGTGATGGACGTTGCCGACCGGCGGGAAAGCTTTTTGGGCGGTTTCAAGCGCCTCCTGCTCACGCTCACCGGCGGCTTCCACGTCCTGCTCATCATCATGGGCCCAATTGCCCTGGTTTGGGCCATAGGCCGCTGGATAGCCATGCAGACCTGCACCATCCCCGTCTGGCCGGAAGAGGTCGAACGGGAATGCAAGATCGAGCCCAACGACCCATACCTACGCGACCGCAACCATTTGGCCGCGCCGGGGACGGTGCCAAAGCCGAAATTTTCGTGACAAGGAAGGCCGTGCACAACGGCCGCCTCCTGCTCATCCAATAGGAGTTTGTACGCAGTTCCATGCAACGGCTGCTTGGATAGCCGCCCTCGGTGCCTTGTCTGTAAAGCGATAAAGAGGAATAAAATTATGGCAAGCTCTATAACCCAGCCTCGAAGGTGGACAAAGCAAGATGATGAATATCTGATCCAGAATTACGGTTCATATACCGCAAAACAATTGATGAAAACGTTAGGCTTTCCCTTGAATACTATTTACATAAATGTGAGAAAACTTGGCTTAAATAAGAAAGAACTGGGTCTTGCTAAGACATGGTCAAAAGATGACCTTAAATATCTGATTGATAATTATAAAACAAAACCATGTTCTATATTGGCTGATCATTTTAGCGTAAGCGAAGGTACAATTTATCGCAAAGCAAGGGAGCTTGGTTTGCGAAAATTTAACTCAAGCATTTGGACTGAAAAATTGGATAAAATTTTTAAAAAAAATTATGCAACATGTACAATCAAAGAATTGGCAGGGTTTTTTGGTGTATCGGAACTAGTAGTCCGACAAAGAGCGAAGAAATTCAGACTGAAAAGGCCAGGTTGTATTCAACAGTCCGAGAGATGCTATATTTGCCCTCAATGTATGTCGCTCATATGGGTAAAACCGAACTTGAGAATTGTGTGTGGCGACTGCAATGTAGCCTATGAGCCGGGTAATCGGAAAGTCATCGAGCAGCAATTAGGGACAGCGAAGTGAGCACGAGATGGTGGGGATGCCGCCCTCAGTGCATCGTTGTAAAACTATCGGGAAACGGCTGTATTTGCTCCTCAATATGTTTTTAAGTCGAATCGTATCCATCTAATTTTGGCCGTTGAACCGAAACAATCAGGCTGCGTATGAAAATGCGGAAGCGCCGGATGTTTCGCGAGCATGAACGAACCGCAATGAATGCAAGCAAATCTATAAAGAACGAGCTGTAGCCCACATGAATCAGTTATCGCAAGGAGTACACATGGAAACGTTGTTGTCGCCTATTTCGGATAATCGCCCGGAGGGGGCAGACCTCGCCTATTCGAACTTTTATGAGTCGATCGTCGAGGCTAGGCGTGCCGATGATCCGACATTGCCCCAAGGGCAATGGGCCAAGACGCTCAAGGTGGCTGATTGGGGCAAGGTACGGCAATTGTGTGAGGAAGGGCTGGGCAGGCAAAGTAAGGACTTGCAACTGGCAGCGTGGTTCGCTGAAGCGATGACTCGGCTCGAAGGTTTCAAGGGCGCAGCAAGTGGCTTACGTTTGACCGGGGAGCTGTTGCTGCGTTTTCAGGAGACGCTTTATCCGAAAGATCCGGAAGAACGCATCGCCAAGCTTGAATGGCTGAATAACCAGTTGGGGACCGCGTTGCGGCAAATCCCCCTGACCGTGCCGCAGCATGGCGGCTACGACTGGTATCGCTGGAATGAATCGCGTGAGGTCGAAAACCTGCAACGGCGCGGGGGAACTGCCTTTGAGGCCGCGATCAAGGAAGGGAAGCTCACCGTTGACGACTTCAACAAGAGCGCCCGTGAATCCGGGGTCGACTGGTATCGGGCGCTGCTCGGTGATCTCACCGATGCACGGACGGCATACGACGAACTCGCCTATGTGGCAAAGGAATGCTTTGAGGACGATGCCCCCGGTTTTGCCGAGATACGCGAGGCGCTCGATGTCTGCCAGGATGTGGCTCGTCGGCTGTTTGAACTGTGCGGTGGCCGCCCCGATCCGGGCATGCATCAGTCGCAACCCTTGCCGGATGCCTCGCCCAATGATCCGCATCTGCCTGATTCCCAGCTTCGCCTTTCCGTTCCCTCTGGCCCCATTACCAGCCGTGCCGGGGCCATTCACCAGTTGCGCGAAGTTGCGCGGTATTTCCGTGAGCATGAACCGCACAGCCCCGTGGCGCTGCTGGCCGAGCGCGCGGCCAAATGGGCGGAGATGCCGCTGGAGCATTGGCTGAAGACGGTCATCAAAGACGAACCGACCCTCAAGCAGTTACGCGAATTGCTGGATTTACGCCCCGATTGACGGGAAAGAACCAATACCACCCGAAGGAAAACCAACAATGAAGTTCAGAATGATTGAATCCTGGCCGGATAGAAAACCCTGCACAGAAGCTGCCTCAACCCTCACCCTCGCCTTGGCGGCAGCACTCGTGTGCGTGGGCGGATGCACGAGCAATCCGGTCGATGTAAAGAATTCCTATGAAATGGAGTTCGTGCTCGTCCAGCCCGGCGTTTTCATGATGGGATGCAGCGAGGGCGATACGGAATGCCTGGGCGATGAAAGGCCGCAGCACCCCGTCAAGATTACCCAGGCGTTTTATCTGGGCAAACATGAAGTGACACAGAAGCAATGGACGGCAATCATGGGAAATAACCCAAGCCGGTTCCGGGGCGATGACCGCCCGGTCGAGAACGTGTCCTGGAATGATGTGCAGGAATTCATCCACCGCTTGAATGGCCTGGAAGGGACGAGCAAGTACCGGCTGCCGACGGAAGCGGAATGGGAGTACGCCGCGCGGGCGGGGGTGGCGACGAAATTCCCGTTCGATGCCACCCGTGCGGGCGAACATGCGTGGTACTGGAACAATTCTGATGGGGAAACGCACCCGGTTGGGGGAAAGCAGCCGAACCCCTGGGGGCTGCACGACATGCACGGCAATGTCTGGGAGTGGGTGCAGGATTGGTACGGTGAAGGCTATTACGCATCAAGCCTGACCAGTTCATCGGGCACCATCGTGCAACCGAAAGAGTTGATGAGCGGGCCGAAAATCGTCATTAACGACCCGAAAGGGGCAATCGAGGGGTCAGGCCGCGTCTTGCGGGGCGGAAGCTGGGGCAACGATTTGCGGTATCTGCGTTCGGCCCATCGCAACGCCTACGCGCCGGACTACCGAAACGCCAACACCGGTTTCCGGTTGGCTGTCACGTCCGATTCGGACTGGGTCAAGAATGCGGAAACCATGAGGGATGAGGCTAAGAAGCGCGCGGCATCCGAGGCCGAGGCGGCAAAAAAGGTCGTGGAGCCAATCAAGAATGTGCCAGAACTCAAAGCGCCCGCACTACCGAACGTGGGGCCTTTCGGGGTGAAACCATAATGGCGGGCCTGCTCGAATCGCTGCTGCCCTATTACGAACGGGAACTGGGCTACCTGCGCGGGTTGTCGGGCGATTTTGCCCGGCGCTACCCCAAGATTGCAGCTCGCCTGCAACTGGAAGGCGATCACTGCGAAGACCCGCACACTGAGCGGCTGATCGAATCCTTCGCGTTCCTTGCTGCTCGTATCCATCGCAAGGTGGACGACGAATACCCGGAGATCGTCGAAAGCCTCCTGGAAGTACTGTACCCGCATTACTTGCGTCCGTTTCCGGCAGCGAGCATCGTGCAATTCGAGTTGGACGCGCACGAGCCGGAAATAGCAGCCCATTACACCATCGCGCGGCTTGAACCTGTGAAAGCGCCCCCCATCGGGGGCTTTAACTGCACGTTTCGCACCTGCTACCCGGTTGACCTCTACCCGCTCAACCTGAAACAGGCACGGCTGGAACTGACCAGCGGATCAAGTTGGCTGCGCCAGATCGCGCCGAAGGCGGCAGCGGTACTCACGCTGGAACTGCAAACCCCCGCCGGGCTGACCCTCGACGGAATCGGCCTCGACAAACTCCGGTTTTTTCTGGATGGCGAACCGGCATTGATGCACCTGCTCCATGAATTACTGCTCTCGCACACGTTCCAGGTACGCTTGGGAGACGGCAGCAACAATCCGGCGTGCACTTGCGAATTGCCGGGGTCGAGCATCGCGCCGGTTGGTTTCGGGCACGACGAAGGCTTGCTGGAATACGACGAACGATCATTTCTCGGCTATCGGTTGTTGACTGAATACTTCGCTTTCCCGGAAAAATTCCTGTTTGTAGACTTCCTGCGCCTCGATGAGATTGCGCCCAAGCTCACCGGCAACAAGCTGGTGATCCAGTGCATGGTCGACCGCTATCCCGATACCGAGCGCCATCAGCGATTGTTGGGCAATGTGTCGGCGCATCACTTCAAACTGGGCTGCACCCCGATCATCAATCTCTTTACGCAGTCAGGCGAGCCGATCCGCGTCACGCACCAGCGCGATGCGTACCCGGTATGGGCCAATCAGCAAATGCCGAACGCCTATGAGGTAGTGCAGATCAAGCGCGTGACAAGGGTCGAAATCACCGACAAGAATAAGCGCTACGACGAGGTTCCTCCGTTCTATTCGATCTGTCACGGAGATGAAGCCGCAGCAAAACGCTTCTATTGGCATGCAAACCGGGAAGCCTCGACGCGCCCGGACGACAAGGGCCTGGACATGGATTTGCACATCGTCGATCTCGATTTTGAGCCGGTGCGCCCGCCAGCGGAAGTGTTGAGCCTTGAACTGCTGTGCAGCAACCGCGATTTGCCGGAACAGATTCCGTTCGGTGGCGGTGAGGCGGGGCGGCATACTGATTTCACCCTGGCGGGCCCTTCGGTCGTGAAGCGCGTCCGGCTCCTGCGAAAACCCACCCCCAGCGTGCGGGCGCCGCGCAAACGCGGGTTGCAGTGGCGGCTCGTCTCGCACCTGTCGCTCAACTACCTCTCCTTGGTCGACGGGGGGCAAGACGCGCTAAAGGAAATGCTCGCGCTCTACGACTTCAGCCATTCCCCTGTGGTGAGGCGGCAAATCAAGGGCATCGTCTCCATCAGTAGTAAGCCTACCGTGACGCGCATCACCGGTTCCGATTTTTCCGGCTTTGTGCGAGGCACGGAAATCACGCTGACATTGAACGAAGACAACTACGTCGGGGGTAGCGTGTATTTGTTTTCAAGCATCTTGGAGCGGCTGTTTGCGCTCTACTGCGCCCCCAACAGCTTTACCCGGCTGCATGTGCGTACGGTTCAGCAGCATGAAGAAGTGGCCGCCTGGCCCGCGCGGTCGGGGGAAGCCCTGGTCGTTTAGTCCAACTCAAGGAGTTCAGAATCATGGCAGGGAGAAATATCATCGTTTTGGGCGACACCACAACACACAACGGCACGGTGATTAGCGCCTGGGGCCGTGACGGCCCCGTGCCGCAGACCATCGACGGCAAGCCCGTGGCCTGCATCGGGGACAAGGTGACGTGCCCGAAGTGCCGGGGCACGCACACCATCGTCTCCGGCGCTTCCGGGGACGATGGCCCACGCACGACGCTCGGCGGCAGGCCGGTCGCGCGCGAGGGCGATGAGGTTTCGGACGGCTCGAAGCTGGTCTCAAAGGGGCAGTCCAGTGGCACGCATGGCGATTGGGGAAATGGGGCTGCTACGGCTGCGGCGGCGGCTTACTCTGAGGCGACAGCACAGGCGGCACCAGCGGCCCTGGCAGCGAAAGGGATACAGACTGCCTCTGCGACAGCGGGGATTTCTGCTGAGGAAGCGCGGCTGTTGAAAGAGCAAGCTAACTCTAGTAAAAAGGAAGAGGAAAAAGGATATGTAACAGTTTTCATTAACAATAATGGGTGGGCATTATCTGGAAAACAACATGCGTCTTTATTTGTTGGAAGAGGAACAGATGCAGACCGTACTTTATTTGATCCCTGCGGCCATTACACCAAAGGGATCGGTTTTGCTATGAGCGATCCTAATCATAAAATTTCTAGCCGTAAGGGTGCTGTTTTAATTGGGGATGATTTCAGTTATCATGACTATTATTTATTTCATAGAGCCGATGGCGGAAATGTTAATGCCTTTTCATTTGAAATAACAAAGGCTGAGGAAAAACAAATAAAGGAAAGATCTGCGCAACAAAGCGCAGATACCTGCTGGATGAATTGCGCAAAGGCTGTTTCTAATGTGTTGAATGGTATAGGTCCATTTAAGAATTTTGACTATTCAAGGCCAAGTGCTCTCAGTAGTGCAGTTAGACGCCTTACTAAAATGTCGACTTCTCCAAAGGAAAAGGATGTTCTTAATAGAATGAAAGGGGCTGCTAAAGATGAATGAATATTTTGCTGCATCGATTTTTTTACTGATATTCATTGCTTGCGTATCAGTTACGGTGTTTTATTTAATGCCTAAATTCAATTCCATTTTGAAGGCATTGTTCGGCAGTATTTTAATCCCTTATATTTGGATATTAATTATTTTTTTCGCTATATTTTTTAATAAAATTGTTTTAAGATTTAAGTTCACGCATCAAACTCCGCTGGAAATTATTTTTTCATTTATAACAGAAACAATTACTTTTATTTATTTAAGGTTCGGAGTATGGATCATTAGTCTTATCATATTTGTAATATGGTATATTAGAAAAAGAAGTGCAAATAAAAGGGTGAAATCAAACACAAGTTCCACTGACACGAGACTTTTGCCTTAATCACACCCCAGACCCAATGCTGTTCACTTAACGAATAAGGATGTAAAAAGTCGTAGTTTTTTGGTACGAAGTGGTGCTGCTTTTCAACATCTTTGATGCTTCGTATTGAAAAAACAATTCCCTATTTTTGCTAA
>WQYV01000109.1 GCA_009781085.1 Betaproteobacteria bacterium
ATGGGTACAGTAGGCGAGCACTTGGCGTGCACCATGTTCCTTGAGGGCTTCGGCAGCTTTACACAATGTTCCCGCAGTGTCGACGATATCATCCATGATGACGCAGGTACGACCCTCGACTTCACCGATGATGTTCATGACTTCGGTCACGTTGGCCTTGGGGCGGCGTTTGTCGATGATTGCCATGTCGCACTCTAGCCGCTTGGCGAAGGCGCGGGCGCGCAGCACGCCGCCGACATCGGGAGAAACGACCAGTAAATTTTCGTAATTTTTTTGCCCGAGGTCAGCAAGTAGCGTCGGGGAAGCGTAAACGTTGTCGACTGGGATGTCGAAGAACCCCTGAATCTGGTCAGCGTGCAAATCCATCGTCAACAGCCGGTTAACGCCTGCGGCCTGAAGCATGTTAGCCACGAGTTTGGAGGTAATCGGAACCCGCGCCCCACGCGGGCGGCGATCCTGCCGCGCATAGCCGAAATAGGGAATGGCGGCAGTGATACGACGTGCCGAGGCACGTTTGAAAGCATCGACCATCACCAGCAGTTCCATCAGGTTTTCATTGGTGGGCGCGCAAGTGGGTTGCAGGATGAAAACGTCTTCGCCACGCACGTTCACATGTAATTCGACCTGCACTTCGCCATCGGAGAAGCGATCCACTGTTGCCGCGCCAAGCGGGATACCCAGCCGACGGGCGACATCCGCCGCGAGCTTGGGGTTGGCGTTACCGGTAAAGACCATCAGGCTGCCGGACGGCATGGCTGTTGCTCCAGTGGCGATTTAGCACAAACGGGCGCGCCTTCATCAAAGAGGCACGGGCAGGCCACAAAAGCCTGCACGCCATGATAGGGCTGGGGAGGAAGGATTCGAACCCTCGAATGCCGGAATCAAAATCCGGTGCCTTAACCAACTTGGCGACTCCCCATTTTAAAAAACTGTTTACGTCCCAAACCTGTGCATTGGATGCCGTACCAAGTTCACCGCTTGCCATGCTTGCCAACGTGCCGGACATTGCCCAATAATCCGCGCCGCGTGTTCAGGCGAATCTGCAGAGGCAAAAACACATGCACCTGAACCGGTCATCCGTGCCGGGGCAAACTGACCAAGCCATGAAAGCGCATCCTTCACTTCTGGGAAGAGCTCACAGGCAACTGGCTGCAAATCGTTGCGAGTGCGTTCAAACGTAAAGCTAGTCATTTTAATCTGGGGTGTGTTTCGCGTCAAGTCCGGCGATATGAAGACCTGTGCAGTAGGCACACTAATGGCAGGAACGAGCACGACGTAACAAGCTGGGGGCAACGTGGCTGGTTGCAGGATTTCACCGATGCCTTCGGCGAAGGCGTCGCGCCCGAAGAGGAAGAAAGGCACGTCCGCACCCAATCTGATACCGATTTCACGCAACCTAACCGGATCGAGCCGCGTATTCCAGAGATAGTTAAGCGCCATCAAGGTAGTAGCGGCATCCGAACTGCCGCCGCCAAGCCCCCCGCCCAGGGGTAAGCATTTGTGCACAGTGATGTCGGCGCCTAGCAAGCAGCCAGTGGCCTGTTGCAAGGCGTGCGCCGCACGCACGCAGAGGTCAGTCTCTTCCGGCACATCGGTAACGACGTTCGTGCGGCGAATTTCGCCATCTTTGCGGATGGTGAAATCAAGGGTATCTCCCCAGTCGAGTAGGCGGAAAACGGTTTGTAGCAAATGATAGCCATCGGCACGCCGCCCGACAACATGCAGAAAAAGGTTGAGTTTGGCTGGAGCTGGACAGCCTTCAAGGCGGCCAGGCAAAGGCGAAACAGGCGATGCCATGCGTGTGGAGGGTGTCATGGCATTCCCGTTTCCCAACGATCAACGACTAGGCGCAGCCGAAATTCTCCGCGGGAAATGTCGACAAGGCGCGGCATGGCTTCGGAGGATTCATCCCGATAGCCAAGGTAATCGATGATCCAGCCTTTGTCGATGAGCCGTGCGGGGCGTCCCCGTACGTCGAGCGTCCGTATCTCCGCGCCGCCGGGTGGCGCGGCTTGCACCCAGGCGGCCAGGCGCTCAGGCGGCAAACCAGCCTCAGCCGCGCCAGGGAGCAATATCGGAACAAGGTCAGCGACTTGCGGGGCATACCGGCGCTCGCCGTTGGCAAACAAAACCTCCGCACCGTCCGGGCCGAAATCGATCCGGGCAATGATTTGCCCAAGCGGGCTGGAGACCGTCCATCGATCCGTTCCGGTACGGCGCTCCCACTCCAGCCGCCCCGAGGCAGACTGTTTGCCGTCGCTGACGGAAAGGCGTCCCGAGAGCGAAAAGGTATCGAACGTTTGCCGCGCTACGGGTTCGGGCGGCGGCACAGTAGGGCTGAGAGTGCAGGCGGCCGTAAGGGTGCCAGCGGTAAGCGCTGCCATCCAGGCACGAAGGGTGTGGCCGACGAACCCTGAGCGAAGCAGTAAGCAGAGACAGTTCAACGTTTCTTACCTGAATGCTTCTTCCTCGGGGCGTTCTCCCCCGAGGTTTGGTACAGGCGTTGGATTGTCTTTTTCAAAGCCGCGTTATCGTGGTTTGCCGCTTGCGCGTTATCAAGGATGCTGCGTGCTTCGTCGCTACGGTTCAGCCGCCATAGCACTTCACCGAGGTGGGCAGCGATTTCGGGGTCAGCGCGAATAGAATAGGCTTGTTCAAGCAATTCCAGCGCCCCCGGTAGGTCGCCGCGCTTGAAGTGCAACCACCCCATGCTGTCAATGATGTATGGATCCTTGGGAAGGATTTCCAAGGCACGGGCGATCAGCTGCCCAGCTTCTTCCAGGCGCAGGCCACGGTCAGCCAACGAATAACCAAGCGCATTGTAGGCGTGCGCGTGCTCAGGAACCAGGGCGATGAGCTTGCGCAACCGCACCTCCATAGTTTCGTACAGGCCAATGCGTTCCGCAAGCATGGCAGACTCATAGAGCATGTCATTGTCGTCTGGATTCTCGTGCACGGCCTTCTCGATAAGATCGAATGCCTGCCGAGCACGGCCTGCATCCGCAAGCAGTTGGGACTCGGCAAACAAGTAACGGCGCTGAATGTCTGGGTTTGGGGCATCGTGCAAGAGCTTGCGTGCCTGGTCGAGACGGCCTTCCTTTACTAGGCTCCGGGCGCTGCGGATACGCGCTTCAGCGGTATACCCGCCAGGGCTTACAGCATCAAACCATTTCCGCGCAGCGGCGTGTTCACCCCGGTCAGCAGCAATCTTCCCGAGTTGGAGCCGGATAATATCGGCTTGCGGATGACCCAAAGCCAGTACCTTCTTCAGCATCGGCTCAGCGGTGGCAATATCGCCAATCTCGGCGGAAAGCATTGCGATGGTATAGAGCAGGTCACTGTCGCTAGGAGTAGCGGCAAGCAGAATATTAAATTCATCGCGTGCGGCAGCGAATTTGTTGGCGGCAACCAGGCTACGGGCATAGGCAATCCGAAGCTCGCGGTTCTCCGGTTCCCTCTCCAGCGCGGCTTTGAGCATCGAATTGGCCTGATCCGCCACACCAACTTCAACCAAAATATGGGTTTTGAGTATCAGCGCGGGCAACCAGTTGGGACGCAGTTCAAGTGCACGATCGATCGCACCTGTCGCTTCCATCGGGCGCTTGGCGATCAGGGCGGCCTGGGCGCGTGCAAAATGGGCTTCCGGGTACGTGAGATAAGGTTCGGTCACACGATAAATGAGGTTCCACGCCACGTCCTTGTTTTCAGCTTTCGAGAGGACGCGATTAAGCCCCAACAAGTTGGGGACGAGTTTCTCGGGGTTCTGAGCCAAGGTACGCGCCAGGGCTTCCTGTATCTTGTCAATGGAGGGACTGCTCCCACGTTCGACGTAGTTCGCGAACTGGCGCGCTTCCTTTGAGTTGGGGTCGATTTCGACCCACAGCCGCGCAGCCTCAGCGATGAGTTGGTTTTCTTTCGTATGAGTGGCGATGTACGCGGCGCGGTGTGCAATACGCGGGTCGCGAGTTTTGCGCGCGAGCGCTATATAGGCTTGTGCCGATTCCTGGAATTGACCACGCGAGGCGGCAATTTCGGCGAGCAGGAAATCCTGGAGTGTTTCTGCGCTCAATTCCTGGGCTGGAAATTCACCTGGTTTCTCGATGGCAGGTACATCATCGGCGTCGGCATTGGTGCCGATGTCGGGCATATCGAGTTCGCCATTAGCATCATCGTCATCTTCGTCCCCGTCCGGATTGTCCGCGTTAGTATCTGTGTTCATGTTAAATTCGGGCGATCCCTCAGGCTCGTCCGCGAAGGCAAGTGGGGGCGGCAGACAAAATGCCAGGATAATTCCAAGAAAAGCGATGATACGAGCGGGCAGATGCTTCATGGCAAACGATCCAACGGTGCGACGATTAGAGGTTACGGAAAGATCGGATGGTTATGGCGGAGCCAATAAATCCAATATGCTATGGTATGTATTTTAAAGGGGTGACGGCAAGTGCAAGAAAAGCGAAGGGTCACGATATCATCGGTTCCCGGTACAGTTGGAGGTAAGCTTTCCGGCTGTTGCCGCTTGTCCCGGGCTCCCCTGCCCCGCCCACTGCGGGGGTTAAGCTAAGACTAGACACATACCATGTAATAGCGTTAATTTGTGTTAATCCCTCTTGCCTCATCCAGTATACTGAAGTGCCCGGAGATACCGGGCGATGGACGAACCGATATGACTCTGGCCGAACAGTTTTCAGCTTATAGCCGATGGCGCAACGAGACGATCGACGCGGTGCTGAAATTACGCAGTTGGTTGAACAACAACGACGTTTGCGATGCACGAGCCGACCAGCGTCTGCAATACTTGATTGAACGCCTGCGTGCCGACAAACTTACTGTCGCGTTCGTCGCCGAGTTTTCGCGTGGCAAATCCGAACTCATCAACGCGATTTTTTTCGCCGAACACGGCGGGCGTATCCTGCCTTCAAGCGCTGGACGCACGACGATGTGCCCCACGGAACTGCAATGGGCGCCGGGCGCCACGCCGGAATTGCGCCTGCTGCCGATAGGGACGCGCGTGCGCACGGAACCGGTAAGCGAACTTAAGCTATTGCCGGAATGCTGGACGGTAGAACCGCTCGACACCAAATCGACCGCCAAACTCCAAGCGATATTGGCGCGGGTGAGCGAAGTAAATAGGGTAACAGAAGAAGAAGCCTTGGACTTGGGTTTCAAAATCGACCCAAACGGCGAGGCGGGGCTCAAACCTGGTGCCGACAGCCTGGTCGAAGTGCCAAGATGGCGTCATGCCGTGATCCAATTTCCGCACCCGCTGCTCGAACAGGGGTTAGTGGTGCTCGACACCCCAGGACTCAATGCAATTGGCGCAGAGCCGGAACTGACGCTTTCGCTGCTGCCGAATGCACACGCCGTATTGTTCATCCTTGCAGCCGATACAGGCGTAACCTTAAGCGACATGACGGTATGGCGCGATTTCGTCAGCACTGGCGCACGTGAAAAAGGACGCTTGGTTGTGCTCAACAAGATCGATGGCCTCTGGGACGGCTTGCGCGATGATGCCAGTATCGACGCTGAACTTGAACGGCAGGTAAAGTCAGTCAGCGAAACGCTCGAAATCAGCGAGGGGTCGATTTTTCCCGTTTCGGCTCAAAAAGGGTTGGTAGCCCGCGTCAATCACGACAAGAACCTGCTCGTAAAAAGTCGCCTGCTGACCTTGGAACGTGTGCTGTCAGAAGATTTGCTTCCCTCCAAGCAGGAAATCGTCCGCGAAAACACCCTGGGGGAAACCCGCAATCTGATCCATCAAGCCGAAGTGCTGCTCCAAGCGCGGCTCATCGGGGTAAAAGGGCAGCTTCAGGAATTGGACAGCCTACACGGCAAGAATCGCGGCGTCGTCGAGTACATGATGTACAAAATCCGCGTCGAGAAGGACGAATTCGAACAGGGCCTCAAAAAATACTACGCCGTGCGCTCAGTCTTTACCGGGCTCTCCAACCAGTTGCTTTCGCACCTGGGGATGGACACCCTGCGCATTGAAACCCGCAAGACGCGCGACGCCATGCTTGGATCGCGTTTTTCGCTGGGGCTGCGCGAGGCGATGAAGGATTTCTTCCAGCGCATGCGTACCCATATCGGCGAAGCCGAGGCAGACATCTCCGAGATCTACCGGATGCTTGACGCCATGTATAAGCGTTTCAGCGTCGAACACGGGCTTAAACTCACCCCACCCGAAAAATTCTCTGTGCGCCGTTGCGAAGCGGAACTCAACCACCTGGAAAGCGTTTGCCATCGCCATCTGGGCACTCCCTTGATGCTGGTAACGACCGAGAAGCGCGTCCTGATGAAAAAGTTTTTCGAGACGGCTGCAGTCCAGGTACACCGCATTTTCGAGGCCGTCAACCGCGATGTCGACCAATGGTTGCGGGCAGTGATGGCTCCACTCGAAATCCAGGTACGGGAATACCAATTGCAACTCAAGCGCCGCCTGGAAAGCGTCCGGCGCATCCACCAAGCAACCGACACCCTCGAAAACCGGGTCGAAGAATTGAAACAATCCGAGCTATCGACCGAGACGCTGATTGGGGAACTCATGGAATTGCAGGACGGTGTCCGGCGGGCCCTGGATTCTGCGGCGACCATAACTGAAGAGGATACCCAGCCTCTAGCCATTGTGGCATGAGGCCAAGGAGACATCGGCGGACATGCTTCAGGGTCAAGGATGGCCGCGCCGCGCATCACGGTAATTGGCCGCCCGGCCGCTCGCTGTAACTCAATATTACTGACATGGGCAACAGAAAGGCGTTATGAGCCTTGCCAGTTTATTAACCCGGCAATCAATTACAAGATAATGCAGCATACTGAACATGGGGATGTTTGAAATATGACATTACCCGTTCTGGGGTTTTAACCAAAAACTCCATAAATGCAGTAGCTTTCTGA
>WQYV01000110.1 GCA_009781085.1 Betaproteobacteria bacterium
ATGGGCGCGGGCAGCGCCGACAACAGCGGCGGGCTGATGCGCTCCGGCGCCACGCTGGACATACGCGCCGCCAGCGTGGCCAACACCAGCACGCAAGGCCCTGACCAGGGCCTGGAGGGCCAGAACGTCACCTTGACGGCCGACCAGATCAACAACCAGGGCGGGGCCATCCGCGCCGACCGCATGCTCACGGTCACGGGGTCGGGCACCCTCGACAACATCCAATTCGTCGAGCGGGTCGCCGATTTCCCAGGGTTCCAGCCCTTCCAATTGAGGTTCCGTCGATTCCGGCGCAGGACGGGTTGGGAAAGGGACGAGATGGGGCAGCGCACGCTCCCGGTAATAGCGGGCTGCGGTTTCATGGTCGTCGAGCTTGATCCCTACGGCACGCAGGATTTCCCCGTATTCGAAAGGTTCGCGTGCCTGGCCTTGCGACAGGTAAACCACTTGCTGCTGAGAACCTTCTTGCGTCCCCTCTTCCAGTTCCATTCCGGTAATGGCTGGGTCTTCGCTCGGATGCGGGGCAACTTCGTCAGGCTCGATATCGATGCCGCCTGCCGGGTCGCAGCCGGCCACCGCATCCGTTGTGTCGAGCAGGTAAGGAATCGGCGATTGTGCTTTGCTGTTTTTGTTGTCTTCCACCAGATACGGTACCAGCAAGGTGGCAAAACGCCCCGCACCGGCCAGCCAGTCGTCGGCGTAGACGCGGACCAGCCGGGCACCAAGCCATGCATCCATTTTTATATCCGTATTTGCGCCCCCGCCCTTTTCCCGGGAACTGAGGCTGCCTGGCTCAAGCTGCCACAGGTTTTCGTAAATCCGCATATAGAGGTCCCAGACCGCGTTGCTGCCTTGCTGTGCCTCAGGGGAGGCTGCCATGTGCCGGTAGATGTCGGCCATGCGCATCGCGCAACGGCGCTGCAAGCGGTCGTTTACCAGCAGGTCGAGATAGAGGACGACCACTACGGGCGCATGCTGTTCGAGCATCGGCAGGTTGCGGCGGACGCGTGCAAGCAGGCGGAAATGATCAGTGGCATTGGCGGGTGCCAGCACATGATGGCCGATTTCATGCGCCAGTATCTCGACCGCGTAGTCCCCCAGCCCGAGTTTGGCCACGGTTTCGAGGTCGATGACAATGCGTTGGTCGCGAAGGTAAATCTTCGCGAAAGTGCCCGTCAGCCCTTCCTTCGCCGCTTCGGCCCGGTTGGTACACAAAAGCGGGTCACGCAACCGGGTGTATTTGCTCCATGCCTCCAATGCCTGCGGCCATGCCTGCCTCCAGCGTTCCGCCAACTGCTGCTTTTGGGTGTTTTTTGTTTTCAGTAGGTCCAGTAGGCTCATTGCAGGGGGAAAAGCCGGATCGAGTAGGAATATGGGGAAGTCACCGCAACCGTATGCCCGTTCCAGGCGATGCCCAGCCCTTCGGCGGGAAGGTCGAGTTCGATGCCGCCACGCGCAAGCATCAGGCGGCTGCCGTCGAGCATGGGGGCGGGTGCGGCGCAGGAAAACGGCTGGCCGTATTCTTCCTTGCTTGCCCGATGCAACATCGCGCCCCAGGCATCGGCAGTCAATAGGCTGTACCGGTCGCCGCTTTTCACCCAGAACCCACTGGCGTTGGCGCGGACTTCCGGCGGTTGGCGGAAAATGCCCCCGAAGCCGGAAAAATCCCCCACTTTTTTCCCTTGCGGCAGTGGCGGCATGCCCTCCCCCCATTCGGGCAACCACCACGGGTCAGCGGCGAGGCGTGCATGCACCCTCCCCCACCCGTCCCCAGGCGCAGCGCCAACGGCGGCAAGCACAAGCGGTTCCGGCAACCTTGAAGCTGCGGCGAGTGCGCTATCCCGCAAATGCGCCGCCCCGGCACGCCAGGCGAGCACCTGCCCCAGCGCCAGCAGTTGGGGGACGGTTTCGGCATTTCCGGCAAGGGCAGACAGGGAACGGAGCCACTCGTCGCCGCGCAGGTTAGGGGCGCTGTCCAGATACAGCGCCGCGTTGCTCAATGCGCCCAGGACTTCGTCGGGCGCTTCGGCAACCCGCCGCGCACACAAAGGAAACAACTCGGCCCAGGCACGCCCTACCAACCGGCTACGTGCCTGCGGCCCGACCAACCGCTGCGAGGTCAAGGTCAGCGCGATGCCGTAAGCGGCTTCAGCCACTGCCGTGGCGCAGCCTGGAACCGTTTTGGCGACTGCGGCCACGACACCGTCCACGCCGGATTCCAGGAAAGCGGCAAGCGTTTCCATGCTGAACCCCGGCGTGCGGCGTGCCGCCCCTGCGGCGCGGGCATTGAACCCGGCTCGTTCGGCAGCGAGGATGCGGGCAAAATCGTCGGAAACCGGCATGATCGGAAAAAGTTACTGTGCGCGTAGCCAGTGCAGGTAATTGGTATAGCGCTGGTGCAGGTATTTCAGTTTCTGCAAGTCGCCGTACAGCGGCCCGTAAAGTTTGCGCCCCTTGCTGAGTGTGCCGACCAGCCGTTCGATCTTCGAGAGGCGCGAGCGCGTTTCGCGTTCGCTGACGCCGTCCAGCCCAAGCGCGAATTCTGCGGCAAGCTCGCGCACCGGGTCGTTGCGGTCGAGGTCGAGGCGGTCGAACTCATTGCATGACAAATCGAACAAATGCCGAAGCCAGCTCAGGCGGTCGGTACGGTAGCCTGCGTTTTCCGGGGAGTTGAAAAACGGGGCTTCCAGGTCGGGCTGAAGCTTGTCGTGCAGGACGAACGGCAGGATCTGGCGCAAGTCCTCCAGCGCCACCTCGCGGTTGCCGCGAAAATAAGCAAGCGCCTTGGCGAACACGAGCAAGGTCATCAGGTTGCGTACCGAGACCCCGTTTTTCGTCTGGCAGCCCAAGTCTTTCAGCCGGTCCCGGCCATTATCCGCCGCAACGACCTGCCCCCAGTCGACGCCGGAGAGCCTGGCCGTATCCTTCGTCATATATTCGAATTGCACCCCTGCGGTTTCAAAAAATTCAAACTGTCCGCAGAAAAACTCCAACCGCCACCGCACTGCCTCAGGGACGGCCACGGCGCGGATTTCCTCGCCCATCCGGTCGACTTCCTCCGCCGTGAAAATGACATCACGCGGCGCGACTTCCTCGGGCCGGACGTTTTCTTCGATGCGCAACAGCAAGTCGCCAAGAAAACGCGGGTTGAACGCCAGGGCCTCGACAATCACGTCGATCCGATCACGCAGCGCCTCAATCACCTGATACGTGCCGCCGCCTCGGTCGTCATTTGCCGTCAGATACCAGGCGGATTCGGGACATTCATGGATATGGCCGAGCACTTCCGCGTAATTATCGCCCATCACCGTCAGAAGCGCACTTTGCGTCCGGGTCGGAATGCGATTGTACTCATCGACAATTTTCACTCGCATCGACAGCCAGGGGCGCCACGCAATGCGGATCGACTCCATATCCTGCGCATTGACCAGATCGGCTGGCAAGGGATTGCCCAAAAGGTCGGCAATAGTCATTTGCGGATGCCCGTGCTGCATCGCGCGACGCACCTCCTTGAGCGGATAACCGGCCAGAACGCCCATCAAAATCGCGCTGGCCGTCTTGCCGCGCCCCGGCCCGCCGACAAACAGGCACTTTCTGCGCGTGGCAAAAGTCAGCAGCGGCAGCAGAATATAGCTCGAATAACTTTGTGCCGACGGCAGCGTCAGGGTCCGCTTGCTGTCGCCAAGCACATAGGTCTGCGCTGGGCCGTCGTTATATTCGATATCGTAATGCGGGCTGATGATGGCGTTATTGACGATCCAGAAATAGGCCTGCCGCAACTTCTCGTCGAGCGGCAACGCCTCTCCCGGCGCCACCTCCGATTGCACCGGCCCCTGATAAAGCTCGGCAACATCGAACTGGCGTGGCTTGACCACCGTGCCGGGATTGGTGGGCGCTTGGGAAACACGCTTGAACAGGTTGGATAAGGGCATGGGAAGAATTTTTCAGGCTGTGGCGGAAACTGGAATTTTGAGGTTCCTGGCTGGGTTTTGGGAAGCGGGTTGGGGCGGTTGGGTCAGTTATTTTTCGATTTCTTGCTGCACAGAGCCTGGAGTTCTTCCGCCGGCGGCCAGATGATTTTACCCTGAGGATTCATCAAGACTCCAAGGTAATTGCACGATTTCAACTGATCGATGCTCACGACAGTTTCGCCCCTGGCATTGATGTAGCCCACCTTTCCATTTTCCAGTTCCACCTGCGCCAAATCATTGGCAGCAAAGTCCAATGCCCAGTTAAACCTGGGCTGGATTACCATTTCGCCCCGGGCATTGATGAAGCCCTTCTTTTCATTTTCCTCGATTAACGCCAAGCCATTGGCGTTAAAATCGCCCGCGTACATAAATCTTGGCGGAATCACTATCTTGCCCTGTGTGTTAAGATAGCCCCATTTTTCGTTTTCATAAAATGCTGCCAAGCCATTGGCGGCAAAAGGGCGGATGCTTTCAAATTGAATCGGCACCACTGCTTCGCCCTGGGCATTGATGAAGCCGGATTTCAGCTTATCATTAGCCCTTGCTAGGCCATTGGCGGCAAAATCGCCGCCAGAGCCAAATTTCGATCGAATTACAATTTCATCCTTGGCGTTGATGTAAAACCTTTCACCAAACGTCTCGACCCGGGCCGCGCCATTGGCGGAAAAATCCCATGCATTTTCAAACCTCGCCGGAATCACCATCTCTCCTCGAACGTTTATGTAACCATATCTGTGGCCGAATTCCGACTCTTCCTGGACTGGCGCCAAGCCATTGCCAGCAAAATTTCCTGCACCTTCAAACCTTGGGGGAATCGTCATCTCGCCTTGGGTGTTGATGAAGCCATATTTCCCGCCTTCCATGACCCATGCCAAGCCATTATCGGAAAACTTCCCAATATTCTGAAACTGTAGCGGAACCACTGCCTTGCCCTGAGTATTGATGTAGCCGTAGCCATGCTCCCCCACGACCCGCGCCAAGCCATTGGCGCGAAAATCCTCTGCTTTCTCAAATGTTGGTGAAATCACCACATCACCTTTGATGTTGATATAGCCCCATTTCCCATAGCTTTTTTCTTGAACCCGCGCCAAGCCACTGGCGGAAAAATCTTTTGCATTCGCAAATTTTGGTGTAATCGCCATTTCTCCCTTGCCGTTGATATAGCCCCATTTACCATTCAAATTTATAGGCGAAAGATTTATACCCTTGGGTATATTCGATATTTTACCAGGCTCGCTTGATGATGCGGGTATGAAGCTATGTGTCCCAGCCCCATCGCCTTCCTCGAATATTTTGCAAAGAGCCCGATATCTTTCAGGTAGCGGCCAAGTGATCTCACCCCGTGCATTTTTCAGAACTTCAAGATAACCGCATGTCTCCAATATCTCCGTGCTTGCAATAATTTTGCCCTTGTTGTCGATGTAGTCATAGCCCCCATCATTTCTCCTGATCTGTGCAAAGCCATTGGCAGAAAAAAGCCCCTTATACTCAAACTTCGGCGGCGTTAGCATTTCGCCCTGGGTATTGATATAAGCGTATTTCCCATTTTTCCCGACCCAAGCCAAACCATTGGCGGAGAATGTATCGGCACTCTCAAACTTCGGCGAAATCACCATTTTGCCTTGAGCATTGATGTAGCCCCATTTTCTGTTTTCCTTGACCGCCGCCAGGCCGTTGGCGGAAAATGCGTCGGCACTCTCAAACCTCGGCGAGATCACCATTTCGCCTTGGGCATTGATGTAGCCAAATTTTCCATTTTCCTTGACCACCGCCAGGCCGTTGGCGGAAAAATTCCCTGCCCAGTCAAAGCTCTGCGGAATGACCACTTCGCCTTGGGCGTTAATGTAGCGGAGTTTCCCGTTTTCCTTGACCGCCGCCAGGCCGTTGGCGGAAAATGCGTCGACACTCTCAAACCTCGGCGAGATCACCATTTCGCCTTGGGCATTGATGTAGCCAAATTTTCCATTTTCCTCGACCACCGCCAGGCCGTTGGCGGAAAAATCCCATGCCCAGTCAAAATTCGGCGGAATTACCACCTCGCCCTGAGTGTTGATATAGCAGAATTTCCCGCTTTCCTTGACCCGCGCCAAGCCATTGGTGGAAAAATCTTTGGCAAACTCAAATCTCGGAGAAATCACCATTTCACCTTGAGTATTGATATAGCCAAATTTCCCGTTTTCCCCATTTTCCTGAACAGCCGCCAAGCCATTAGTGGCAAAATCCCCTACTTCCTCAAACCTTGGCGGAACCACTAACTCGCCCTGGGTATCGATATAGCCGAATTTACGATTGACTTTTACCTTGACAAGGTCCTTTGCCACATTTTCTCGCCCTTCCGGTCTTTTTTCCAGCCCGCTTGATGAGTCGGGCACAAAACTATGCGTCCCAGTTTGTGTACAACCTGCCGCAAAAAACAGCGTGAGGGGCAGGACGGGGAAAATGCGGCTGAACATGTGGTTCACTCCTTTGAGACTGAAAGTGTTTGCAGGCGGGCGAGATTCTACATCTCTACTTTTTCAAGAGTTGAACGACAACTCAGATTCCGGAACCATTCCTCCTGCGGCCAGATGGTCTTGCCTTCGGCGGTTTTCAGGACGTTAAGGCCGCAGAATTTTTCCAGCAAAAAAACAGCGACAGCCCTTCAGGGCTGTCGGTCTGACTCATTGGGAAGGGGTTTGCATCCCCTCCCCAATGGCTGCGGTCGAAACCCCGGCCTTCAGGCCGGGGTTCCAGATTGCTGACAAAGTTTCATATCGTTTGCCCTGGCGCGTAGCGCCCAAACTAGAGCCTTCTTCCTGAGGAAGGTGTCGCCCGCCGAAGGCGGGTGACGGAAGGAGTAAACGCCGGTTCGGGTGGCAGGTTGTTTGGCTATTGAGCGTATCCAAGCGTTGAACTCCCTCCGTCACGCCTTCGGCG
>WQYV01000111.1 GCA_009781085.1 Betaproteobacteria bacterium
ACAACGTGTCGATCACGGTAAACCTGATCGCGCCGATTGCGATGGAAGAGGGCTTGCGCTTTGCCATCCGCGAGGGCGGGCGCACGGTCGGTGCCGGGGTCGTTGCGAAAATCATTGAGTAACACTTTTTACATCGGCACACGGGGCAAAGCCTCGTGTGTCCCGCTCTTTGGGAAAAATCATGCAAAACCAAAAAATCCGTATCCGTCTCAAAGCCTTCGACTACAGGCTGATCGACCAATCCGCGCTTGAAATCGTCGATACCGCTAAGCGCACCGGCGCAGTGGTGCGCGGCCCTGTTCCCCTGCCGACCCGCATCGAGCGTTTCAACCTGCTGCGCTCGCCGCACGTCAACAAAACCTCGCGCGACCAGATGGAAATCCGCACCCACCTGCGGCTAATGGACATCATCGATCCTACTGACAAGACTGTCGATGCCCTGATGAAACTGGACCTCCCAGCGGGCGTGGACGTGGAAATCAAGTTGCAGTGAGCACTGCAGCTTTGTTTCGTTGAGCAGCAAAGAGGGGCGGGAGACCGGCTCTCTTTGTTTGCTGTGATTCGCGGCGCATCGGTCATTCACCTTCCAGCATCTGTTTCTCAAAGTCAGGTGCATCAAAGCCGAACTGTGAACCGTACTGAGACGTGGATGCATTTGTTTGTATGCTTTCCACATGAAGCCGGAAGCTTTGCCGTGATCTGTCGCATGGATCATGTAGTACATCACCGCCCCTTTATCCTCTTCCTCTGAGTGAATAGCGGACGGGAAGACGGGAAGCAGTTCCTCTGGCGAGCCGTAACGCTACTTTTTAAGGGTCTCTGAGACCGGGTAAAGTAATGTCTTTATCATACGCTAAAGACTTGGCCCTGTGTTCAGGCAATGCCATAACACAGCCGCCGTGAACAGTTACGCAGTGCGGCCCGAACTCACGCCTTGCCCTACGCATGTGCCGTGCTCTAATAGCCTCCTCGCATTTTTTGTTGGAGGTATCCGTGCGCCAAGAACAACGATTCCGCTTGGTCACGCGCAGCGATTTCGATGGATTGGTCTGTGCCGTACTCTTGAAAGAACTCGATCTCCTGGATGAAATCAAATTTGTTCATCCCAAGGATATGCAGGATGGCCTGATCCGTGTCACCGGGCGCGACATTACCACCAACCTGCCTTACGTCCCCGGCGCGCATCTTGTGTTCGACCATCACTCTTCCGAAACCATCCGCACCCACGGGGAGGTGCACGGCGACAATTACATCATCGATCCGGAAGCACCTTCCACAGCACGCGTGGTTTACAACTACTACGGAGGCAAAGCCACTTTCCCCAATATCTCCGATGACATGATGAAGGCCGTCGATAAGGCGGACAGTGCCCAATTCAGCCGAGAAGAAATTCTCGACCCAAAAGGTTGGGTGCTGCTCAATTACCTAATGGACTCCCGTACCGGCCTCGGGCGCTTCCACGAGTTCCGCATCAGCAATTACGTCCTGATGATGCAGTTGATCGGATATTGTAAACAGCATGGTGTTGATGAAATCCTGGAACTTCCCGATGTCAAGGAACGCAAAGACCTTTATTTCCAGCACGTCGAAAAAGCCAGGGAGCAAATCAGGCGATGCTCCACCGTGTACATGAACCTGGTGATGCTCGACTTGCGCGACGAGGAAATCATCTATGCCACCAACCGCTTCATGATTTACGCGCTATTCCCCGAGTGCAACATTTCCATCCATGTCATGTGGGGGCTGAAGAAACAGAACACTGTCCTGGCCGTCGGGAAATCCATTCTGGATCGCTCCAGCAGGACCGACATCGGTGAACTGATGCTCGGTTACGGCGGCGGCGGACATGAGGCGGCGGGAACCTGCCAGATCGACAATGAAAGGGTCAATGACGTGCTTAACGTGCTGATTTCGCGGATCAACGCCGACGGTTGAGGTAAGCAGCAGCTCCCTTTTAGGGTATTTCGGGTTGAGCGGGCGGCGGGATGCCGCCCGTTTGTTTTTGATCTGAGGGTGCAGGATTACGTAGGCAAGTGAACTACATTTATGGTGTTTGCATTTTAATAATGTTTTTGGCATTATTAGAGAATGTATTTAATCGCGTTTGGCATACTCTTTGGTGTTTGCTGCCTGCAATGGGCGGCGGATTTGCCATTTTGGGCAGCGTGGGGCTGGATGCCTGCTGCTGCATCGCTTGTCGTGATTGTATTTTGCAGGTATGAGCGCATGGCAAGGTTGCTGCGGGGTGTGTCATGGATACCGTGTCTGGTGGCGGCCTTTATCCTTGGATATACCTGGTCGGCGTGGCGGGCCGATGTTCGGATGAAGGATGCCCTCGACCCCGTCCTTGAAGGGCGTGACCTGCTACTGACCGGCGTGATTGCTTCGCTGCCTGAAGAGCGTGGCAATGGGGTTCGCTTCGTGTTCGATGTGGAACACGTGGACGCGGCCAAATACGAAGGGATACCAGGTTACGCCGGTGTGCCGCGCCAAGTATTGCTGTCTTGGTATGGCGGGCGCAAAGGTTCCAGAGATGAGCCGTTGCCCTTACCCGCTGTGCAACCGGGAGAGCGTTGGCAGTTGCCAGTGCGTTTGCTGCGTCCGCATGGGGCGATGGCTCCGGGCGTGTTCGATTACGAAGCCTGGCTACTGGAATGGGGGCTACGGGCAACCGGGTATGTCCGTGGAAATGGGGTGCTGGTTGCTGCAGAAACCAGCGGCTGGATGAATCGCGTTCACCGCTTGCGGGCGTACATCCGCCAGAAATTTGAAGCGGCACTCCCGGATGCACCGTACCGCGGAATTCTAGTGGCACTCGCTGTGGGCGATCAGGGTGCGATCAGTGCGGAACAATCGGAAATCCTACGGCGCACAGGGGTGCTGCACCTGGTTGCCATATCGGGGTCGCACATCACACTGGTGGCATTGGCCATAGGGGGGCTGTGCATGCTGGTGTGGCGCAGGTTGCCGTGGCTCTCAAGGCGCTGCCCGGCACGGTTGGCCGGAGCGGTGATAGGGCTGGTGGCTGCGGGCATTTACGCGTTGCTTGCCGGGTTGTGCATTCCGGTACAACGTGCTTTGGTGATGCTCGCGGTGTCAGTCTTATGCATGATTGCACGGCGGGAAACCAGCTCGCGCAATGTGCTGTCTTTGGCGCTGCTGGCTGTGTTGGCAATGGATCCTTGGGCTCCCATGGCTGCGGGGTTTTGGCTCTCCTTTGGTGCGGTGGCGGTGATTTTGCTGACGCTGAATGGGCGCGTCAAACCTGGCCAGGGTTGGCAACCGGCGGTTAGGGTACAACTGGCCATCACGTTAGCGATGGTTCCAATAATGGTGGCTCTGTTCCAGGGGTTTTCGCTTGCTTCGCCGTTTGGCAATGCCTTTGCTATTCCGATGGTAGAGTTTGCCATTACGCCTCTTGCCCTATTGGCGATGATTGTTCCCGCAGGCTGGCTGCTTGAACTTGCGCATAGGCTTACCGCGTGGATGATGGCGGCTTTGCAGTGGTTATCGGGGTTTCCGCTGGCCTTGTACGAGCACCCCTTGCCGCCGCCATGGCTCCTGGCAACTGCAACGGTAGCAACGTTGTTGTTAATCCTGCCACGCGGCACACCAGGGCGGCTTGCGGCGTTGGCGGTCTTGAGCGGTTTTTTTCTCTGGCATCCGGAACGGCCAAAGATAGGCGATTTTCGCGCCACCGTGCTCGACGTTGGACAGGGGTTGGCAGTACATGTGCAGACCGCGCACCACGACCTGCTTTATGACAGTGGCCCGTTCTTTGGCGACACGAGCGATGCAGGGGAGCGGGTCGTGATACCGTATTTGCGTGCGGTAGGCGTCGGCCGGCTCGATGCGGCATTGATCTCCCATGACGATAGCGACCACGCGGGCGGGCTGGAAAGCGTGAGGGCACACGTCAAGGTTGACGAAGTTTTCGCGGGCGACGAGACGGTTGAATCCGAGACGCCTTTGGGTCCCGACGCATGGAACGCACGCGATGCACGGCTTGTCCCCGTGCGCGGTACGCCATGTATTGCCGGATTGCACTGGCGATGGGACGATGTCAATTTCACTGTGCTCGCACCCGCTCGGTTGTCTGGCAAGCGGCGTGCCAATGACGAATCCTGCGTATTACGGGTGAACACGGCGGGGGGTGCATCACTGCTTTTGACCGGGGATCTTGGACAAGCGGACGAAACCGAACTGGTGCGGCAATATGGCTCGGCATTGAAGAGCACAGCGGTATTGGCCGGGCATCATGGCAGCCGCTCATCGTCTTCCCTGGCTTTTGTTGAAGCGACGTACCCCGAAATCGTGGTTTTTTCGTCGGGCTACCATAACCAGTACGGCCACCCGCATCCGCATGTCCTGGCTCGCTGGGCGAGGACGTCTGCCCGTCCATACCGCACGGATTCAGATGGTACGGTACTGTTGGAAACCGAAGGCGGGCGGATGAAGGCCGGTACCTGGCGGGGGATTCGTCCACGCTATTGGCATGGGCGCTGAATTTCAGATGAAGCGGCTAGTCGGCCTGTGCGCGTCGCCAAGCCGAACATTGGCGTTAGAATTGCAAAACCTTGCTGTTTGTGCTGAACACATATTGAGCTTTGATTCTCGCGGCGGATAGCGAGGTGAGCGAAACAAGCGTTTATTATATGGATGGTGCCGAAGGCTCTTTTGACCCGTGTCGAGAAATCCCCGACCTGGAGGTTGGGTAACAAAAAAGATAGGAGTTTCCATGTTGAACTGTATGCGTGTGTCCATATTGGTTTGCGCAGCGGCATTGCTTGCGTCAAGTGGTGCGTTGGCTGCGGAGAAGATTAAGATCGGTTTCCCCATTCCCTTGACGGGTGAAATTCCCAAAGTTGGGGAATCCTCCAAGTACGCTGCGGAACTCTTTCGGGAAGAAATCAATGCCAAGGGCGGGCTGGAGGTTGGCGACAAGAAATACCCACTGGAGTTCATTTACGAGAATAACGAGTCAAAGCCTGACACAGCCGTCAATGTCACGCTCAAGTTGATAAACCGCGACAACGTCCTGGCCATCATTGGCCCGCAATCTTCCCGTCAGGCGGTTCCCGCCGGGGCGGTGGCAAACGAAAACGAAACGCCGATGATTACGCCCTGGTCGACCAACCCCGAAGCGACCAGGGATCGTCCCTGGGTATTCCGTGCGGCGTTCCTCGATGATTTCCAGGCTCCCGTGGCGGCGAATTTCGCTACCAAGCAGTTCAACGCCAAGAAAGCGGCAGTTCTTTTCGAGATTTCCAACGACTATTCCAAAGGGTTGGCGGACAGTTTCAGGGCGACTTGGGAGAAGCAGCACGGTAAGGGCTCGGTGACGGCTTTTGAGTCCCATGGCCCGAAGGATCAGGATTTTTCTGCTCAGTTGACGAAGATCATCGCTGCCAAACCAGATTTTATTTTCCTGCCGGAAAACTACAGCTTTGTCGCGCTGATCGTGTCGCAAGCGCGCGACCTGGGCTACAAAGGGCCGTTCATGGGTTCCGACGCCTGGGGTTCCGCCGAGTTGATGAAGCTTTGCAAGGACGCCTGCAAGGGATTGTTCTTCTCCACCCATTATGCTGCGGCTGGCGCGCAGGGAGCCACCAAGGAGTTCATCGACAAGTACAACAAGAAATACGGCTATGTGCCAGACGATGTGGCAGCCCTGACATGGGATGCGGTGGCTCTGGTCACAGAGGCAGTTCAGAAGGTTGGCAAGCTGGACGGCAATACCCGCAAGATGCGCAAGGCGATTCGTGACAATCTGGCTGCCATAAAGGAATTCAAGGGCATTACAGGTAACATGCGCTTTGACGAACAGGGTGACCCCATCAAGTGCGCGGTCATCGTTGAAATCGACCAGAAGGGGGATTTCACTTTCAAGGAATCCGTCTGCCCGTGATGCCGTGACGCAATAGATACCGCCTTCTGCTGCTTGCTTTATCCGGTAGCGGCGGGAGGCGCGGGGAAAATAGAAAAGGACAGGATGCAGCAGCATGGAGTTTTTCCTGCAACAATGTGTCAATGCTTTGCAGTGGGGCAGCTTTTACGCCTTGATCGCCCTGGGCTACACATTGGTATACGGTGTTCTGCGGCTCATTAACTTTGCCCACGGCGATGTTTTTATGGTCGGGGCCTATCTGGCCTTTTTTGTTTCTACCAGGCTGCTTGCGCCAGAGGGTACGTTTGGTTTCTCCAGCGAACTGACGCTGGTTTTGACTATTCCCCTTACCATGATCCTCACTTCCCTGGTGGGGGTTACGCTGGAACGAGTTGCTTATCGCCCGCTGATGCGCAAAGGGGCGCACCGGCTTTACGTGGTCATTACCGCGCTGATGTGCGGGCTCATCCTGGAAAATGGCAACCTGGCTCTGCTCGGTGCTAGCCGCAGGACGCTGCCTGACCTGCTGGACAAGACGGTTCATCATATCGGCGACATCGCCGTGACCAATCTCAAGCTGTGGGTCGTTCTCACGGCGATTTTGGTTTTCTTTGCGTTGTATTTCATCGTAGCGAGAACGCGCATGGGCATGGCGATGCGCGCCGTGTCCTGGGACAGGTTCGCTTTGCCACTCATGGGTATTCCGCTCGATCATGTGATTGTCTTCACTTTTATGCTTGGGTCGGCCATCGCCGGTCTGGGCGGCCTGCTGTTTGCCATGTCGTACCCGGTGCTGGATCCTTATATGGGCGCGATGACGGGTTGGAAAGCCTTCATCGCCGCCGTGGTCGGCGGGATTGGCGACATTCGCGGGGCGTTTGTCGGCGGCTTTCTGCTGGCTTTTGTGGAAGTCATGGTAGCCGCTTTCCTGCCGTCTACGTTCCGCGACCTCTTCGCGTTCTCCATCCTGCTGCTGATCCTTTGGTTTCGGCCAACCGG
>WQYV01000112.1 GCA_009781085.1 Betaproteobacteria bacterium
CTAGATGGCTATTACGCTATTGAGGATGACAGAGATAGAATGGTCAAGGACGTGCTTGTGCGTAACACAAAGCAGGGTCAGAAGCTGGAGATTCGCTATACGCGCCAAGCCGATGAAGGTGTCTTACCAAGTAAGGCCAAGCTGATACGTGGGGACACGGTGAAGCCAAACCCTGAGGACAATCCACGAGAGTGGGACACGAAGGACACAATGGGCACGACAGGGACAGATGGCGGATGACCGATCTTCACCCCAATGCCCCCTTAGGGAGGCACCGCTAAACTTACTCCACCCCCTGACTGGCAAGGTATTCCTCATACGTGCCGCGATAATCCACAATCTTCCCATCTAACCCAATTTCGATAATGCGCGTAGCGAGCGAACTGACAAATTCACGGTCGTGAGAGATGAAAATCAGCGTGCCGTTGTACTTTTCGAGCGCCGTATTCAGCGCCTCAATCGACTCCATATCCAGGTGGTTAGTCGGCTCGTCCATCAGCATCACATTGGGTCGCAAGAGCATCAGCTTGCCGAACAGCATCCGCCCCTGCTCGCCGCCAGAGATGACCCGTACCGGCTTTTTCACCTCGTCGCCGGAAAACAGCAACCTACCCAACGTCCCGCGCAGTAGCGTTTCCACTTCCTCGCCTGTGGAGGCAGCCCCGGTGCGCGCATATTCGGCAATCCAGTCCGTTAGGCTCACGTCCTGTTCGAACTCCGCTGCATGATCCTGCGCGAAATAACCGGGCTTGGCTTTCTCCGCCCATTTCACACTGCCGCGCTGCGGCGCAAGCCCCCCCATTGCCTCACCTGCCAGCAACTTGATGAGCGTGCTCTTGCCGACGCCGTTTTCCCCGATGATGGCCACCTTCTCGCCCACCTCGATCGAGATTGAAAAATGATCGATCACTAGGCGATCCATCCCCGGATACGCGAAAGTGACCTTCCCGGCCTCGCAGACCAAGCGGTAGAGCCTGTCCTTGTCGTCGTATTCAAATCGAATCCACGGATACTGGCGAGAAGAGGGTTTCACATCCTCGGGCCTCAGCTTCTCGATCAGCTTGAGCCGACTCGTGGCCTGTTTCGCCTTCGATTTGTTGGCCGAGAAGCGGCGCACGAACTCCTGCAAGCCCGCGATTTTCTCCTTCGCACGGGCATTGGCTGCCGATTGGCGCTGGCGTGCCAATGAAGAAGCTTCCATGTAATCATCGTAATTGCCCGGATAAATCGTAACCGTCCCGTAATCGAGGTCAGCCATGTGCGTGCAGACCTGGTTCAAGAAATGCCGGTCGTGGGAAATGATAACCATCGTGGAATCGCGCTCGTTCAGCACGTTTTCTAGCCAGCGGATCGTATTGATGTCCAGATTGTTCGTCGGCTCGTCCAACAGCAAGATATCCGGATTGGCGAATAGCGCCTGACACAACAACACCCGCAATTTCCAGCCCGGCGCAACGTTTCGCATTGAACCATCGTGCAAAGCCGTGTCGATCCCCGCGCCGTGCAACAATTCGCCTGCCCGCGCCTCTGCCGTATAACCGTCGTACTCCCCAAACTGTGCTTCCAGTTCAGAGGCATGCAGATAATCTTCCTCGGTCGCTTCTGGGGCAGCGTAAATCGCGTCCTTTTCCGTGAGGCAGGCCCACATCTCCTCGTGTCCCATCATCACCACGTCCAGCACCCGCATGTCTTCATAAGCGAACTGGTTCTGGCGCAAGTAAGCTATGCGTTCCATCGGCTCCTTGCTCACATTGCCCGCGCTTGGCTCCTGGATGCCGCACAGGATTTTCATGAACGTCGACTTGCCCGCCCCATTCGCCCCAATGAGGCCATAGCGATTGCCTTCGCCAAACTTGACGGAAACGTTTTCAAACAGGGGCTTTGCCCCGAACTGCATAGTTATGTTGGCGGCGACGAGCACTAGAAATCCTATGAAATGGGGAAAAGCCGCGGATTATAATGAAACTAGCCAGTTTCCGGCCTCTGTGTCGGACACGTCCTGTGCCAGAAACCTCACGGGGAAACAAAATGAACAAGACCGTTTTCATTACCGGCGCGACATCCGGCTTTGGACGCGCCGCCGCTCGCCGTTTTGCCGCCGCAGGCTGGGCATTGGCACTGACCGGACGCCGAACCGAACGCCTGCAAGCCTTGCGGGAAGAACTCACCCCGCTCACGTCGGTACATACCGCCACGCTCGACGTGCGTGACGCAGTGGCGGTCAAGGCCGTCGTGGAAGCCTTGCCCGAAGAATTCCGCACCCTGCGCGTCCTGGTCAACAACGCCGGACTAGCCCTGGCGCTGCAACCTGCGCAGGCGGTAGCGCTGGAAGACTGGCGCACCATGATCGACACCAACGTCACGGGGCTGGTCAACGTCACGCACACCCTGCTCCCCGCCCTGCTCGCCACCGGGCGCGGAGCCAGCATCATCAATATCGGCTCGGTCGCCGGGCAATGGCCCTACCCCGGCGGCCACGTCTATGGCGCGACCAAAGCCTTCGTCAAACAGTTCAGCCACAACCTGCGCTGTGACCTGCTCGGCTCGGGCGTGCGCGTCACCGACATTGCCCCCGGCATGGCCGAAACCGAATTCATGCTCGTGCGCACAAAAGGCGACCAGGCCGCCTCAGACCGCCTCTATCACGGAACCGAACCGCTGACGGCAGAAGACATCGCCGAGCAGATTTTCTACGTCGCCACCCTGCCCGACCACATCAACATCAACCGCCTCGAAGTCATGCCCACGCGGCAGGCGTGGTCGGCGTTTGCGGTGGATCGGGATTGAGGGGTAACAGAAACCAAGTGTGGCAATATTTGCGACAAACATGCCACTTAATGCGACAATAATGCACCAGAACTCTCCTATGGGACTCCCATGTCCGAGCGCATCAATGCCCGCCTATCCAAACCTTTGGCCGAGTTTGTGAACCGCATGGTAGGCGAAACGGGGCTTTACTAAACCCCGAGCGAATACGTGCGCGACCTGATCCGCCGCGACATGGAACGGCGCGAAGCAGAACTGGTGCAAGAAGCCATTCTTACCGGCTACCGCGACCTTGCTGCCGGTCGTATGTTTGAGTCAGAAGGCGACTTCAAGGCCGATATGGAGGTGCTCGCACGCAAGGAAACCAATGGCTGGTGATGAGCGTACAGCCCCCGCCGCATTCTTCCTGACCCGCAAAGCGGCCATCGACCTACGGAACATCTACGCACGATCATGCCGTGAATGGGGCGAGACGGTTGCCGACCACTATCTTGCCGAGCTGTACGCCAGCATGCGCCAAGCGGCAGCATATCCGGAAGCAGGACGTTTGCGCCAATATCGCTCCATGCCCTTCCTGATGATCCCGGCAAGACAGCACTTCATCATCTACGAAATCGTCCCAAGAGGTATCGCCGTGTTGACGATTCAGCATCAGGTACGTGACATCGAATCCCTGATCGCCAAGCTGACCCCGGCGTTTCATGCCGAGATCGAACGGTTGAAGCGAAAAACCTGATCACGCTTACGTTTCATTTCAATTCAACCGTGTCTTGAACCCTATTCTCCCCTCTACGACACAAGGTAAGGCCCATGAAAACAGCGACGAAGAAAGCCGTTCCGAGTTGGATCGATGTCAAATCCTGCCTCACCGATTTTGACCGCGCTGGCCTAATCGCGCTGGTACAAGACCTGTACACCGCCAGCAAGGACAATCAAACCTTCCTGCACACCCGCTTTGCGCTGAGCGAGGATGTACTCAAACCTTACAAGGCCACGCTTGACCGCTGGTTGTGTCCACGCTGGGAAAAAAATGAAAACACCTCAGTCGCCAAGGCCAAGAAAGCGATTTCGGACTACAAAAAAGCTATCGGCCTGCCGGAGGGGTTGGCGGAACTGATGGTGTTCTATTGCGAGCGTGCGGCAGATTTCAGCTACGAATTCGGATTGCAGGACGAAGGTTACTTCTATGCGTTAGTGCGTATGTTCGAGCAGGCATTAAAAACCATCGATCCCCTACCCGATGCTAAACGACAGGAATTTATTACCCGACTGAGTACCGTGTGCCGCATCAGTTACAACTTCGGCTATGGCGTTGGCGGCGATATGGGCGTATTGCTTGCCGAGTATGCCGATAATGTGGAATAGCGATGACCTGGCGGCAAATAAGTGAAATCAGCTTCAACCTATAGTGATCAGGCAACTTGCCAAACTGAATGAAAGTGTCACACCACAAGCGGTGCCATTTTGTCACCACCCTGTTACAATGTTCACCTCACTCAACGGATGCCATCCCATGACAACCACAACGATCGACCGTGGCCGCATCACGGCTCGTGTGCCGCTTGCCGTGCAGGAAACCCTGGAAATGGCCGCCAGCCTGACGGGGGCAACCCTTAACCAGTTCGTCGTGCAAACCGCCTTGCGCGAAGCCGAACGCATCATCGAGCAAGAGCGCGTCATCCGCCTCTCCGCACGCGATACCGAGGCGTTTCTTGCGGCACTTGACCATCCCCTGCCGCCCAACGCCAAACTAAAGGCGGCTCTCGAAGACTACATAGCTCGGCGCAATGATCAGACTGGAACCCTTGACTGGGCACCACGACAGAAACGGGTTTGATTGCGGCGTTGATGTTCTCAACGTCTGGCTGAAGCAAACCGCGCTCCAGCACCAGGGCAAGGGAATTTCGCGCACCTTCGTGGCCATACCTGCGGATGCAGCAGCAGTGCAGTCATGGGCGCAATCCGGATACCCAATAAAGGACAACAGTATCCTCGGCTTTTACGCGCTGACACCGTCGTTCGTATTGGCCGATGACCTACCCGCCAAGCAAGCCAAGCGTTATCCGCGCCAAATTCCGGTCATCCGCTTGGGACGCCTGGCCGTGCGTGCTGACATGCAAGGCCAGGGTTTGGGTCGGTTGCTGCTGACCGATGCCATAACCCGCACGGCTGCGCAAGCCGTGGGCAGCGCCGGGCTGTTCGTAGACGCCAAGAACGAGGCCGCCGCACGCTTCTACCAGCATTACGGGTTCACGCCTGCCGCCGACCAACCGTTGAAGTTGTTCTTGCCCTTGTGGTGAGCGAATCCCTCGCAAGCTTGAGCACGGCTATGCGATTGCTATTCGCTATGACGAACAGGGTCATGCCCACGCGGCAGGCGTGGTCGGCGTTTGCGGTAGATCGAGATTGAGCGCCAACCTACGGAACCTCCACGCACGACCATGTCGCGAAGGGGGTGGACGGTTGCCGTCCGGCATGTTGTGGATGTAGTGAAGGACGTGGTAGACACACGACCATAACAACACAATAATCAGATGGCAAAATGAAACAACCCGACAGGTTTCCCTGCCGGGCTGTTGGATACAGATTGCAGATTGCGTTAAAAACGCATCTTGCATCTTTATTGTAGCAACGGCTCTCACCCCGGTTAGCCACAAGGTTGGGATTATGAAGAGGGAAGATATGTCTGACAAGCCTACTGATTCACTTATTTTTGGTTTCGACATCGGCATCGCCTCGGTCGGCTGGTGCGTACTTGGCGAAAGCCGCATCGTTGACCTCGGCGTGCGTTGCTTTGACAAGGCAGAAACCGCCAAGGAAGGCGAATCGCTCAACCTCGCCCGCCGCACCGCCCGCCTGATGCGGCGGCGTTTGCGTCGCCGTGCGTGGCGGCTGACCAAACTAGCGCGTTTGTTGAAACGCGAAGGGCTGGTCGACAGCATTCAATCCATCCACCAACCTGCCGCGGAGTCGCCGTGGCAGCTTCGTGTAGAGGGGCTGGACCGAAAACTTTCCCCGGAAGAATGGGCACATGTTCTCTACCACCTCTGCAAGCATCGCGGTTTTTACTGGATCAGCCGTGCAGAAGAAAAAAAAGCCGAAGGAGACAGCGCAGGGGAAGGCGGCAAGGTCAAGAAGGGATTGCTGGACACCAAGCGGCGCATGAATGAAAACAACTATCGAAGTGCGGCTGAAATGGTGTTGAAGGAATTCCCCAATGCACAACGTAACAAGCGAGGCGAATACAACAAGGCGCTCTCCCGCCTGCTGCTCGCCGAAGAACTTGCCTTGCTGTTCAGGCAACAACGCGAATATGGCAACCCTCACGCAACGCCCGAACTCGAAAAACACATTGCCGGGTGCGGCGACCGCAAGAGTGGTCTGTTCTGGGAACAAAAACCGGCTCTATCCGGAGAAAATCTGCTGAAGATGCTGGGTCGCTGCACTTTCGAGAAAAACGAATACCGCGCCCCCAAAGCCAGTTTTACCGCCGAACGCCATGTCTGGCTGACGCGCCTCAACAATCTGCGTATTGTCGTCGATGGAAACGCCCGCCCGCTCAATGAAGCCGAACGCCACGTTGTCTTGCCCCTACCCTATCAACAGGCCAGTGACCTTACCTACAAACAATTGAAAAACGCACTGACCAAGGCTGGTTTGTTGCCCGAAAACATCAAATTCACCGGACTGGCTTATCCAACACAGCAGACTGAAAACAAAGCCAAAGACCCGGAGTCTGAGCGGCTGGTCAAACTTCCGGCCTGGCAGGAAATACGCAAAACCCTTAAAGATAAAGGACTTGAAACCGAATGGCAGAGCATCGCGGGAGCCGCAACCGGGGGGAACCCTGAACTGTTCGACCAGATTGCCTGGACGCTCAGCGTGTTCAAGGACGGCGATGAAGTCGAACAGGAATTACGCAAACTCCCCCTGCCCGGCGGAGAGAAAATGGTCGAAGCACTCAGTGAAATCAGCTTCGACAAGTTTCACAACCTGTCTCTCAAGGCACTCCGCAAAATCGTTCCCCACATGGAAACAGGGCTGCGTTATGACGAGGCATGCGAGAAAGCC
>WQYV01000113.1 GCA_009781085.1 Betaproteobacteria bacterium
ACTATGCTGTATCGCTCGACGCACTGCCTCTGTCGTCGTGGCGCTGCCGTGGAGTACTTGTCCCATAACGCATCCTTCCATTCTGTTGAGGAAATTGTGCCATCAAATGCCGGGACTAAACAGTTAGGCACAACCTTCGCCGTGCATGACGAAACAGCTCGGCACATGTTAGGCGCAACCCCGGTCATTCATGGCAGGGAGACTCAAAACCTGCCAGAATTGCGCCCGTGTTGACAAGAGCTTTTTGTTATCTTTTCGCTTTATCTGCTTGTATACGGGCATGGCGCCCCGTGTATGTGTGCCTGTGTTGCCTGTTGCCTGCCGCCTGTGGCCCCATACCCAATAACCCCTATCCCGCTGGGGAGGGTGGGCAGAACATTCTATATACCGCATTTTTGGATCGACCCCGACGCCTCGACCCGGCACAGTCATTTACCGAGGACGAAGCAGCCTTTCTCTATCAGATCGTCGAACCGCCCCTGCAGTATCACTATTTGAAGCGGCCCTATGCCCTGGAACCCGCCGTGGCGTCGGCCATGCCAACGGTGCGTTATTTTGCCGCCGACGGGAGCGAATTGCGCAATGGTTCCGACCCGGCTACGGTTGCACGCAGCGAAATCGAAATCAGCGTCCGCCCTGGCGTGCGTTACCAACCTCATCCTGCCTTTGCCCGGGACGAACACGGCGAACCGCGTTATTTTTCGCTCTCCAAGGCTGATTTGGCCAATATCCGGAGCCCGATGGATTTTACCCATCTGGACAGCCGAGAATTGGTGGCTAACGATTTCATTTATGAAATCAAACGCTTGGCACATCCCGGCGTGCAATCCCCGATTTTTGACCTGATCGCTGAACATTTGCCGGGGCTTAAAGTTCTACATGCCACGCTCAACGAAGAGATAAAGAAGAATCCGGGTGCTTGGCTCAATCTCGATAAGTTTGCCCTCGACGGGGTCAAAGAAGTTGACCGCTATACATATCGGATCACCTTTACCGGCATGTATCCGCAATTCCTGTATTGGTTGACCATGCCGTTTTTCGGGCCAATCCCGCCGGAAGTCGACCGTTTTTTTTCCCAACCGGGCATGGCCGCACGCAACCTGACCCTTGACCGCTGGCCGATGGGGACGGGGCCTTACATGTTGGTGGAGAACAATCCCAATGCCCGCATGGTGTTGGAAAAAAACCCCAATTACCGCCCAGACACCTACCCCTGCGAGGGCATGCCGGAGGATGCCGAAGAAGGGCTGCTGGCCGATTGCGGCAAACCCTTGCCTTTCATCGACAAGGTCGTGTTTACGCGCGAGCGCGAGGCGATCCCTTACTGGAACAAGTTCCTGCAAGGCTATTACGATGCCGCCGGGATTTCTTCGGACAACTTCGACCAGGCGGTGAACATGGGTGACCGGGGCGAGGTGACGCTTTCCGACGACATGGCCGCACGCGGCATCCGCCTGATGACTTCCGTGGGTTCGTCGACTTTCTACTTTGGCTTCAACATGCGTGACCCGTTGGTCGGGGGCGCTGGGGCGGACGCTGCTGGGCGGGAGCGTGCGCGGCTGTTGCGGCAGGCAATCTCGGTTGTGCTTGATTCGGAGGAGTACATCTCGATTTTCCTCAATGGGCGCGGCATCCCGGCGATGCAGCCAATTCCGCCAGGAGTTTTCGGCGCGCACGAAGGGGAGGCCGGGATCAACCCCGTCGTGTACGAATGGCGCGACGGCAAGCCGCAGTGGCGCGGGGTCAGCGAGGCGAAAAGGCTGCTGGCCCTGGCCGGTTGGCCGAACGGGCGCGACGTGCGCACGGGCGAGCCGTTGATCGTCTACTTCGATACCACCGACTCGGGGATGGGCGACAAGTCCCGGGTGGACTGGCTGGCGAAGCAGTTCCGTGCCCTCGGGGTGCAATTCGTGGTGCGGGCGACGGACTGGAACCGCTTCCAGGACAAAATCCTCCAGGGCAACGCCCAGATATTCCTCCTTGGCTGGAACGCCGATTATCCCGACCCGGAAAACCTGCTGTTCCTGCTCTACGGGCCGCAGGGCAAGGCAGGCGGGCAGGGCAACAACTCGACCAATTACATGAACGCCGAATACGACCGTCTGTTCGACCGCATGAGGGTGATGCCGGATGGCGTCGAGCGCCAGAAAATCATCGACCAGATGGTGGGTATCCTGCGGCACGATGCGCCTTGGGTGTTCTGGTTCCATCCAAAAACGTATTCTCTCCAGCACGGCTGGTTGAAAAACCGCAAGCCGGGCGACATCGTGCGTAACGGGTTGAAATACCAGAGGGTCGACGTGGCAGCGCGGGAAGCCGCACGCGAACGCTGGAACCAACCCGTGCGCTGGCCGATGGCAGTGGTTGCCTTGCTGCTGGTCGTGTTGGTTACGCCTGCGGTGCTGTCCTGGCGGCGGCGCGAGAAGGCCGCTGCGTGCGTGGGGCCGGATAAAGCATCGGAGCGGGGAGGGACGGCCTGATGCTGGCATACATCGTGCGGCGGCTGCTTTACGCGGTGCCAATCCTTCTTGGGGTGAATCTTTTTACTTTCATGCTCTTTTTTGGCGTGAACTCCCCCGACGATATTGCCCGGATGCAGCTTGGGGCGAAATACGCCAGCCCTGAAGCCATCCAGCGCTGGAAAGTCGAGCGCGGTTACGACAAGCCGATGTTCTATAACCCTGCACAGGAAGGAGCAGAGAAACTGACCGATACCCTGTTTGTCGACAAGTCATTGCGTATGTTTACCTTCGATTTCGGGCAGGCCAACGATGGGCACGACATCGCGCTGGAAATTCGCGGGCGCGTGGGGCCGTCGTTTGCTGTCGCCCTGCCGACTTTCGCGTTAAGCCTTGTTGCCGCGATCACGTTTGCCATGCTGCTGGTGTTCTTTCGGGCTACCGTACTCGATTTCTGGGGCGTGACGCTCTGCGTGATAATGATGTCCATCTCCAGCATGTTCTACATCATCGGGGGGCAATGGCTGGTTTCAAAGGCGTGGGCACTCGCGCCGGTCTCGGGCTATGCGGGGGGGGTAGACATGGGGCGTTTCCTGTGGCTGCCGGTGTTCATTGGCGTTGTGGGCGGGTTGGGTGCAAGCGCACGCTGGTACCGCACGATCTTTCTCGAAGAAATCTCGCGTGATTACATTCGAACTGCGCGTGCCAAGGGGCTTTCAGAACTGGCGGCACTGTTCCGGCATGTGCTCAAGAACGCAATGATCCCCATCCTCACTGGCGTGGTGGTTGTCATTCCGGCGCTGTTTACCGGCAGCCTGGTGATGGAGTCCTTTTTTGCCATTCCTGGCTTGGGCAGTTACACCATCGAGGCCATCCGCAGCCAGGATTTCGGTGTGGTGCGCTCAATGGTGTTTATCGGGTCGGTGCTCTATATTATCAGCCTGATCCTGACCGATATTTCCTACACGCTGGTTGATCCACGCGTGAGGCTGGGGTAGGGCGATGGGCGTCAAACCCGTACTGCTCCTCACCGACCTGCTTGTTTTTACGCTCATCGTGTGCGCGGTATTTTTTGCCATCCAGGCACGCAGACACGCACCCTCGCGCGAAGCCTGGCGGCGGGTGGGGCGGCAACCGGCGGCAATGGCTTCCGCAGTCATCCTGTCGGTTTTCGCCATCATTGGTGTCATGGACAGCCTGCACTACCGTTCGCAGTTGCCACTGGAGCAGAGCGAATCCGCCGCAGTAGAGAAAACTGCCCCTGTGGTGTATTCGACTGAAGTCCTGAGTGTGCTTGATGCGCTGCTTATGCCCTTGCGCGTACAGATGGAAAAAACTTACTCCGTTCCGTTCGCGCGCGAATCCTTTCAGCGTGAAACGGTGGAACAGGCCGACGGCGGACAGGCACGGATCACTCCCCGTCTTGCCTATGGCGCACGCCATTTGCAGGAGGGAGAGCCAAGTTTGCCCGATATTGCCCGGCGTCTGGTCTGGACGCCGTTTCAGGCATTGGCGGTGGCCGGGGCGTTACTGTGCGTGGTGGGTATAAAACGAAGCCGGGGCGTTGGGATCGTCGCTGCCATGCGTCACATTCTTGCCGGGTGCACGGAACTGGCTTGGCGTCCGGCGCTCATCGTGGTCTTTCTGGTGGCGCTGCTGGTCGCAGCGGGCGTGGCACTGGCTCCGCATTATCATGTGCTTGGTACGGACAAGGTTGGACAGGATGTGCTTTATCTTTCCCTGAAAAGCATACGTACCGGGCTGGTGATCGGGACCCTGACCACGCTCATCATGCTGCCTTTTGCGGTGATGTTCGGGATTGTGGCGGGTTATCTGGGCGGATGGGTCGACGATGTCATCCAGTATTTTTACACCGTGCTCAACTCGATTCCCTCGGTGCTGCTGATTGCCGCCTCGGTGCTGATGATGCAGGTGATGATCGACACACATCCCCAGTGGTTCGACACCGCTGCCGAACGGGCGGACGCACGGCTGCTTGCGCTGTGCGCCATTCTCGGCATTACCAGTTGGACGGGGCTGTGCCGCCTGTTGCGCGGAGAAACCCTCAAACTGCGTGAACTCGATTATGTACAGGCGGCGCGGGCCTTTGGCGCGTCAACTGCGCAGATTTTGCGCCGGCACATCCTGCCCAACGTCATGCACATCGTACTGATTACCGTTGCGCTGGATTTCTCCATCCTGGTGCTGACCGAAGCGGTGCTTTCCTACGTGGGGATCGGCGTCGACCCCTTCACGATCAGTTTCGGTTCCATGATCAACGCGGCGCGGGCGGAACTGGCGCGTGAGCCGGTAGTGTGGTGGTCGCTCGCCTCGGCCTTCGGTTTCATGCTGACGTTAGTGTTGGCTGCCAATCTGCTCGCCGACGCGGTACGGGATGCGTTCGATCCCCGGCGGCAAATCCGTTAGGTGCATACCTACCGAAAATGCTTATATTTGATGGAACGCGGTTTTATGTCGTTTTATTTTGGGGCAAGGTACTTAGGTTTTTATCACACAAAGGAGGGCGCATTATGCGTCAAGAAAAAAGCAATGTTGTTGTCATAGGTGCAGGGCCTTCCGGGGCGGTCGCAGCGGGGCTTTTGCGGCGTGCAGGGCGAACTGTGACGGTTCTTGAAAAAGAAACGTTCCCGCGCTTCATCATTGGCGAGAGCCTTCTGCCACAGAGCATGGAATACATCGAGGCCGCAGGGATGTTGCAGGACGTGATCGAGGCGGGTTTCCAGTTCAAGAACGGCGCGGCTTTCGCATGCGGCGACAAACGTACCCATTTCGATTTCCGCAAGAAGTTCTCTGAGGGCTGGGGGACGACTTACCAAGTGCAGCGCGGGCATTTCGACAAAGTGCTTGCCGATGCCGCTTCCCGCATGGGTGCGGACGTTCGTTATCAACACGAAGTAACTGACGTTGACCTTGCGGGCGAAAAACCCGTCGTCACCGTGCGTTCTGCGGACGGTGAAACGTACCAGATCACAGGGGCATTCCTGCTCGATGCCAGTGGTTACGGGCGGGTACTGCCCAGGCTGCTCGACCTAGAATTGCCTTCGATGTTGCCGGTGCGACAAGCGATTTTCACCCATATTGAAGACCGCATCGCGCAAAACCCCAGTGAACCGTTCGACCGCGACAAGATCCTGATCTCGATCCCACCTGATGAAACTGACGTCTGGTTTTGGCTGATCCCGTTCTCTAACGGGCGTTCTTCGTTTGGTGTCGTGGGGCGGCGTGAACAGTTCGACTCCCGCGACAGCAAGGAACAGTTGCTTGACCGTGTCGCTCGCACACCGAACTTGGTGAAACTGCTGAAAAACGCGGTATGGGATACGCCAGTGCGCACAATTGTTGGTTATTCCGCTAACGTTAAAGCCCTGTACGGGCGCAATTTTGCCTTGCTTGGGAATACCACCGAGTTCCTAGACCCGGTGTTTTCTTCCGGCGTCACCATCGCATTCAAATCGTCCGATCTGGCAGTCAAGGCGCTGCTGAAGCAGCTCAATGGCGAAAAGGTGGATTGGGATCGGGAATACGCAAAGCCGCTTATGGTAGGCGTCGAAACGTTCCGTGCCTTCGTGACCTCATGGTATGACCAACGTTTGCAGGACATCATTTTCCTTCCTAACAAGAATGAGAGAATCGAGAGCATGATTTCATCGGTTTTGGCTGGTTACGCCTGGGACGAAAAGAACCCCTTTGTTGCCAGCCCGGATCGCCGTCTGGCTTCGGCGCAGGCGGCGTGTGAGATGGCTTGATTTTTCTCATTCTCAATCGTGGACAGGCTCCAATTGCATTTAGGTAATCGGAGCCTGTTAATAATGCTGTTCGTTTATAAAAATAGGGTTTAGACTTTGACCCATTATCTCATCGTTTGGGGAGACAAAGATGGGAAGTAATCCCATTGTCTTGCTGCGCTGGTTATTGGTTTGTGCATTCTCATTCGCATTAGCTGTCTCGTGCTCGGCGGAGCCTGAACCTCCAGACGCTTCTTCGGCATTGACTGCCCAATCGCCAGCGCCTGTACCCAGCCCTACCGTCAAGGTTCTAAACGGATCGGTTCCGGGTTCGCTCGAAATCGTGGCTGACGGAGTTATTGATTTGGCCTCCGATCTGATCGTCGAGCGACTGAACGACGATGGTTCCTTCGTGCCGCTTCAAAACCTGGATGGGGACTCGATGAAACTCGTCACATCATGCGAATATTGTGTGAGAACTGACGAACGTGGACAGTGGTTTGGGCAGTGCCAACAAGTAGGCAAGTGCGTGAGAATTGACGAACGTGGACTGCGGCCTGTGCCGTGGAGGGGTATGACC
>WQYV01000114.1 GCA_009781085.1 Betaproteobacteria bacterium
ACGAGGCGGGTTAGGCGGGCGGGCATGGCGGGGGGTCGGTTTGGCTGTGGGCGCAACGTCCGGGTACGCTACCGCCAATGCGGCTGCATGGGTAGCGGGTTTATGGGGAAGCCGCGGGCTACGCCTGCCCAGATTGCTGACAAAGTTTCATATCGTTTGCCCTGGCGCGTAGCGCCCAAACTAGGGCCTTCCTCCTGAGGAAGGTGTCGCCCGCCGAAGGCGGGTGACGGAAGGAGTAAACGCCGGTTCGGGTGGCAGGTTGTTTGGCTATTGAGCATGTTCAAACGTTGGACTCCCTCCGTCACGCCTTCGGCGTGCCACCTCCCTCAAGAGGGAGGCTACCTTCATGGATTTCCCAAAAAAAACGAGCCGACAGTAATTGTCGGCCCGTTTTTTTGCTTGCGCTTCCTGCTACGTTACAGCCCTTCCTGTGATTGCAGCACTTTTTCCTCGCCATCTGCTGCGGCCGCTTCTTCCATGGGAGACCAAGCATGTGGCATGACGCTCTGGTCTTCCCCGGCGGTTTGCGCCTTCCGGCTGCGGTGATATGCGAGACCCGTGCCTGCTGGGATGAGGCGGCCAACGATGACGTTTTCCTTCAGGCCGCGCAATTCGTCGCGCTTGCCCATGATCGCGGCTTCGGTCAGCACGCGGGTGGTTTCCTGGAAGGAGGCCGCCGAGATGAAGGAATCGGTCGACAGCGACGCCTTGGTGATGCCGAGCAGGAGGTTCTCGTAACGCGCAGGCAGTTTGCCCTCGGATTCGAGACGGTCGTTTTCGTCCAGGACTTCGGAACGCTCGACCTGCTCCTCGCGGATGAACTTGGAATCGCATGGGTCGGTGATGACGACCCGGCGCAGCATCTGGCGCACGATCACTTCGATGTGCTTGTCGTTGATCCTCACGCCTTGCAGGCGATAGACGTCTTGCACTTCGTCGATGATGTAGCGCGCCAGTTCGGTAACGCCTTGCAGGCGCAGGATGTCGTGCGGGTCAGCCGGACCGTCGACGATCATTTCGCCTTTGTTCACGACCTGCCCTTCATGCACCATCAGGTGCTTGTCTTTCGAGATCAGGAACTCGTGCGTGGCTCCGTCCGGCTCGGTGATGACAAGGCGCTGCTTGCCTTTGGTGTCCTTGCCAAAGGAGACGATCCCAGTGTATTCGGCTAGCATCCCGGCATCCTTAGGCGCACGGGCTTCAAACAGTTCTGCCACACGCGGCAGGCCACCGGTAATGTCGCGCGTTTTGGCCGACTCCTGCGGGATGCGGGCAAGCACGTCGCCAATGCTGGCCAACTGGCCGTCCTGCACGGTGATGAGCGCGCCCGGCTGGAAGGTGATGGTGACGACATGGTCGCTGCCCGCGATTTTTACCTCGCCGCCCTTGTCGTCGAGCAGTTTGACCTGCGGGCGGGCACCCTTGCTCGTCGAGGAGGAGGAACGGCGCGGGGAATCGATCACGACCAGCGTCGACAGGCCGGTGATTTCATCGACCTGTTTGGCGACGGTCACACCTTCTTCGACATTCTCGAATTTCACCGTACCCGAGTATTCGGTAATGATGGGCCGGGTGTGCGGGTCCCAGTTCGCCAGCTTGGCTCCGGCCTTGATTTCGGCCCCATCGTCGACGAGCAGCATCGCGCCATAGGGTATCTTGTGGTGTTCACGCTCGCGGCCATGCCGGTCAGCCACCGCCACTTCTGCTGAACGGGCAATGACCACTTTTTCGCCCTTGGCGTTGGAGACGTAGCGCATGTTGCCCGCGAAGCGGATGATGCCTTCGGTTTTGGCTTCGACCCCGGTGGCCGCCGCCGCCCTTGATGCCGCACCACCGACGTGGAACGTTCTCATGGTGAGCTGCGTGCCGGGTTCGCCGATCGACTGCGCGGCAATGACGCCAACCGCCTCGCCGGAGTTGACGATGTGGCCGCGCCCGAGGTCACGCCCGTAGCACTTGACGCACAGGCCATAGCGGGTTTCGCATGTGAGGGGGGTGCGTACCTTGACTTCGTCAACCCTAAGCTGATCGATGAGGTCGACGGCGTCTTCGTCGAGCAGGGAACCGGCTTCGACGACGGTTTCGCGGGTTTCGGGATTGATGACATCCTCGGCGCAGGCGCGCCCAAGGATGCGGTCGCGCAACGGTTCGACGACTTCGCCGCCTTCGGTCAGCGCCTTCATGTTGAAGCCGTTGCGGGTCCCGCAGTCTTCTTCAATGACCACCAAGTCCTGGGTCACGTCGACCAGGCGGCGGGTGAGGTAGCCAGAGTTTGCGGTTTTCAGTGCGGTATCGGCCAAGCCCTTACGTGCGCCGTGGGTAGAAATGAAGTATTGGAGTACGTTTAGCCCTTCACGGAAGTTAGTGGTAATCGGCGTTTCGATGATGGAGCCGTCCGGCTTGGCCATCAGGCCGCGCATCCCGGCAAGCTGGCGGATCTGGGCGGCAGAACCACGTGCGCCCGAGTCGGCCATCATATAGATGGAGTTGAAGGCTTCCTGTTTGACCTTGTTGCCTTGGCGGTCGATCACTTCTTCCTGGCCGAGTTGCTCCATCATGGCTTTGGCAACCTGGTCGACGCAGCGGCCCCAGATGTCCACAACTTTGTTGTAGCGTTCGCCTTGGGTGACAAGGCCGTTGGCGTACTGGCGCTCGATTTCGCCCACTTCGGTTTCGGCGGTGCTGATGAGTTCCTTCTTTTTCATCGGAACCAGCATGTCCTTGACCGCAATCGAAATGCCGCCGCGCGTGGCGAGGCGGTAGCCGAACTGCATCAGCCTGTCGGCGAAAATCACCGTGGCTTTAAGGCCGCAACGACGGAACGAGGCATTGATGAGTTTGGAGATTTCCTTTTTTTTCAGCGGTTTGTCGATCACGCTGAACGGCAAGCCAGCAGGCAATATCTCGGAGAGGATGGCACGCCCGACGGTGGTCTCGACCCGTACGACCCTTTCGATACGCTCACCGTCCGGCCCGAGGTCGACTTCCTTGATCCGCGCAGTAATCCTGGCGTGTAGGGATGCTTGCCCCGATTCGTAGGCGCGCTTGACTTCGCTCACGTCGGTAAACAGCATGCCTTCGCCAGGCGCGTTGACCGCGGCACGGGTGGCATAGTAGAGCCCAAGGACGATGTCCTGAGAGGGGACGATGATCGGCTCGCCGTTGGCGGGGGACAGTACGTTGTTGGAGGCCAGCATCAGGGTGCGGGCTTCCATTTGCGCTTCAAGCGACAGCGGGACGTGGACGGCCATTTGGTCGCCATCGAAGTCGGCATTGAATGCCACGCAGACAAGCGGGTGCAACTGGATGGCCTTGCCTTCGATCAAGACCGGCTCGAACGCTTGAATGCCCAGACGGTGCAAGGTCGGAGCACGGTTGAGCATGACCGGGTGCTCGCGGATGACTTCTTCCAGGATGTCCCAAACGATGGGTTCCTGCATTTCCACCATCTTCTTAGCCTGTTTGATGGTGGTCGCCAGACCCATCAGTTCGAGCTTGTTGAAGATGAAGGGTTTGAAGAGTTCGAGCGCCATCAGTTTGGGTAAGCCGCACTGGAAGAGCTTCAGTTGCGGGCCGACGGTAATCACGGAACGACCCGAGTAGTCGACGCGTTTGCCGAGCAGGTTTTGCCGGAAACGGCCCCCTTTGCCCTTAATCATGTCGGCAAGCGACTTGAGCGGGCGCTTGTTGGCCCCGGTCATCGCTTTGCCGCGCCGCCCGTTGTCGAGCAGCGAGTCGACCGACTCCTGGAGCATGCGTTTTTCGTTGCGCACGATGATGTCAGGCGCTTTCAGTTCCAGCAGGCGGCGCAACCGGTTGTTACGGTTGATGACCCGGCGGTAGAGGTCGTTCAAGTCGGATGTGGCGAAACGTCCGCCATCAAGCGGGACCAGCGGGCGCAGGTCGGGCGGCAGCACCGGCAGCACTTCAAGGATCATCCATTCAGGCTTGATCCCGGATTGCTGGAAAGCTTCGAGCACTTTTAAGCGCTTGGAAAATTTCTTGATCTTGGCTTCGGAACCGGTGGCATCGAGTTCGGCGCGCAACCTTTCGATTTCAAGGTTGATGTCCAGCGTGCGCAGCAGTTCGCGGATGCCTTCCGCGCCCATCGTCGCGTCAAAATCGTCGCCGTATTCTTCGACTTTGGCGAGATAGTCGTCTTCGACGAGCAACTGCCCGCGCGTGAGCTTGGTCATGCCTGGTTCGACGACAACGTAGGCTTCAAAGTACAGCACCCTCTCAATGTCGCGCAGGGTCATGTCCAGCACCATGCCGAGGCGGCTCGGCAAGGACTTCAGGAACCAGATGTGGGCGACCGGGCTGGCGAGTTCGATATGGCCCATGCGCTCGCGGCGCACTTTGGACTGGGTGACTTCAACGCCGCACTTTTCGCAGATCACGCCACGATGCTTGAGGCGCTTGTATTTGCCGCACAGGCATTCGTAGTCCTTGACGGGGCCGAAAATCTTGGCGCAGAACAGGCCGTCGCGCTCAGGCTTGAAGGTGCGGTAGTTGATGGTCTCGGGCTTTTTCACTTCGCCGTATGACCACGAGCGGATTTTGTCGGGCGAAGCCAAACCGATGGTAATGGCTTCGAATTCCTCCTCGTTGGGGAGGGTTTGCTTGAACAGGTCAGCAAGCATGCTTTTCATGTATTACTCCATCCAGGACAGCGTCACACGATGCCGTTGGTTCAGCCGCGATCCAGGTCGATGTCGATCGCAAGCGAACGGATTTCTTTTACCAACACGTTGAAGGACTCCGGCATGCCCGAATCGATCTTGTGCTCGCCTTTGACGATGTTTTCGTACACCTTGGTGCGGCCATTGACATCGTCCGACTTGACCGTGAGCATTTCCTGCAAGGTGTAGGAAGCACCGTAGGCTTCGAGCGCCCAGACTTCCATTTCGCCGAAACGCTGGCCACCGAATTGCGCCTTGCCGCCTAAGGGTTGCTGGGTGACAAGCGAATACGGGCCAGTCGAGCGTGCGTGCATTTTGTCGTCGACGAGGTGGTGGAGCTTCATGACGTGCTTGTAGCCCACCGTTACTTTGCGCTCGAAGGACTCGCCCGTGCAGCCATCGAAAAGCTGCACCTGGTATTGCACCTGCCCATCCCCGTCTATGAGTCCGGCCAGGTTGAGCATCTTCTCGATTTCTTCCTCGTTCGCGCCGTCAAACACCGGGGTGGCAAACGGCACGCCTTTCTTGAGGTTGTCCGCGAGTTCGACGATCGCGCCGTCATCGAGCGCACCGAGGTCGTCGGGATGCCCGCTGCTGTTGTAGATCTGATCGAGAAACCCACGCAGTTCCTGGATCGATGCCTGCATGCGCAGCATCTTGTCGATCTTCGCGCCTAGGCCGCGTGCGGCCCAGCCGAGGTGGGTTTCGAGAATCTGGCCGATGTTCATCCGCGACGGAACCCCGAGCGGGTTGAATACGACATCCATCGGCGTGCCGTCGGCCATGTAGGGCATGTCTTCGATCGGGACGATCTTGGAGACCACACCCTTGTTGCCGTGGCGGCCCGCCATTTTGTCGCCTGGTTGCAGGCGGCGTTTTACGGCGAGGTAGACCTTGACCATCTTTTGTACGCCCGGGGGCAGTTCATCGCCCTGGGTGAGTTTCTTCTTCTTGATCTCGAATGCCTGGTCGAAATCGGCGCGGGTCTTTTCTAGCCCCTCGCGCACGGCTTCGAGTTGGGCAGCAAGTTCTTCATCGGCCATGCGGATGTCGAACCACTCGACGGGCCTAAGCTCATCGAGGTATTCGTCGGTCACGGCCTTGCCCTTGGCAAGTTTCTTCGGGCCGCCGCTGACTTTCTGGCCGACGATCTGGCGACGCAGGCGCGCGAAGGCGTCGCGCTCGACGATACGCATCTGGTCGGCAAGGTCTGCCTTGAAACCGCGTAACTGGTCGTTGATGATTGCCTGCGCACGTTTGTCGCGCTCGATCCCCTCGCGGGTGAAGACCTGCACGTCGATCACGGTTCCGGTCATGCCGGAGGGCACGCGCAACGAGGTGTCTTTCACATCGGAGGCTTTTTCGCCGAAGATCGCACGTAGCAGCTTTTCTTCCGGGGTCAGTTGGGTCTCGCCCTTGGGTGTGACCTTGCCGACAAGCACGTCGCCCGCTTCGACTTCGGCACCGATGTACACGATACCTGCTTCGTCCAGGCGGGAAAGCTGCGCTTCACCCAGCGAAGCGATGTCCCGAGTGATTTCTTCAGGCCCGAGCTTGGTATCGCGTGCCACGACCGAAAGTTCTTCGATGTGGATCGAGGTGTAGCGGTCTTCGGCCACCACGCGCTCCGAGACTAGGATCGAGTCCTCGAAGTTGTAGCCGTTCCAGGGCATGAACGCGACCAGCATGTTCTGGCCAAGCGCCAGTTCGCCGAGGTCGGTGGATGCGCCATCGGCGATGACATCGCCCTTGGCAATTGCATCCCCTACCCTGACAACCGGGCGCTGGTTGATGTTGGTGTTCTGGTTGGAACGGGTGTATTTGATGAGGTTGTAGATGTCGACGCCAACCTTGCCTGTTTCGGCTTCGGCTTCGTCGTCATTGACGCGCACTACGATGCGTTGGGCGTCGACGTAGTCGACTACGCCGCCGCGCTCGGCCCTGACTACTGTGCCCGAATCGAGTGCCACGGTACGTTCGATGCCGGTCCCAACCAGCGGTTTCTCGGGGCGAAGGCACGGCACGGCCTGACGCTGCATGTTCGCGCCCATCAACGCACGGTTGGCGTCGTCGTG
>WQYV01000115.1 GCA_009781085.1 Betaproteobacteria bacterium
CATGGCTTGCCGGCGCAATCCTTCTTGCGCTTCACGAGGGAGTTTGCGTGCATCTATCTTGTCCATGCGACAGATTATAACATGGGGTTGTTATTTTTGTTATTGATTGCCGGGTTAATAATACACTGAGGTCACGATTTTTCCTGCAAACCTTTCGGCAACGGGAACACTATAGTTTCCAGAGCGCCGTCGAGTTCGCGCACCGTTGCACCGGTGAGCGCCCGCAGGTGATGAATGACTTCGGCAATCAGTGTTTCCGGGGCGGACGCACCAGCGGTGACCCCGATTTTCTTTTTGCCTGTGAGCCAAGCTGGGTCGATGTCGCCGGAGTCGTCTACCAGATAGGCTGCAACACCGCGTAGCGCCGCGACTTCGCAGAGGCGGTTGGAGTTGGAACTGTTTTTCGAGCCGACGACGAACATGATGTCGACGCCAGCCTGCTCCGCGAGGCGTTTGACGGCGTCTTGCCGGTTCTGGGTGGCGTAGCAGATGTCGTCCTTTTTGGGGCCGGTAATTGCGGGAAAGCGGGTACGCAAAGCGGCAACGATACCGGCGGCGTCATCGACGGAAAGGGTTGTCTGGGTGACGTAGGAGAGGTGTTCCGGACGCGTGGGATGCAGGGTGGCGACATTCGCTGCAGTCTCGACCAGATGGATACCGTCCTTGATCTGCCCCATCGTACCTTCGACTTCGGGATGATGGCCGTGGCCGATCATGACGATCTCGCACCCTTGGGTGTGCATTCGTGCAACTTCCAGATGAACCTTGGTCACGAGCGGGCAGGTGGCATCGAACACGCGCAGGTTCCGACGGGCGGCTTCCTGCTGCACGGAAAGCGGCACGCCGTGGGCGCTGAAGATGACCGTGGCCCCGTCGGGGATTTCGTCGAGGTTCTCGACGAAGATTGCGCCGCGTGCACGCAGGCCATCGACAACGTGGCGGTTATGGACGACTTCGTGGCGCACGTAGATGGGCGCACCGTAACGGGCAAGCGCGCACTCGACGGTCTCGATGGCGCGTTCGACGCCTGCGCAGAAACCGCGTGGGTTGGCGAGGAGGATTTCGGTGGGCGTTTCCGTCATGATTGGAGTTTTTTCGGTTGTGATCGTCGGTTGGTTATCAGGCAGCGACTCAATTGACTTCAAGCAGATCCACGCACCTCAATGGCGACTCGCGGCTAATCAGCGCGAGCGCCAAGTTGGCTCTCGCAACCAGTTCCATTGGCCTCAGTTTTTGGACATAGTGCCCGTGCGTGATGCGATCCATCCCCGCACCAGCAAGTTTGGCTACAGTGCGTAAGCTGGCGGTGAGCGCCACGCTATCGAGACGGGCACCGTGAAGAATCAGGTTACGTTGGCGATAGAGCCGATGAAACGACTCGCTAATCTTTTCCCGGATGGTCTGCAACTCACAATGGGGGTTGGCGAGGAGTTTCTCCAGCCGAGCGACCGCTGCCTGATCCGTTTCGTAGAGCATTTTCGGTAGGCGTTTTTCGATGATCATTCTGGCCAGAATGCGAGAGCGCTCGCGATTGGCCTCCACACCTTTAAGCTCCCTGCATTCCTTGGGATAGCTGGCCTGAGCGCGGTAGGACAATTCCGTTAGTTCGGCACGCGGGAAAGAGCAAGCGACTAGCGTAGCGAGGTTGTCCGCTGCAGTGGATCGGTCGCTGGGATCGGCAAGCAACCCCTCGATAGCCCCCCATCCACCAGCAACTGCCGCAGGCGGGGAACTTCCTTCCAAGTGAGCCAGCAACTCCAGTGCAGCGTCTACGCTCTGGTTAGCATCAGCAGAAAAAACGCGATCCTCGCAAAACAGTTCTTTCACGCCCACGCCTCGGGAGTTCTCTTTTATGGGCGCGGGTGTGGTACTGCCTTTGACCCAAAGCATTGGAACAAGGTTGAGTTGTTTGCCGGTGGCGATCAGGGCACGAGCGGCGTAGCGATCGGACTCGTCTCGTGCCGCATGTGCCGCACCAATGACATCTCTGGCTTGCACTGTAAGCACCATGGCCACTGGGGAGCGCACTCCGGCCGTGTCGAAACCATGCTCTTTTAGCCATGCGGTGATGGCCGCACCCTGTAGCCACGACGGGGGCACGCCATTAGGCAGCTTTGGGATGGTTGTAAACGCAAGCAATACCTCAAACTTCCGAAGAGGGCTCGCGACCATCTCTGCCTGCAACTCATCGCAGAGCTGCGGTAGGGTGATCTGCTCCGGTGCGGCTAGCCGAGCCTTGATAAAGTCGTGCAGGTATTGATTCGAGAAACCGTTATCGAGCAGATAAGCGGCAACGCTACGTGCGAAATGTTCGACAGTAAACTTGCTGTCAGCGACGGCTCTTCCCCATCGTGCAAGGTAGTTGGCCGAAACGCGAACGGAGAGTTCACGAATCCCGAAATGAGAAGCCCCGTCGGCGCGCGGCACTTGCTGCACCTGCTGATTAAGAAACTTTTTTTCTTCATTGGAGAATGCAGGATGTACGCCAACCCGCTTAACGAGAGAGGAGACCATCCGCTCGACTGCGTTTTTGCTCAAATGCCCTTGTCTCATGGCCGCACAAGCCTCGTACACCTCTTCCATGGCTAGGACGATGCCGATGCCCCACAGTGATCGGTGCCAATGCCTCCGTTCTGAGAGAAACTCCAGAAGGCGAGCTATGGCAAGTTTTTCAAGCGGATTGACAGACGTAAGCATGCTGCGTACTATACTGCATCGGTCATAGAAACGTTGGCCAACCATCTACAGGGGCGCAACCCGGGAAGAAGCGGCAGTTCGACTGCTCAATCCAAATGGCTCAAGCCCCTATTTCTTGAAGACCCTGCGTTTGCAGGGTCTTTTTTCGTGCGCCCAGCATGGGCGCACTCTAGCGGGTGCAAGTCCCGCCGTAAGTTGGTCACAGCGAACGAAGCGAAGCGCAACTGCATGAAGGTGACTGATTGTGGGAAGGAAGCGTGTAGCGAAGGTGCGAGCCGATGGACAAGAACCGGATAGAAGGCGCTATGTAGCAGGGCGAGCGGGCAAGAAACCGCGAAGCTGTTGTGACCAAGGCGAAGTGGCGTAAATTCGGCGGCTGTGCAGTGAAGGAGTGCGTTCTTACCTGGGGAGATCTCGCTTTGCGGTTGAAAGACCGACGGTATTGAACCGGAACGAGAAGTCAGCAGAGGCCGTAGTAGCTGCCAAGATGGGGCGAAGGGCCGAACGAGTAGGAGGGCCAAAGGCCATGTCGCTCGAAAGGGCATTGCATCAGAAGCCCGCGCAAGCGGGGCGCAAAACGAGACGGGGAGGTGAAGCCGAACCGGAAGTGGTGCGTGATGAAGCCTGGATGGCGCGACATGAAACCGGAAGCCTGGGGCGAGGCGGCCTGCTGGCGCAGGCGCTCGCGAGAGCGAATATGGTGTTGGCGTGGAAGCGCGTCAAGGCCAATCGCGGCAGTGCTGGGGTAGATGGAAAGTCGATCACAGAAACGGCGGCGTACCTGAAGACACATTGGCCCCGGATTCGGGAGGCGTTACTGGACGGGAGTTACCGGCCTGAGCCGGTACGACATGTCCAGATACCGAAACCGGATGGCAGGATGCGTGATCTGGGCATTCCGACAGCCACGGATCGGCTGATCCAGCAAGCCCTGTTGCAAGTCTTGCAGCCCATCATTGACCCGACATTCTCTAAACACAGTTACGGTTTCCGACCGGGACGCCGTGCACATGATGCGGTGCTTGAAGCACAGCGCAACGTGCAAGAAGGCTACCGGATGGTGGTCGACGTGGATTTGGAGAAATTCTTTGACCGGGTTAATCACGACATCCTGATGGAACGCTTATCAAGGAAAATAGACGATAAGGCCGTGCTGCGGTTGATCCGTCGTTACCTGGTAGTGGGCATCATGGATGGAGGGGTCATAACGGAGCGTTACGAGGGAACACCGCAAGGCGGCCCCTTGTCACCGTTACTGGCCAATGTGTTGCTCGACGAGGTGGATCGGGAGTTGGAGAAACGTGGGCATCGCTTCGTGCGTTACGCCGATGACTGCAACGTCTATGTGCGCAGTCGGAGGTCGGGCGAACGAGTGTTGGAAGGCTTGCGCAAGCTCTATGAACGGCTCCACCTGAAGGTCAGCGAAGCCAAGACGGCGGTTGCGCGGGCGGCTGCTCGTAAGTTCTTGGGCTATACCCTATGGCATAGCAAAGACAAGCGGGTCAAATGCGCGGTGTCTCGCAAGGCAGTGGAGACCTTCAAGCAACGAATCCGGGAACTGACTCGCCGCTCGGGTGGGCGTAGCCTGCCGGAGGTTGTGGAACGACTGAAAGCGTATATACCGGGTTGGAAGGCGTATTTCCATCTGGCGCAAACGCCAAGGGTGTTTCGTGAGCTTGACGAGTGGATCAGGCACCGGCTACGAGCGTTACAACTCAAGCACTGGCGACGAGGAAAGACGATCTACCGGGAGATGGTAGCACTGGGAGCTTCGAAAGTGGATGCCGTCAAGGTATCCGCGAACAGCCATAGATGGTGGCATAACAGCTACTTGCGGCTAAATCGAGCAATGCCTATTGCCTACTTCGACCGGCTTGGCGTACCTCGGCTCTCATGACCTCAACTACTCGAACCGCCCGGTGCGGACCCGCATGCCGGGTGGTGTGGGAGGGGATCGGCTAGGTTACTAGCCGCCCCTATCCCGATTGAGAGTTTTCTTCGCAATTTCAGGTCGGGGCTGCGCCGATGATTTCGACTTCGAGGCGGATGGGTTTGCCCGCCAACGGGTGGTTGAAGTCGACCAGCGCGGAAGCTTCGTCGATTTCACGCACGAGGCCGGAGTATTTCGAGCCATCGGGGGCGACGAATTCCATGATGCTCATGGCTTCGATTTCCTCCGAGGGCATATGTTCGCGCCGCACGCGCTCGACGAGCTCTGGCCGGTGCGGGCCAAAGGCATCTTCGGCGGAAAGCTCGAACACTTGGCGGCTACCGATGGGTAGCCCAACGATGAGCTTTTCCATCGCCGGAAGCATTTCGCCCGCGCCCAGTTTGAGCGTAGCGGGCGTGGCTTCGAATGTGGAGAGCAACGGCTGGCCGTTGGGCAGGGCGATGCGGTAGTGCAGGGTCACGAGGCTGTCTGCGAGAACGGTTTGGTTCACGTGGGGCTCTCCGGTGGGATGTCCAGGTTCTTTTTTGTGCGGAACTGGCCGACAATCATCAGGCTAGCCCCTAGGGTGATTGCCGAATCGGCAAGGTTGAAGGCGGGCCAGTAGTACTGGCCCGCGTGGAAGGAGAGAAAATCGACGACCGCGCCGTGGATGAAGCGGTCGATGACGTTGCCGAGCGCGCCGCCGATGATGAGGGCAAAAGCGGACGGCAACAGGCGCTCATGGCGATGTTGCCACATGAGCACTAGCAGCCAGATGCTGACAATGAGAGCCAGCGCGGCAAAGAACCAGCGTTGCCAGCCCGAGTGTTCGGCCAGGAAACTGAAAGCTGCGCCAGTGTTAAAGGCAAGGACGAGATCGAAGAAAGAGGTGACTTCAAGCCGCCCGCTATGCTTAAAGTAAGCGAGTACCCATACTTTCGTCACCTGATCGAACACGGCCACCAGGGCGATGATGACGAGCCAGGGCGTCATGGCTCGGAGGGCGTCACGGTGGTCAGGCATGGCGACGTTGTTCCCCATTGCCGAAGAGGTTGCTCACGCAGCGCCCGCAGATCGCGGGGTGTTCGGCGTATTGCCCAACGTCTTCACGCACGTGCCAGCAGCGTTCGCATTTTTCGCCTTTGGCGGGGATGGCCTGGATGCTGGACGTACCCCGCTCGAGCGTGGCAGCGGAGGTGATGAAGACGAACTTGAGGTCGTCGCCCAACGCGGCAAGCGCCTCGAACGTTTCGCCCTCAGCAGTGATGGTGACGGCGGCTTGCAGGTCCGCGCCGATCTTTCCTGCAATGCGCAGTTCTTCCAGCGCTTTCAGCACGTCGGCGCGCACGGCGGCGATGAGTTCCCAGCGTCTGGTGAGCACCCCTTCGTCGTACACATCGGGTAGTTCATGCCAAGCCTGGAGCATCACGGAGCTTTCCGCGTCTTTGGTGAGGGTTTGCCAGATTTCCTCGGCGGTGAAGGCGAGGACCGGTGCCATCAGCCGGGTGATGGCCTGGGTGATGTGCCAGAGCGCGCTTTGCGCGGAGCGGCGGGCAGGGGAGTTTTCCGCCGTCGTGTAGAGGCGGTCTTTCAGGATGTTGAGGTAGAACGCCCCCAAGTCTTCGGAACAGAAGGTTTGCAGCGCCTGGGTGATACGGTGGAATTCGTAACGTTCATAGTCGGCCAGCGCCTGCGTTTGCAGGTTGCGGGTGAGGACGAGCGCGTAGCGGTCGATTTCCAGCCACTCATTCATGGGCAGCATGTCCCTGGACGCATCGAAGTCCGAGACGTTGGCGAGCAGGAACCGCACGGTGTTGCGGATGCGGCGGTAGGCTTCGATAGTGCGCTTGAGGATTTCGTCCGACAGGGCGAGTTCGCCGGAATAGTCGGTAGAGGC
>WQYV01000116.1 GCA_009781085.1 Betaproteobacteria bacterium
CCAGCCGACGATCCCGCACCTGACACGCTCTTCCCTGCACCGCTGCTTGCAGCGCCACGGCATCTCCCGCTTGCCCGAGGTGGAGGGTGACAAACCCGCCAAGAAGAAGTTCAAGCGCTACCCTATAGAAGTAATCAAAAGCGTTTTCTATACGATTGCCACTGTCGCACTGCTATGGCTGCTGCCAGCACATGGGAAGACCTGCACGTCAAATGATGCCAAAGCTGCAGACGCCATGGTTGATCACATGGATAGTTGGATCAAGGTAAAGGAGACTTTCGTCAAATATAGGCACTGCGATGACGGTGGTATCGCAGAGGGAAATTCGGAAGCCATCGCACGACTTTTGGTGGATCATTGGAAATTGCTGCCGCAACTTGAGACAATGATTAAATATAATCAGCCACTAAAGGCGTTTGTGCTGCGGCATATCGACACCACCCTCGATACTGACGACCTCGACACGATCAAATCATTTGCCGCGTCAGCTTGCCCTTCTGGCATGGCTGCACTGTGTCAGGAGTTGATAGATGCCGCATCTCAAGCCAAGCAGTCTTTGGCATCTGAGCATCAAATGCCGTTGTCGAATGATCGTGCGAGAAGCACACACAAGCCTTGACGGCTACACTGTGATCCTGCCTGTTTGCGTGCAATCGTTTTGCACACTACTACAAGTGCATCATGTGCGACAAGATCGGCAACTTCAAGGAACACCAGGAGATGGAGCGCTGGCTCAACAAGTGGATCATGAATTACGTCATGTGTATGTAAAATGCATAATACGGCAACAGTGTGGGATGGGAGAGTCGAAGGCGAAACCCATCGCCATCACTGAAAAGCACTGGAACAAAAATGATTAATTGTACATCATATTTTCTGTCTCGGATATTCAAGCGCATGACCGTCTTGCTCGTGGTGCTGCTTTCCGCTTACAGTTTTGCGGGAGAGCAGCCGTCCGCCGCCGTCAAGTTTATAGCGCGCATCTATCGAGAGTTTTCCTGGGAGGTCGTCATGATGGATGATGAACCGAGCATCCGTGTTCCAACCTTTGGGTACCAATCTGCCCATGTGATGGCGAAATATCTCGACAAGGAACTCGTTGCGCTGATCCTTGCGGAAAGAGCGTGCCCCGGCGTGAACCCGAAGGTATGAAATGAAAAAACGACTCGATCACGCGCTGCCGGGGTTCATTCTCGCGGCAGCGTTGTGTCTGGCTCCCGGCGCGCGCGCCGAGGATATGAGCCCGGGCATGATGCTGCCGGCCCTGGAATCGGTCTGGGGGCAGAGCGTTGCCGCCAAGGAAATCAACCTCACCCTCGGCGACGCGAAGGATCATCGGGCGGTCAAACTGGAGATGCGGTTGAGCGGCGAGGGTCAGGCGCTGACCAGCCACTTCCCGCCGTTCGGCTGGTTCGGCGAAGGGGTGATGACTTATCCGGCTCGACAGTTTCCCGAACTGCGCGCCACGCTCGATGGCGCGCCGGTCGCCATCGTGTCGCGGCCCTTCGTGCTGTATGACGGCGCCGACATCACCGCGCAAGTGCGCGCGGCGCGGCTTGATCCCTTCGTCGTCTCGTCCTCCGAAATGCCATGGGTCGATCCGAATCCGGCGCCGACCGCCAAAGCGGCCTTTACGCGATTACAGAAGCTGGGCGCCCTCACGACGACCGCACGGTTGCGCCAGTTTGGGATTGTCTTTTCGGAGCCGTCGCCCAGTCAATGGGCGTTATGGAGCGTTGGGCGGAACATCAAGATTCCCCTCGGTCACGGTGCGCAGGAGGGGCGCACGCTGGGGCTGACTTACACGGCGCTTCCGGCTTTCGCCATCACCAGCATGGACATGCTGGAGGGCGACTTTCCTTTGGCCAGGTATTGCCTGACGCCGGAAGCCTTGCGCCACAAACTGACCGGCTTGGAGGATAACGGCTACGTCTTGGTGGAGGGATTCGCCATCCCGGTTGGAATTGGTCGCGTGCCGGCGGAAAAATTGCGCGTGACGCTGTCGCCTTGGACGCCGGATTCGGTCATGCATTTTTTTAGCGGCCCGAACATGCTCAGGATTTTTTGCGGTGCCGATCGCCAGCCCGTCATCACCGGGCATGAGGGCATCAGCCATGACGCGGCGACGGGGCTGGATGGCACAGCGTACATTTTGATCATTGCGTCGATGTCGTCCTCCCTGTAGGCGAGGGTGGGTGCGACAAGCGCCATGGCCATGAGAGTCAAGGAAGTTTGCCGATGTCGTCGTTGAGTGATTCGAGTATGCTGGCGCAGCAGGATGGGGTGAGCGTAGCGAAACTCATTGGTTTTTTGACTGAAGCGTGAGAGACCATGATGGGTTTTGCTTGCGCTTTACCTATTCTGCCGTGCTGGGGTAACCACACGGCTCGACACGCCAGAGCCATCGTGGTGGAAAATCGTGGGAAATGAATTGAGCGACAAGCAGCGCGAGGATATTTGGTGTGCCTTGTCCGATGTTTTTGTCGACACCGAGGTCGACTACGAAGGGGTCGCCAAACGGGTGGCTGATATTGACCCGGATCAGCTCAAGGAAATTTTTTTTACTGAGGTTGCGCCGTACTGTGGTTCAAACTTGCTTGTTCCGATTCCTCCAATATGGGCTGGTTTTGCGCGAGAGTCTTTGGTTAACGGAATTCTGGAGGAATTGAAACTAAATCGGCATTCGCTCAGCGCTCGCGTGCGATTCGCTTTTTACCGCTGGCAATTTCGTGAGGATTGGGAGAGGGTCGCCGCGGAGTTGGCGAAACTCGCGGGCGCTCAGAAAAATCCGTCTGCTTCCGTGTAATTTCAATGTGCAGATGCCAGTCAGAGAGTGTGGCAAAAATGAATCGGCAAAATCCATTATATCTGCCGTGCCGCAGATTCATTTTGCGAAAGTGGCGATTATTTCATTTGATTTGTTCTTTTGTTCGAGGAAAGAAGCATGAAAACCAATTCGTTGATAATGGTCGGCATCGCAGTGGGAATGCTTGGCATGCTGCCGGTTCATGGGGAACCTTCTGCCTCGGCATCGAAGGCTTGCGCGGCGGGCATCGAGCAACTTCCCGACAGGGCCGGCAAAACGTTGCAAGTTTGCCGGCGGGCAGCGGAACAGGGCGACGCGAAAGCGCAATACAAGCTCGGGCTGATGTACGCCACCGGTCAAGGCGTTGCGAAGGACGCTGCCGAAGCCGTGAAGTGGTTCGGGAAAGCGGCAAAACAGGGTCATGCGGACGCGCAATACATCCTGGGGATGATGTACAACAACGGTCAAGGCGTTGCGGAGGACGTGGCTGAAGCCGTGGAGTGGTTCGGGAAAGCGGCGGACCAGGGGCATGCGAACGCGCAATACAATCTTGTGATGATGTACGCCGCTGGTCGCGGCGTTGCGTGGAGTAAAGACGAAATAGCAAAGTGGCTCGGAAAAGCCGCGGAACAAGGGCTTGCGGATGCAAGATATGCCATTGGGCTCATTCCGTGGCTGGTTGATGAAAAAAATCTGAAAGCCTGTATAGCAGGTATACCGCGGCTTCCAAAAAATGCCGAGGCAACGGTCGAAAGCTGCCAGCGCGCCGCGGAGCAAGGCAATGCGGCAGCGCAATACAGCCTTGCCACCGTGTATGCCGACGGCACCGGCATTGCGCAAGATGATACCGAAGCCATGAAGTGGTATAGAAAAGCAGCGCAGCAGGGACTTCCGATGGCGCAGCTCAATCTTGGGATCAGATATGCCTATGGTTTTGGCGTTACGAACGATGATGCCGAAGCTGTGAAGTGGTTCAGGAAGGCGGCGGAGCAGGGGCTTGCGGAAGCGCAGTACCACCTTGGCCGGTTATATGCTAATGGCAAAGGTGTTGCACAGGATGCCGCCGAGGCCGCGAAATGGTACGAGAAAGCGGCGCAGCAGGGGCTGGCCGATGCGCAGTACAGCCTGGGAGTGATGTTCGCTACGGGTCAAGGCGTTGCGGAAAACGATCTCGAAGCCATGAAATGGTTAATCAAGGCAGCCGATCAGGGGCATGAATTTGCGCAAACCGCCCTGACTCTTCTCCGTATGAAGCTGGAGGCAAAATAGCATGGCAGGATGGGTGGCGAAGCGAAACCCACAGCGCCCGCTGCCGACATCTCAATTTACCGGCCACGAAAGGAAACCCGGATGGAAATATTATGGCCGTATTTGCTGAGGTAACTTCCATCCATGCTACAGTGCAATAACATGGGCAGGTCACGGTTTAATTGCTTGCTCCTATTTCATTCATGGTGGTTCGTTCCATGCTATCTGCGAGTGATTCAGGTTATATGACCTCCAGCAATATCCGTGCGATCTGTTTCCTTGGCGTCGTTGCGCTGGCTGCGAACTCGATCGTCGCCGCGGCGGAAGGCGCCACGCCGGCCGTCGAAGTCAGAAACGGGCCGCGCCCCGGCGAGGTCGAGCTGCGGGCAAATCAAACCGTCGATCTGGCTGCCGAACTGATGGTCGAGCGGCAACGCGACGATGGTTCCTTCGTGTTGGTCAAAGGGCTCGATCTGGGTTCGTTGAAACTGGTTGCGTCATGCGGTCAACAGGTGGGCGCGTGCGTCAGGATTGACGAACGGGGACTACGGCCCGTGCCGTGGACGGGCATGTCCTGTTCCGCGCAATGCAATAATATTTGCGACAGAAATGTCCCGTCGAGCGGGCGCTTTCGCTTCGTCGTGACGACATGCGACGGCAAACAGCGATTCGAAGGGCCCGTCTTCGAATTGGCTGGGTGGAGGGAGACGACGTCCTGGCGGGAGTTGCCCTCGGGCCAGCGGCGAAACTGAGCGTGACGCTGTCGCCCTGGACGCCGGATTTCGTCGTGTCTTTTCTCAATGGCCCGAACATGCTCAGGATTTTTTGCGGCGCCGACCGCCAGCCCGTCATCACCGGACATGAGGGCGTCAGCCATGACGCGGCAACGGGGCTGGATGGCGTAGTGCATATTCTGGTCATCGCGCCGATGCGCCCGACGCCCCCGTAGGCGAAGGCAAGCGGCGGAATGCGTCGCCGTGACCGTTGCCTTTGCGTCTTCGTTGCCGGGGTGCCACGCATGAACGTCACGGGATTTTCCGCCGCGCTGCTGGCCGCCGTCGGCGGCGCGACATCAATGCTGTCTGGCGGCTGGACTGTCTGCGCTTCGCATCAGCATGGAGCCTGTTCCTTTATTCCACAATCCCCCAAAACTCCCCAACCAGCGCCGCACAATCCCCTGGTCGCGACAACAGGGGTGCATGACCGCAGTGCTCAAACACAGTCAACCGCGCATAGGGCAGGGCGGCTTTGATCTGACGCGCAGCCTCAACTGGCATCAGCGCATCATCACTTCCGTGAATGAGGTGAACCGGTTGCCTGATTTCTGCGAGTTGCGGGTGCAGGTCGCTTGTGGCGAGGATTTTCAGCCCGTCGGCGAGCATGGGCAGGGGGGAGCCGGTGTGTGGGACGGCGGCGGCTTCGAGTTGGGGCAGGAGTTGGCGGCGGGAGGCGTCGCCAAGGGTTTGCAGGGTCAGGAAACGGCGTAGGGTCTGGGTTGGCTGGCTGGTGTACCCATCGGTGAAGGAAGCAACCACTGCCGCGTCCAGCCCGTGCGGCCAATCGGGCGCGGAGACGAAGCGTGGCGTGGCACTCAGAAGGATCAGGCGTCCTACCTGTTCAGGCCGGGTGCGGGCGAGTTCCAGCGCGAGCATGGCGCCGAGCGACCAGCCGATGACGGTGGCATCTAAAGGCAGGGTGGGGGCGAGTACGTCAGCCCAGGCGGTAAGCGTGGGTTTTATGTTGGGGGCGCTGCCATCGTGACCGGGCAGGGCAGGGGCGTGAATTTCGAAATTTTCCGTACCCAGCGCCGCAATCAAAGGTTGCCATACCGCCGGGGTCATCGCCCAACCATGCAGGAAGAACAGGGGCGTTTTCCGGGTCACAAGGTTTTTTCCAGACGGTTGATGGCATCAACGAGACGGTCGATGTCGTCCAGGGTGTGCGCTGCCGACAGCGTGATGCGTAGCCGTGCGCTGCCTGCGGGAACCGTGGGTGGGCGGATTGCCGGTATCCATAGTCCCTCTTTCATGAGCGCGTCCCCGAGCGCCAGCACGGCAGCGTTGTCGCCGACGATGAGGGGCTGGATGGGTGTGCGCGAAGGCAATAGTTTCCAGCGTTCCTGTGCCAGACCTTTCGACAGGCGTTCGATCAGCGCCGCAAGGTGGGCGCGGAGGGCGTCGCCCGCTTCGATGAGTTCGATGCTGGCAAGCAGTGCCAGCGCCAGCGCCGGGGGGGAACCCGTGGTGAAGATGTAGGTGCGCGCTTTCTGCATCAGCCATTCGATGACGGTCGCGTTTCCGGCAACGAACGCGCCCGAAACCCCGGCGGCTTTGGACAGCGTGCCCATCTGGATGAGCCGCCAGCCGTCGATGCCCGCTTCCGATGGGGCGCCCTGGCCTTGCGGGCCGAGCACGCCGAAGCCGTGCGCGTCGTCGATGA
>WQYV01000117.1 GCA_009781085.1 Betaproteobacteria bacterium
TCGGCGGTCAAGGAAGTCCTAAGCCGAAAATCCTGACGCCGCCGGCCAGGCGCGAGGTGGCCGAGGAGTTGGTGCAAGCCAGGCTGTCGATCACGTGCGCCTGTCGCATTGCTGGCCTGTCGCAGGCGGCGTATTACAAGAGGCCAGCGGCTGCTGCCGTGCGCGATGCCGAGATGATTGATGCGTTGAACGGCATCGTCAGCCAGCATGGGCGCTGGGGGTTCTGGAAGTGCTTTGACCGGCTGAGGCTCGATGGGCAGCGTTGGAATCACAAGAGGGTTCACAGGGTGTATTGCGAGATGAAGCTAAATCTGCCCAGGCGCGGCAAAAAGCGTTTGCCAGGCCGGCCCCGCCAACCGTTGGGGCTTGCCGCCGAGCCGAACCGCTGCTGGGCCTTGGGCTTCATGCACGACGCGCTGTATTGTGGCCGCCGGTTCCGTACGCTGAACGTGATCGACGAGGCGAACCGGGAATGCTTGGCTATCGAAGTGGGCTCCTCAATCCCCTCGTCACGCTTGATTTGCGTCTTGAGCCGCTTGGTGGATTGCTATGGCGCCCCGGAGGCCATCCGCATGGATAACGGGCCGGAAATGGTCTCGCAGGCGTTTACCGAATGGGCGGGCGCCAAAGGCATTGCCGTACGGTATATCCAGCCTGGGAAACCGGACCAGAACGCTTTTATCGGGCGGTTTAACCGCACGTACCGCACGGAAGTCCTGGATGCCAACTTGTTCGCCAACCTCGGACAGGTGCAAGCCATTACCGAACGGTGGCTGGTTGATTACAACGAATACTGCCCGCATACGTCGTTGGGCGGCCTCCCGCCGGTGCAATTCATGCCCCGGTTAACCACGGCCCAGAATGTCTACAAATCGTTGTCTACTTGACAGGGAAGCTTACGTATTCGATAGGAATGGGCAGTATAGCTATACCAACCCCTTTAATGCAAGTGTAGTAAGAGATTTTAGCCAAAGAATTTAGAACATACAAATGACAAGGGGGATGCCGAAGCACCCCCCGATGATCGTAACCAGTGGCTTGTCATCGCCCTGCGGTACGGCTGGATCAACGCTGAAGCGGTTCCAGACTCAAAAGCCCCTTGCGGGAGCACATGCACTCTAGCTCAAGCCCAACGCACATACAACATACCGCATGATTATCACCATATCCGAATCCGGTAATTTGGCCTGAACAACCTGACGGCCACCGCGACATGTTGCTAAGTAATGCAAATCTAGGCGATCCGTGCTAACCGTATAGATCATGTCAGCTTTTACCCAGTGAGCCCACACGAGGTTGAAAATTTAATGACATGACATCAACCCAGCCGTGCCGCAATATTACACAATGCGTTACAGTGATTTTAAGCTACTGCCAACATGGTGCCCCGGAGAGGACTCGAACCTCCAAGCCTTGCGGCACTTGATCCTAAGTCAAGCGTGTCTACCAGTTTCACCACCGGGGCAAAGTTCCCGAATTCTATCCGTTCAGATGCCTCCCCTCCAACGGTCAACGCAACGATTTTTCGGGTAGTGTCTCTATATGACGCTATATGGACGCACCCCAGATGCACAAGTGTTCATGTGTTTTATCAGACAGGATGGATTGCTGCCCTATATCCGGCCTTCAATGCAGCATGTCTTACCGCTGCTGAGGCTGCACCCGTTGCCTCACACAACAACCACCCATAACTTCAGTACGCTGGTGACCTCCGGAAGAGGGGTTAGATCCAAGAAAGTCGCTGTAGTATTCTGGGTCCCCTGACCCTGACCCTCACAGAAAACACGAATACGGTTTGTAAAACATATAGTGATTTATTGTCAAAAATTGAGTCCGGTGAGGCGGCTCGGTTGTGAGGTAACCCCATCCTCGATTATTTTTCGAATGTACTTTCCGATGCCGGATGATTCGTTATACTGCACCCTGGTTCCGTCCAGATGCGCCGCTGTCAGTTATGCCCGTTAGTCATTACGAAAATTTCCCTGTCGCCTCGCTGCTCCTGCCCGCCAACCTGCGTGAGCCGGTCGAGGCTATCTACGCGTTCGCCCGCAGCGCCGATGACATCGCCGATGAAGGTGACGCTCCACCTGAAAAACGCCTAGAACAACTCGACATTTACCGCCGTGCGCTCGATGCCATAGAAGCCGGCGGGTTGCCCAGCATGAGTGGCTTCCCCCCGCTTTTTGCGCACCTCGCCCGGACTATCCTTAATAACCGTTTGCCTCTGAAACCCTTCCATGACCTGCTCGACGCTTTCCAGCAGGACGTCGAAAAAAAACGCTATGAAGATTTCAACGATTTGGCCGACTACTGCCGTCGGTCAGCCAATCCTATCGGGCGGTTGCTGCTAGCGCTCTACCATGCGGATACGCTTGAAAACTTCCTGCTCTCCGATTGCATCTGCACCGGGCTGCAACTGGTCAACTTCTGGCAAGACATTGCAGATGACTGGAAAAAAGGCCGCGTCTACCTGCCCTTGCAGGATCTTGCCCATTTCAAGGTGACTGAAGAAGACATCGCCGCCGCCTGTTGCGATGAACGTTGGCAAGCCTTGCTTGCTTTTGAAGTGGCACGCGCCAGGAACATACTGAATACGGGCGCGCCGCTCGCCCGTCGGTTGCCGGGACGCATCGGCTGGGAACTGCGCCTGATTGTGGCAGGTGGCCTGCATATCCTCGACCGCATCGAAACGATTGGTTACGATGTTTTCGCACAACGCCCCACTATCGGTTCTGCCGGAAAGTTGGCCGTCGCTTGGCGTGCCTTGAATTACCCGCGCCAAAGTGCATGACCCCGCATCAATACTGTCAGAATAAAGCTGCCGCCAGCGGATCGAGTTTCTATTACAGTTTCATGTTCCTCGACCCAGTACGGCGGCAGGCTATTACTGCGCTATACGCCTTTTGCCGCGAAGTCGATGACGTGGTTGACGAACACCGCGACCCTGCCCCGACCCACGCCAAACTCGATTGGTGGCGACAGGAAATTACCCGCGTTTTCGACGGAACTCCCACCCACCCCGTCGGGATTGCCTTGCAAGAGGTTTGCTCCCACTTCGGGCTTGCGCGCGAACGCCTGCATGAGATCATCGACGGCATGGCAATGGATTTGCAAAACAGTCGTTACGCCGATTTTTCCGCCCTGCAAAATTATTGCTATCACGTCGCCAGCACCGTGGGCCTGCTCTCCGCCACCATCTTCGGGGTGAGCAATCCCCGAACGCTCGACTACGCCCACGACCTTGGTATCGCCCTCCAACTCACCAACATCATCCGCGATGTCGGCGAAGATGCCCGCCGTGGACGCATTTATCTGCCTGTTGATGAACTGCAACGCTTCGGCGTGCCTGAGGCCAACATCCTCGCAGCCCGCACCAGCGACAGCTTCCGTAATCTGATGGCTTTCCAGACCGAACGCGCCAAAACGTACTATGAACAGGCGCTGGCAAAACTGCCTGCCACCGACCGCAAGAATCAGCGTCCGGGTCTGATGATGGCGGCCATCTATAGCGCCCTGTTGCGCAAAATCGTCCAAAGCGGTTTCCTTGTGCTCGATCGCCGCACCTCCCTCACCCCATTGCACAAAGTCTGGCTTGCCGGCCTGGCCTGGCTGAAAGGGTAAAATCGTGACGGCAGTCGCCATCATCGGCGCGGGTTATGCGGGTCTCGCGTGCGCAGTGGAATTGGTCAACCAAGACGTAGAAGTCACCGTATTTGAACGCTCCAGGACATTGGGTGGCCGGGCGCGAGCTGTCATGAAGGATGACTGGACTGTCGACAACGGCCAGCATCTGTTGATCGGGGCCTACGCCGAACTCACCCGCCTGTTGCGCCTCACTGGCGTCTCGCCGCGCCAAACCAAACAGTTACCGCTCACGCTGCACATTCCGGGGCAACTTCACCTGCAAGCCGCCGCCCTGCCCGCCCCCCTGCACCTGCTCATGGGGCTTGTTTGCGCACGTGGTTTGAACTGGCGCGAACGGTTTGCCGTTCACACGATGCTGAGCCATCTCAAGCGCAAGCGTTTCCAACTTCCTGCGGAGATGACCGTTACCGGGTTGCTTACCAGCCACCATCAGCCTTTCCGGTTACGCAACCTGCTCTGGGAACCGCTCTGCCTAGCCACACTCAATGCCCCCGCCCATGAAGCTTCAGCTCAAGTCTTTGCCAATATCCTGCGCGATACCTTGGCTGCCGGTTCGTCCACCGCCAGCGAACTGCTGATCCCCCATGTTAACCTCTCTGAACTTTTCCCCGTCCCGGCAGCAAGGTATCTCGCCGCCCGGAATGGGAACATCCTCATCGGCAATGCTATTACCGCGATCACCCCGGACGGTGCAGGTTTTCGCCTCGCCGGCGCACCTGGCCACCGCGTCTGGCCGCAGGTCGTCATTGCTACGGCGCCACATCACGCCACCGCCCTACTCGACTCCACCGGAGCCTGTCCCCAACTCTCGTCCCAGGTCGCCGCCCTGCCTTCTGAACCGATCACCACAATCTATCTTGCTTTCGGTCCTAGCTTTGCCTTGCCCGCGCCAATGATCGGACTGACCGCTGATCCTGCGCAATGGGCCTTCGACCGGGGCCAATGCGGTAGCCCCGAGGGTTTAATTGCCGCTGTCATCAGTGCGCCTCGCCACGAATACGAAAACCATGAAACCCTGGTTCCTGCCGTCCTTGCCCAACTCGAACGCACGCTTGGCCGCAGCCTGCCAGAGCCTCGGTGGACACACGCCATCACTGAAAAGCGCGTAACCATTGCCTGCCGCCCCGGCATCATTCGCCCTAGCATCGCCACGCCGCTACCCGGCCTGTGGCTAGCTGGCGATTACATCGAGAGCGAATACCCGGCCACGCTGGAATCCGCCGTGCGTGCGGGCGTCCGGTGTGCGCAGGAGATCATGTCAGCCCGCACGCCGCTCGGCCACTGATTCAGCAAAAGCGCGGCACAGATGGTTGATTCGCCCGTCCCAATGATAAGTCTCGCCATAACGCCGAATAGCTACACGATCCCATGTCCTTGAGAGCGCCTTGTCAATGGTTGCCCTCAGGGCGGACGGGTCGCCAAAAAGGGTGAGTTCCCCCAGTTCCGGGCTGCAAACGAGTTCTCGGTTGCTTCCGGTATCGAAGGCAACAACCGGCAAGCCGCAAGTCATCGCTTCGAGCAAGGCCGTAACCGGGCCTTCGTGGTGCACGGCAAAGACGAATACGTCAGCAGCCGATAGCAGGCTGGGCAATCCGCTCGATGGCAAAGCGTCAAGAAAACGCACCGTCCCTTTCAAATCCAGCCGTTCGACCAGGGTTTCCAGTTCAGTGCGCCTATTCTTTTCCAATTTATCCAAGCCAGCGAGCAAGCAAACCAGCCCTGGCCAGCGTCCGGAAAGCGCTGGCAGCACCTCAACTAACTGCTTGGTGCCCTTTTCCCCTGCCCCCCCCCCTGAGGAGAACAACACTGGCGCAACCGGTGAAATCCCTAGTGCAGCACGCACCGCTTTGCGGTCACGCGGACGGAAATACTCGGCATCGACGCCATTGGCAACTACTTTAACCCGTTCATCCGGCGCACCCAACTCAAGGGCAAACTGGCGCAGTGAATCGTTTACGGCAAATATCCGCGCCGCTCCCTTGGACACTTCGCGCAATTTCGAAATCCGCCACGAGCTATGCACACGTTCGTCGCCATACAGGGTAACCGTAACCGGCACATTGAGCCAACGGCTCAACAGAACCCCCGCATAACCTTCCGGGTAAGCGCCATGCGCATCAATCAAATCGAGCCGCCCTGCACTACGCAACGCAGCAAAACGGGGATATGCCCCCTTGGCCATTGCCCACCCGTCAAACAGCCGCAGCGCATCCAGCCCCGGTACGGTCAGAAAGCGGGGAAACCATACGGGGATACCTTGCTGCTCTTCGTATTTCGGCATGCTTGGGCGGAAAGATGGATTCAGGTTCTGCCGGAACCAGTCCTCCAACGGAACCCAAGGCGTAGGCGAGACAACGTACAGGGGCAGGCGGCGTGCGACGCGGAATATGCGTTCATGGACAGATAGCCCCCGGTTCGGATACAAACTGCTCGGGAACCGGCTGCTCAACACGCCGATATGCGGACCTCTGGATATTTCAGCCATCACAACTCCAACCGTATCGGGAAAAACCCGCCCGGGGAGCCAGGGTAAGCCGAACGATGAAGAAAAATGCCCAACCGGGCGTAAAGACAAGTGGTTTCATGGGGGCGATGATGATATGGCATGACCACTTGCCGTAGCAAGACATAACGCCACACACTTGCGCAAATGCCACTCACATCCA
>WQYV01000118.1 GCA_009781085.1 Betaproteobacteria bacterium
GGCTTGCCAAAGCGTACCGTCACTGCTAACCTGATAGTGACGGTTAGCCGCTTAAGCAGCCGCCAAAGTCCGGCCTTCAGGACTTTTCCCATCTCAATCACCTCCTTTCGGGGGTGTGATTGGCAAAAAGCCCCGTGTCAGCGGGGCTTTTTGTTAACCCCCGCGCATATTCTATATCCATTACACGGGCATGACAGAGAAATTCCTAGGAACTGGCAAGCTGCCAGTTTGGCCCTGAACGCTCACCCCTCTTCCCTGGTTTCCCCATTCCCGAACTGCATCATGTGCAGTTTCGCGTAATGCCCGCCTGCGGTAAGCAATCCGGCGTGAGTGCCACGCTCAACGATGCGGCCTCGATCCATGACCAGGATCAGGTCGGCGCGTTCGATTGTCGATAGCCGGTGGGCGATGACCAACGTGGTGCGGCCACTGGTAGCGCGTTCGAGCGCATTCTGGATGTGCCGCTCAGATTCGCTGTCGAGCGACGAAGTTGCCTCGTCGAGAATCAGGATAGGAGCGTCCTTGAGCAGTGCCCTGGCAATCGCCAGCCGTTGGCGCTGGCCGCCCGAGAGCGTGACGCCATTTTCGCCAATCAGGGTATCGAAACCCTGCGGCAGCTTGTCGATGAACTCGCGTGCGTTGGCAGCTTCAGCGACTCGTTCCACTTCGTCCCTCGAAGCAGAGGCGAGCTCGCCATAGGCAATGTTTTCAGCCACAGTCCCGTTGAAAAGAGTCACTTGCTGGGTGACGAGGGCGATATGGCGGCGCAGGTTGCGCAGGGTGTAATCGCTGACATCGATGCCGTCGATCAATATATGACCCCGTTCGTGCGAGTAGAAGCGTGGGATCAAACTAGCGAGCGTTGATTTCCCGCTACCGGATCGGCCAACCAGCGCCACCATTTGGCCAGGCGCAATCTCGAAGTTCAGGCCGTCGAGCACCATTTGTTCGTGGCCAGGATAGTTGAAAACCAGGTCGCGCACAGTAATACGGCCTTCTACCTGCTCGGGTTCGGCGGTTCCGGTATCGCGTTCGGCTGGCTCGTCGAGCTGGCCGAAAATGCTTTCGGCTCCGGCCACGCCTTTCTGGATGGTCGAATTGGTTTCCGACAACTGGCGGATTGGCTTGGGCAGCAACGCCGCCGCAGTGATATAGGCCACGAGTTCGCCTGGGCTCGATTCGCCGCGTAGCAACAACACCAAGATCAGCACCCCGGCCATTGCCGCGTGAATGATCAGTTGCAGGAGCGGCGTATAGGCTTCAACCGTCCTGATCATGTTCAACTGTTTTTTCGTGTTGTCACGGCTGGCTTGCAGAAACCGCACCGACTCGTATTCCTCCCCCCCGAAACCGCGCACGACCCTATAGCCTTGAATAGTTTCGGAGGCGACGTGGGTGACATCCCCCATTGCAGCCTGTATCTTGCGGGCCTGCTTGCGGAACTTGCGGCTGACTTTGCCGACCAGCAGGCCGATCAGCGGCATGATTGCCACCATCACAAGGGTTAGCTTCCAGTTCATCCACAGCAGGTAGCCGAAGAGAAAAATCGTCGTCAGCCCTTCGCGGATCATGACCTTGACCGCATCGGTCGCAGCCCCCGTGACCATCGTGACATCGAAAGTGATGCGAGAGACAAGGTGACCGGAATTATGGCTGTCGAACCAGGAATTCGGCAACCGCAGCAATTTGTTGAATAAAGCCAGCCGCAGGTCATGAACCAGCCCGAGCGAAACCTTGGCCAAAAAATAGTTTCCCAAGAAAGAACCCACCCCTTGCCAGAGTGCAATGGCGACGATCATCAGCGGAACCGCCATCAGGTCAAGACCGCCCAGGAATGGCAGCCCTTGCAAAACACTCTTGTCTACGCCAACAAGGCTATCGACGAAATACTTGAGCAACCCGGCCAGCATAGGTTGCCCAGAAGCAAAGATGATGAAACCGACAATGCTGATGAAGAACAGCCCCAGGTAGGGGCGCACATAGCCAAGTAGGCGGAAATAAGTTTTAAGGCTGGAAATGGCGGGCATTCAGGGCTGCTCTGATTATTCTTTGGATAGTAATGGTTGTTCCCGCAAGCGCTCAAGCAATTGGCGCATCGCGGTTCCGCGATGGCTGAGCGCGTTTTTATGCGCTGGGTCGAGTTCAGCAGCGCTTTTCCCCGGTTCCGGCAACCAGAAGAGCGGGTCGTAACCGAAACCGCCCCCGCCACGCGGAGTATCGAGGATGAAGCCATGCCACTGCCCGTCAGCAATCATAGGGCAGGGGTCGCCAGCGTGGCGGACGAGGACGAGGCAGCAGTAATACCAAGCATCCCGCTCACTTTCCGGCACGTTTGACAACTGTTCAAGCAAAAATTGATTGTTGCGTTCGTCGGATTTGGGCTCCCCGGCAAAACGCGCCGAATGCACTCCAGGAGCACCGCCAAGCGCCGCAACGCACAGGCCGGAATCGTCCGCAATGGCGGGCAGGCCAGTGGCAGCAGCAGCGTGACGCGCCTTGGCAAGCGCGTTTTCGATAAAAGTGAAATGTGGTTCTTCGGCCTCACCAACGCCAAGCTGAGCCTGTAGGATGATTTCCAACCCAAGCGGTGCGAGCAGGGTTTGCATTTCGAAAGCTTTCTTGGCGTTATTGCTCGCCAACACCAATTTCTGGCTCATGGCAGACTCGTGGAGAGCGCGGCACGTTGGCAGACGACAATCTGGTTGATGCCGCGGGAAGCCAAGTCGAGCAGGGTGTCGAGTTCGCCCCGCGAGAACGTCAGCCCCTCGGCAGTCCCCTGCACTTCAACGATACCGCCGGAGGCCGTCATGACCACGTTCATATCGGTGTCGCAGGCGGAATCTTCGGCGTAATCAAGATCGAGCATCGGCGTGCCGCGGACGATACCGACCGATACTGCTGCGACCAATTCGAACTGCGGATGGACAGCAAGCCGACCATCGGCCAGCAACCGAGCGAGCGCGTCATGCACCGCCAAACAGGCACCAGAGATGGACGCGGTGCGAGTCCCGCCGTCAGCCTGGAGCACGTCGCAATCGACGATGACCTGGCGCTCGCCAAGTGCGTCGAGGTCGACGGTTGCGCGCAGGCTACGCCCGACCAAGCGCTGAATTTCCTGTGTACGCCCACTCTGCTTGCCCCTAGCGGCTTCACGCGCGCCGCGGGTATGGGTAGCCCTGGGCAGCATGCCATATTCGGCGGTAAGCCACCCCTGCCCCTTGCCCCTGAGGAATCCAGGCACGCCTTCCTCGACGCTGGCAGTGACGAGAACCTTGGTATCGCCGTATTCGACCAATACTGAACCCTCGGCGTGACGGGTGTATCCGCGTATAAAACGGATAGGGCGAAGTTCGCTTGATGTGCGCGAACCGGAACGCTGGAGAATTTGTGGCATGTTCATCTACTGAATTTTTGGATTGCGGCGTTGATTTCCTGGATGGCTTGTTCGATATCGTCATCGGAGAGGTCTGTGTCCCTCGCCGCGGGGTGAACCCGCTGGAACGAGTCCATCCGGGTCGTAAATCCTGTCATAGCCATGGTTTGTGTCGAAATGATGTGGGTCAGGTCAACATTGTCGTCTTCGCCTTCACGCCAAGTCATCGCGATCAAGGACAAGTTATCGCAGCGATCCCCAGCGAGGGCTTCGGCTTCGGAAAGTAGGCTGGGAACCGAAATCATAGGTGTTTCCCGGGACAGGCCGCGCAATATGCCCTCGTTACCCAGTGGCCCCCAAACACCATCTGTGCAAAGCACCAAGACATCCCCGGTTTGCAGTGGCGTGCGGCGTGAAAATTCGATTTGCGGTACATGGGTCCCGCCCAGACAGGAATAAACGCGGTTCCGGTTCGGATGGACGGCGGCGCTGCGCACGTCGAGCAACCCTTGATCCAACATCAACTGTACCCTTGAATGGTCGTGCGTTTGGGCATGGATGCGCCCATTGCGCAGCAGGTATAGGCGCGAATCGCCCGCATGTGCCCAATGGGCAACCCCATCCTGGACAACGCAAGCCACAACTGTGGTGCGCGGTGCTTCACGCAGCCCTTTTTCGACGGAGTAATCAACAATGGCATGATGAGCAAGCGTAATTTCGCGCGACAAGAACAGCCCCGGATCCGACAGCATCGGTTGCGCCTCGCGCTGGAAAACATGCGTCAGGTATTGCACAGCAATATGTGCGGCAACCTCGCCATGCAGATGCCCACCCATGCCATCTGCCAAAACCATCAACAGCGAGTCGCGCGAATAGCAATGCGCGATGCGATCCTGGTTAGTTTTACGTTTGCCAATGCGGCTTTCCTGGAAAATAGTGAATTTCACAATAGCTTTCCTCAGCCTTTACTGATGGATGACTTGATTTTCGACAAAAAATTACCAAACAAACTTTGTGGGGCGAGTTCCGCACGCAACGGTTTTTGACTTAATTCTTTCTGCAAGGTGTAAACACTTTGCGGACGCTCCAGCGGGTCGAGCATCAGGCACCAATCGACCAGTTCAAGAAGCTCTTCGGAATACTTTCCGGAATACGCCTTGGACAACGGGATGAACATGTCTTTCTTGACCCGTTCATCCGAACGCGGCGGTGCAGAACCAGCAACACAAGCATGCATGCTCGCCCCCACGCTGTAAATGTCACTCCATGGCCCAAGCCGCTCGCGGTCAGCATAATGCTCTGGCGAAGCAAAACCGGGCGTATACATCGGCTTGAGCATCGCTTGCTCTTGCGCCAGCGTTTGCCGCGCCGCGCCAAAATCAAGCAAAACCGGCGTACCGTCGGCACGCAGGTAAATATTCGATGGCTTGATATCAAGATGCAGCAGCTTATGGGAATGCACCTCGCGCAACCCGTTTAACATGCGAATAAATACGTTGCGGATGAACCGTTCGGACACCTGGCTGCGATGGCGCTGAACATACTCATGCAACGTGCGTCCCCGCTCGAACTGCATCACCATATAAACAGTGCTATTGGCACGGAAAAAGTTCAGCACCCTGACCACGTTCGGGTGCATCAGCCGGGCGAGCGAACGGCCTTCCTCAAAAAAGCACTTCATTCCATAGCGGAAGGCCGGAAGGTTTTCATCCGGCACTTGCGGTTCGATTTCGCCCGCTTTGCGCAAAGCCAGCGAATTGGGCAAATATTCCTTGATCGCCACCGGCGTGCCATCGGTATCGTAAGCCAGATACACAATGGAAAAGCCGCCCAATGAGAGCTGGCGCTCGATCCGATACCGGTCGAGTTGGAACCCGGAGGGTAGCGCGCAGTTTGCTTGAGACGGCATCTTGTGAACGCCAGGAATGAACTTGTGTAAGAATGTTTTGCGAAAGTCGGCAGTTTAGCCGATAGAGGCCGGTTCCCGGCATACCTTTGGGGTTATTTCCATGATTTACAGCATGACCGGTTTCGCAATGTTGAGCCGGGAACTTGATGGCATCAGCATCCACATTGAGTTACGCAGCGTCAACTCGCGTTATCTCGACTTGAGTTTTCGTATTTCCGATGACCTCCGCGCTGCCGAACCAAGCCTACGCGAACTGATTTCCGCCCGGCTCACGCGTGGCAAGGTTGAGTGCCGACTCAACCTGCAAATGCCTGTCGGCATACCACGCGCATTCACGCCCAACACCGCCCTGCTAGCCCGTCTGGCGGCCACTGAGGCTACCGTGCTGGAACAGTTTCCAAATGCCTGCCCGCTGTCCGTGTCTGAATTACTGCACTGGCCGGGCGCGCTCGCCGACGACAGCCCGGAATTCGAGCAATTGCAGCCGGTCATCAACGAGCTTACCGCCGCCGCGCTCGGCGAACTCCTAGCCGCGCGTCGGCGCGAAGGCGAAAAACTGGTGACGATGATCCGCGAACGGATCGCCAAAATGCGCGAACTCACCGCCGCCGCTGCGCCCCGGATCCCTGCCATCGTCGAAGAGTACCGTGCCCGGCTTACCCGCCGCCTGCAAGAAGTACTCACCACTGCCGACGAAGAGCGCATCATCCAGGAAACCGTCCTCTACGCCTCCCGCATCGACGTTGCCGAAGAACTCACCCGCCTCTCGGCTCACCTGGACGAACTTGAACGCATCCTTGCCACAGGCGGTGCATCGGGCAAACGGCTCGACTTCCTCATGCAGGAACTCAACCGCGAAGCCAACACCCTCGCCTCGAAATCCCAGGCTCCCGACATCACCGGGATCGCAATGGAGATGAAGGTGCAGATCGAGCAGATCCGGGAACAGGTGCAGAA
>WQYV01000119.1 GCA_009781085.1 Betaproteobacteria bacterium
CCCCTGCGACCACCCCGTCAGGCTTCGCCTGCCACCCCTCCAAAGAGGGGAATTTGCCCGTCCCTTTCTTGGAGGGGTGGGGCGGTGAAAACGCTATCCAGTATTTTACGCACCGGCGTAGGCAAGGCGGCAGTTCCGGTTTTTTCGAGCGCCAACCATTGCCATGCAGACTCAGAAAGCATCCGGGGGGCAGCGGGGAGGTCGATGCGCCAGGGGGCGATTTCCAGCGTGAAATGCGTGAAGGTGTGGACGAGCGGCGGCAGGGGGTGTGCGGCGATCTGGTCGATGCCGAGGTGGCGCATAGCCCAGGTTTCGATCTGGATGCCTTCGGGGATTTCGGGCAAGGCCAGCAGACTGCCCCAGATTCCGGCGGGGGGGCGGCGTTCCAGTAGTACGCTGTCGCCCAGAATGACCACGGCCATTCGACTGAAGCGGCGCGGTGGGGTTTTTCTGGGGCGTGCGGTGGGCAGTTCCGCTGTTCGTCCCGTTTCATAGGCGACGCATTGCGCGACGAGTGGGCAGGCTTGGCAGGATGGGCGGGTGCGGGTGCACACGGTGGCGCCCAGGTCCATTTGCGCCTGGATGTAGACGCCGGTGTCCTCGGCGTTTTCCGGCAGCAGGGATTCGGCTAGCGCCCATAGGCGTTCTTCGGTTGCGCGTTCGCCGGGGAAACCTTCGATGCCGAAGGCGCGGCACAGTACCCGTTTGACGTTGCCGTCCAGGATGGCTGCGCGTTCGTTGCTGGCGAATGCGGCGATGGCTGCCGCCGTCGAGCGGCCGATGCCGGGCAGTTCGGAAAGCAGAGCCGCTGTAGCGGGGAAATGCCCGCCGTGTTGTTCCATCACCGCGCACGCGGCGCGGTGCAGGTTGCGGGCGCGGGCGTAGTAGCCGAGGCCGCTCCAGAGCGCCATGATTTCTTCCACCGGCGCGGCAGCCAGTGCCGCGACATCCGGGAAACGTTCGAGAAAACGCAGGTAGTACGGGATGACGGCGGCGACTTGCGTCTGCTGCAACATGATTTCGGAAAGCCATATCCGGTAAGGGTCGCGTGTACCTTGCCACGGCAGGTTGTGTCGGCCATGGGCGTGTTGCCAGTCAATCAGGCGGGTGGAAAAACCGGGCATGGGCGACGGGAATGATGGAGAAGGCGCGATTTTAGCCTGACCGTATCCGCTCTGCCGGGAACGTCACGGTAAAACAGGAACCCCGCAATGGCGTGCTTTCGATCTCAAGTTTGGCATCATGCCGTTGCAGTACGTGCTTGACGATGGAAAGCCCTAGCCCGGTTCCGCCGCTGGCGCGGGAGCGGTTGGAGTCGACGCGGTAGAAACGCTCGGTCAGGCGCGGGATGTGCTCGGGGGCGATGCCGGGGCCGCTGTCCCGCACGGAAAAACGGGCACCACCGTTGGTTTGTATCTGCCAGCGGATGGCGACGATGCCGCCGGGCGGGGTGTAGCGGATGGCGTTGTTCACGAGGTTGAAGAAGGCGCTTTGCAATTCGGAGGAGGAACCGGCGATTTCATCAGAAGTGTCCATGCCTTCAAAAATGAGTTCGTGCTTGGGGGTGTCCTGTCCGGCCAGATGCGCGGCAAGGGCGCGGGCGTCGGTGTCGATTCGTTCCAGCAGGGAGCGAACAGGTATCCATTCGCTCATCCCAGGTGGGGCGCGGTCTTCCAGGCGAGAGAGGGTGAGGAGGTCGGCCACCAGGTTTTTCATCCTTTCCGCTTGCTGCGCCATGCGGTGGAGCATGTCGGCTCGTTCAGCGTCATTGAGAGGCAGGGTTTGCAGGGTTTCGACGAAACCCGCCAGTACGGTGAGTGGGGTGCGGATTTCGTGGGAGACGTTGGCGATGAAGTCGCGCCGCATGGCTTCGGCCTGTTCGATGGCGGTAATGTCCCGCGAGAGCATGAACAAGCGCCCTTGCTCGTAGGGGAGAAGCCATACTTCGAGGCGCAGGGGACGGGAAGCAGTGCTGATGGGGCTTTCCAGCGTGATGGCTTCCTCGAAGTCACGTGCGGCAAGGCATTTGGTCAGCGCGGGGTCGCGCAGCAGGTGCGTGATCCGCTGCGAGATGTCGCGGCGGCTGTCCAGCCCGAAGTGTTCGCAGGCCATGCGGTTGCACCATTCGATACATTCCTGTTCATCCAGAATGATAACCCCGTTGGGTGAGGCTTGCAGCACAGACTGGAGGTTGTGCAGGCGGTTTTCGAGTTCTTCCGTTTCACGTCCCTGTTTGCGGAGGAGTCGCTGGATGCGCTCGGAGAACTCTCGGCGCAGGCTGTCGATCCGGGGCGGCGGGGTGTCCGGGTCGTCCTTGATGCGGTGCAGCCAGTCGGCGAATGCCCGCGCACGCCAGTTGTCCCAGACGAGCCAGGCCAGCGCGCCTACGGCGATACCTGGCCACACGCCTGTATGGCCAATCAGGGCGGCAAGCGCCGCGCCACACGCCATGAGGAGCAACAGGGAAGTCATCCGGGAGAACAGGGAAGGCATGCTGCTCAGCAGTCCGGTTTCGATTTGAGGCGGTAGCCCGCACCACGCACGGTTTCGATCATGGTTCCGGCTTCCCCGAGGGAGGCGCGCAGGCGCTTGATGTGGACGTCGATGGTGCGTTCTTCGATGAAGACGTGGTCGCCCCATACCTTGTCGAGCAGGCTGGCGCGGGAGTGGATGCGGTTCGGGTGTTTCATCAGGTAGTGCAGCAGGCGGAATTCGGTCGGTCCGACCGGGAGCATCTGCCTCTGGTAGCAGACGCAAAGGGAGGCTGCGTCGAGCGAAAGTTCCCCTACGGTCACGGTGTCGGCAAGCTGTTCGGGCGCACGGCGGCGCAGCAGGGCGCGGATGCGTGCCATGAGTTCGGCGGGGGAGAAGGGTTTGGTGATGTAGTCGTCCCCGCCGCTGTTCAGCCCGGCAACCTTGTCGGTTTCTTCACCACGAGCCGTGAGGAAGATGATCGGGATGCTTTTCGTGCGCGGCGCGGCGCGCCAATTGCGTGCGAGGTCGAGTCCGCTCTGGCCACCGGGCAGCATCCAGTCGAGCAGGACGAGGTCGGGGAGGACGGCATTCAGTTCCCGTTGGGCGGCAACCCCGTTCTCTGCCGCGACGGCCTCGAAACCTTCGTGGCGCAGGTGGATGAGGATGAGCTCGACAATGTCCTGCTGGTCTTCAACGACCAGTACACGCGGTTTCGGGGAAAAGGCGATGTTCATGAGATTGGGCTTACTCTGACTGGACGATGGCTTCGATTCCCTTGAGCTTGCTGTGGCGCACGTCCATGCCGTGGACGATGTAAATGATGAATTCGGAGATGTTTTTGGCGTGATCCCCGATGCGCTCGATGGCCTTGGCGATGAACAGCAGGTCGAGGCTGCTGCTGATGGTGTGTGGGTCTTCCATCATGTAGGTGATGAGTTTGCGGGTGAAACCCTTGAACTCACGGTCAATCAGGTCGTCTTCCTTGTAGATGGAGATGGCGGCGGTCACATCCAGCCGGGCGAAGGCATCCAACGCACGGTGGATGAGGTTGGCGGCCAGGTCGGAAGCTACGCGCAGGTCGCCGATCGGCATCTGGCGGGTTTCGCCGCTTTCCACGAGGGACTTCACACGCTTGCCCATCTTGTAAGCCTCGTCCCCGGCACGTTCCAGGTTGGAGGTGATCTTGGAGATGGCCAGCAGCAGGCGCAGGTCGCGGGCGGCGGGTTGGCGGCGCGCAACGACGGCGGTGATGGCGCGGTCGATTTCCATTTCCATCTGGTCGACCAGGGTTTCCGAGTCGAGCACGTCGTTGATTTCGGATACGGAGAAGTTCGCCAGTGATTTGATGGCGCGCTGGATTTGCGTCTCCACCAGCCCGCCCATTTTCATGAGCTGCGAGCAGACGCTGTTCAGGTCGCTGTCGAACTGGGAGGAAAGATGTTTTTCATTCATGTCGGTTTCTCTCAGGAACGGGGCTTTCAGCCGAAGCGCCCGGTGATGTAATCCTCGGTTTCGCGGCGGCGGGGTTTCAGGAACATCTGTTCGGTTTCACCGAATTCCATGAGTTCGCCAAGATACATGTAGGCGGTGTAGTCGCTCACCCGGGCCGCCTGCTGCATGTTGTGCGTCACGATGATTACCGTGTAGTCCTTCTTCAGTTCCGCAATCAGTTCTTCGATACGCCCGGTGGAAATCGGGTCGAGCGCGGAGCAGGGTTCGTCGAGCAGCAGCAGTTCCGGTTTGATTGCGATGCAGCGTGCGATGCACAGGCGTTGCTGCTGCCCGCCCGAAAGGCTGGCGCCGTTCTGGGGGAGTTTGTCTTTTACTTCGTCCCAGAGTGCCGCTTTTCGGAGCGCCCATTCCACGCGCTCTTCCAGTTCGACGCGAGGGAGGTTCTCAAACAGTTTCACCCCAAAGGCGATGTTGTCGAAGATCGACATCGGGAACGGCGTGGGTTTCTGGAACACCATGCCGATGCGGGCGCGGATCAGCGCCACGTCCTGTTTCGAGGTGAGCAGGTTCTCGCCGTCGAGCAGGATGCTGCCTTCGGCGCGCTGTTCCGGGTATAGCTCGAACATCCGGTTGAAGGCGCGCAGGAGCGTCGATTTGCCGCAGCCGGATGGGCCGATGAAAGCCGTCACGCAACGCTCGGGGATATCGAGGTTGATCGACTTGAGAGCCAGGAATTTTCCGTAATAAAAATTCAGGTCCTGGACGGCCATCTTGATCGGCACTGTGGGTGAGGGAGGTTCAGCCATGTTCATTAAAGTTTCTCACGGGAGAGCATCCGGGCCAGGATGTTGAGGCCGAGTACGGCGAGCGTAATCAGGAACACGCCGCCCCAGGCCAATTGTTGCCAGTTTTCATAGGGGCTCATGGCGAATTGCAGGATCGTCACCGGCAGATTGGCAAGCGGGCCGGAGAGGCTTGCTTTCCAGAACTGGTTGTTCAGCGCGGTGAAGAGCAGCGGCGCGGTCTCGCCGGAGATGCGTGCCACGGCGAGCAGGATGCCGGTCAGCACCCCGGCGCGTGCGGCGACCAGCGTGATCCGGGTGATGACTTTCCATTTCGGCGTGCCCAGCGCGTAGGCTGCTTCGCGTAACGAAGCAGGAATCAGCGCCAGCATGTTCTCGGTCGTGCGGATCACGATGGGGATGACGATGAGCGCCAGCGCCGCCGCGCCCGCCCATCCTGAAAATTCCCTGAACCGCATCACGATGACCGCGTACACGAAAAGGCCGATGATGATGGACGGCGCGGAGAGCAGCAGGTCGTTGATGAAGCGCACCGTAGACGCGAGCTTGCCTTGCGGGTTGTATTCGGCCAGATAAATGCCGGAGAGGATGCCAATGGGCGCACCGACGAACGTGGCCAGCGCCACCATCAGGAAGGAGCCCATCATCGCGTTGGCCAGCCCGCCCGCCCCGAGTTCATCGCCGGCGGGCGGCGTGCTTTCCGTCAGCATCGACACGCTCAGGCTGGAGATGCCGATGTAGACCGTTTCCCACAATATCCACGCCAGCCAGAACATGCCGAACAGCATCGCGGCCATGGAAAGCGCAATGGCGAGCCGGTTGAACCGCTTGCGATGGGCAAAGCGTGCGGCTTTGGATGTGGCTTCGGAATGCGTGCCCGGCTTCATACGCGCTTGCCCTCATTCTTTTTCAGGCGCATGAGCAGGAGCCTTGAGCAGATCAGCACCGTGAAGGTAATCAGGAACAGGACGAGCCCCAGATAGATCAGGGATGCCTGGTGCAGTCCCGGCGCGGCTTCGGCGAATTCGTTGGCAAGGGCCGAGGTGATGCTGTTGGCCGGTTCGAACAGCGACAGCGAATTCAGTTGATTCATGTTGCCGATGACGAACGTCACCGCCATCGTTTCGCCGAGCGCCCGCCCCAGCCCCAGCATGATGCCGCCGAGCACCCCCGTCTTCGTGTAAGGCAACACTACATGCCAGACCACTTCCCACGTCGTCGCCCCCAGCCCGTAGGCCGATTCCTTCAGCAGTGGCGGCGTCACCTCGAACACGTCGCGCATCACCGAGGCGATGAAGGGGATGACCATGATCGAA
>WQYV01000120.1 GCA_009781085.1 Betaproteobacteria bacterium
ACTCGACGAGTGGATCAGGCACCGGCTACGAGCGTTGCAACTCAAGCACTGGCGACGGGGAAAGACAATCTATCGGGAGTTGTTAGCACTGGGTGCTTCGAAAGCGGATGCTGGCAAGGTGTCTGCGAACAGCCGTCGATGGTGGCATAACAGCTATCTGCGACTGAATCGGGCAATGCCTGTTGCTTATTTCGACCGGCTTGGCGTGCCCCGGCTCTCATGACCTCAACTGCTCGAACCGCCCGGTGCGGACCCGCATGCCGGGTGGTGTGGGAGGGGATCGGCTAGGTTTCCTAGCCGCCCCTATCCCGATTGCCTTACAGAAATGGAGAGCGCCTCAAGTACTCAAGACGTTTTATCCGCTTTTGTATTGCGAGACGGGCGCGATCTGCGCCTGATTTGATGCGAAAACTCGCTGCCGCAATGGCTGCAACGGTACCAGCGCAGCCAGCCGAGCGTGCCAAGCTCAAGGGCTTCACCATCACATACTGGGCAATATGGCGTCGCTTATTCTATCATGTCAGATCATCCCCCTTTCAGCCAGGGAAGTGATCTCGGTTCCCCCCACAATCATGTGGTCGAGCAATTTGATGTCGACAAGCGCCAGCGCATCCCTGACATCACGAGTGATGAATTCATCGCTTAGGCTTGGCTCGGTTACTTGTGTGGGATGGTTATGCGCCATGAGGATCGTCCTGGCATTACGAGCCAGGGCAGCCTTGACGATTTCACGCGGGTGGACGCTGATCGTGTCAATCGCCCCGCGAAACATTTCCTCGGCCACTATCAGCCTATTGCGGGCGTCAAGAAACAGTACCAACAACACATCATGTTCGAGATCGGCACAATACATTCTGAGCCAATCTCGCACGGTGCTTGGGTCGGAAAAGATGGGCTGATTTTCCATCTTGCAAGCCATGAGCCGACAGTAAAGTTCCCGTGCAACCGCCAGTTTGTAGGAAATTGCATCAGTAGTTTTTCCATCAAACTGTCCCGATGGAGCAGCTACAGGACAAGGTTCGGGCAACGCCGTTTCTTGAACGGGAGACATCAGATCGGCGATCAGGCTGTGGGTGCATCTCAGGGCGGTCACAGTCCTCAATAGGAAGGTATTGCCCAACAGGTTTGAGATGTGCGTATCCAAGGTGTTCTCCAGAAAATATGCGGGGGAACACCGTCCCCTGCGGGAAAGGTTCCCGCAGTGGGTGAAATATTGACAGTGAGCGGTCAATGCGGATCAGTGCCGCTCAGATTGCGCCCATAGTGGCGGTGATTGCCTTCTGAAAACATGACAGCACTTTTGTGTGCCCTGTCCAGAAGCGAGAACCACCACGGAGGTTCCTCACAGACGGCGTGCTGGTCAAAGCGGCCATCGTTGTCGCTCACGTGGACTTCGAGGCAACGGTCACAGGAAATCATATCGGCGATCAATGCTGTCTGAACCCGTCCCGTTTTATGCGCCAGAATTCGAAGATGCGACATGTCGAGCACGTAAGGAACGCGCGACTCGTACAATTCCCGGAGTTCTTCCCAGGACGACAACAGCCACGCATTGTCCTGTGTTGGATAATGCCCTTCGACACCGACAGGGCATCTGAAAAGGTCGGCGCAACACTGGGCGTTGTAGAACATCTCACGTAATGAGGCGTTTTTTCTTGCGCCTGCATGGGCTGTATACACCGTGGCGCCCAACATCCGGCTGATGCGCGCGGCGGCCTTGAACCAATCTTTCTGATCTGCAAAGTTTGACAGGTCAGCAAAGACATGTCGCTCAGGGAGCACCCGTACATTTGCATGGAGCCGGAATTGCGTCTGCGGATATCGCAGGCAGAGGTATGCCGCAAGGGTCTCGTCGAGTATGCCCAAGCACTGCGGCACGATCTGGGTGTGTACGGCGGTGAGTTGCCCGAAGCACGGTTCGACGGGAGGGGCAACCAGATGCTGCGCAGCCTGCTCATGGGTAAAGCCCGGCCAACAGGCAAGTGACATGTTGACTTTCATAGCACTGTCTCAAACGAGTTGCTTTCTGTGTAGTATTCGTTGTGATGGAGGCAGACCTCACCGCCATCGGGGTCGAACTCTACTTCGCCAGAGCCGCCGTCGTTGTTTTCCCACCCCGCGTGGTGCAGCCAAAGCACAGACATTGCGAAGCTTTTTAGGGCTTCAGCAAGCGGAAATTCTGAGATGGATGTGCTCACCTGCCATTTCCTCTCCACGAAAACACTATCCTTGCTGAATAGAGAGACAATGGTAGCCGGTTCAATTGCCGTACCATCCTGGCTCTCAATAAGCACTTCATCGGCATAGCCTTCATCGCCACTTCCCGAGTACGATACCGTGGCGCGTTTTGCGCCAATGGCCTTCAGGGTGGCCAAAAGGATTTCCTTGTTTTTCTGCGTTCGCTCCTCATCCGACATGTCGGGCAGAGCGGGCGATGGATTGTCGTTCATATGCGATCCTTGAAAATGACAGGGGAAACACCTGCCTCTCGGGCTGGTGTTTCCCCAAAGGGAGTTGAAAGTCCACCGCCTCCGGCGGACGGGCAGGGCCGGAGGCCCGTGTTTCAATCGTTGTTGGCGTATTCAATAGCGACGATCCAGCGGTTCTGTTCGTCGATAAAGGCACTAATGTTGGATATTCGCCAAGAACGCGTCACACAACTGGGAAATCTATCGATCATAGAACTGACGCATCGCACATCCCAGTTTCTGATCCGCTGCAAACAGATCTCCTGGACAGTTTTCAATGCTTCATAAAAATTGTCTGGCATCCTGTTTGAACAAGACGGGATACACTTCTCAATGAACTCAAAGGTGTCACTGATAGTTTGCGCGACTCGTCGTTTGATCTTTGAGAAAGGGATTTCTTCCCGATCCGGTCTATGGAATGTGGGCATATACCTCCTCCAAGCGATGCCCCGAAAACCAGCCGGAGCTTCGCGAATATGTTGAATGTGACGGGAATGAAGACAGACGAAGCCCGCCCACAAGCCTTGCGCACAGGGCGAAGACAAGCGGGCGAGTTCGATCAGGATGGAATTGATTCAATAGTCCCCGAGACAGGAGTTGGCTCCTGTAGAGGAGGGCGCTCACGACTGCGAATAACTGCCGGAACGGTGGAGCCGACCGGGAGAGCATCATGGCTGGAGGTTGCGTGTGACTTGAGTGCTGGCCGTATGGGGCGCTCGACTTCGGGTAGCATATCAATGACGATGTCACGACTGCCGCGTCCCATATGCCGAAGGGCATTACACGGGAACACGAAAAGCCAGCCAGCAAGTTTGCGCACAAATGCGCCGATTCTCTGGTTACGTGCCTGCCTTGCCTTTTCTTTCCGTATGCTTTCCTTGCAGCACAAAAAAAGCGCCAACCGGTCATGTTTCATGGCGTTATCGCTGTTGAGTTGCGCTAAAACTTCGGCGGCAAGCGCCGGATCATTTGGAGCGCGGCGATAGAACGCGATCCAGGCTTTCTCTTCCTCGCCCTCGACGCTGGTAGGTTTCGGGCGGCGGCGATGCTGAGTGGACATTGTTTTATTCTCCGAAAATGGGAGATGTCCTGTCCCCGCCGGGGAGACGACTGGACTCCCCGTGGTTGCAAATCTGCGCGTTGCGGTTATGCTGGACAACATGAATTACAGAAGGTCAACATATGCTCCGCGCAGGAAAACAGGTTCGGTTCACGCGCAGTGAAGCCGACGAATTCCGAAGAATGGGTGTCGACCTCACCGACGTGCGAACCCAGGCTGACCTCGAAGCGGTGTTCGCCTTTTGGGCGAACACGCTTGCGGAGGAAAGACCGGAACTGCTGGAAAAAATTGCACGGAGGCTGGCAGAAGCAAAGGGCGTGAAACTCCCCCCTAGGCTTACATCCGTTGCCCCTTCTCCTGATTCGAGCGGGCAATTGCAATCCAGCGATCAGCAATCCTGTCAAGATAGCTGAGATCATCCGCCTCGATTTCTCCAGTCTCGCGTAGTTGGGCGATGAGTTCCTTTGTGAGTTCGGGATCATCTTGTGCGAGTTGGATCACACTGGCGGCAATACGTTTGCGGTAGCGATCCATGATCAATCTTCCGCATGAAGCACGATGACAGCCTTCCCCTTCTCCAAAGGAGATGGACGGGGCTGCAAAAGCGCGGGCAATTCGCGCTTCAGGACAGTGGGCGGACGGCTGACGCCGGAACCGCCCACGAGCACACAGTGGGGTGCATCCAGACAGGTCATTGAAGACATGGTGTTCTCCTCAGAAAGAAGGGAACACCTCTCTCCCGGACGGGAACAGTGTTCCCGAACGGGTGGCTTGCCAGCGAGGGCAAGCGTGACTTTGTAGCGCACCGACTGATGCGCTATTGAAAAACTCAGCCAGATGAATCTGGCGAAAACTTGAAGGCGGGTAACGACCGCTACGCCGGTTGGAGCCGGACTTCATGGCCGATTGACGGCCTGAAGGCTTGTGAACACGATGTTCACGGTGAGCAAGGCCAGTATGCGCAGTCCCTGGGCAATCCTCAAGCTGAAAGCGTTCGAGGCAATCCGCGAAAGACCGGGCAGAGGCTTTTTCACAATGAGTTGTTCGATCAGGCGCACGGCTCTCGCGCGTTTTCTGCTTTCAAGGAACGAACCCTTAATGGTCGGCTTGGCTGTATTGCAGCGCCTTGGAGAGCACGAGGGCTTCGAGTTCTTCTTCAGCATACTGGCTGCCGATGAAGCCCCAACATTCGTCTTCCTCGTCCTTGATGATCCTGCCGGTCGAACGGTCGATGACGTAACAGACAACGCCATAAACGTTGCCGTTGCGCCAATCATTGTATTCGTCCAGCACATCTTTACAGTATTTAACTGCTCCTGTGTACATGAGCGAATCAAACTTATTGCGCTCAATGACCTTGGTGCTCGCAGAAACGAGCTTGTCCTGAGCATCACGCCACTTCCAGCCTTTACCTTCACCCACCCAGGTTGAGTCATCGAGGGTGTAGCAGGCGTGCAGCGGATCGGTTTCGCTCCCAACGGCACCAAACTAGGCGATCCTGCCGATACCCAGTTCGGACAGTACGTTCGAGCGGATATTGTCGATGGCGTCTTCATCAGGCACCCACACCGCAGCGCCACGAGACGTATCCCAAGGGCAGTAGAATCCGGTCCCGGTGACAGAGTAGGCGACGCCACCATGCTCGTAGATGTCCAGGTAAATAGCCAATGGGTTGCCCACTTCACCGGCAGCGCGCGCCTCATCCCAGCATTTCTCTACTTCCGATTCGGAAAAGAGATCCACCAAGGGCTGAAGAGCGTCCTGTATCTTGTTGTCCACGCGAACCCAGTAGATGACACCCCAAAGGGAGTCGGCAAGGTAGTCGAGCGCGCACTCCCAGCCCTGCTGGTCGATTGCATACTGAATGACGCTTTCCAGAGAAGCCTTCGAACCGGGGCGGCCTGTGGCGCGAAGCCGTCGCTGCAAGCGTTTGAGAGTTGGGCGATCACTTTCGATCCCCTGCATTACCCGCTTTACGAGACGGTCACAGACAGGCTCACAGGAGAAATCCTTGTTGCCATTGCTGTCCAGACCCAACGCATCAAGGTAGTTGCGCTGCTCGTCAGCATTACCGCGCCGGGTGCTGAAGTGGAAGATGCTGCCATTGGCTGCGCCCTCCTCACAGGGATTCAGATACTCAGAATCCTCATCGTAGGCGAGGCCACCTGCGACGACGTACTTCTCCAGGACAATCATGCGCTCCTCGATGTCCGGGGTCAGACGCACGGTTCTGCGGACATCGATGGTTTCTTCGTTCGGATTGTCTCCCGTCAGAAGCACTTCATCGAAGTGATATGACACCTCCTCGACGCCCGGCAACGCCTGAGCGCGCACGGTAAATGAGACGTTTTCCAATGCAATGACCGTTTCCGGGCGCAGGACATTTTTTAGAGCCTGTTCACGATCTTTATTTTGACGTAGACTTCTTGGATGCGTAAAAAATATCCAAGTGATGTCAGCCGTGAGTCGTTTGAGCAAATCAGGCCGCTGCTGGAGGGCGTCCGCAAAAG
>WQYV01000121.1 GCA_009781085.1 Betaproteobacteria bacterium
ACAACGTGTCGATCACGGTAAACCTGATCGCGCCGATTGCGATGGAAGAGGGCTTGCGCTTTGCCATCCGCGAGGGCGGGCGCACGGTCGGTGCCGGGGTCGTTGCGAAAATCATTGAGTAACCGCCCAAGGATTGGTCGATTTGGGAGCGCACCCGTGAGGGTGCGCTTTGTAGTCTCTGTCGCAGGGGTATAGCTCAACTGGCAGAGCGTCGGTCTCCAAAACCGAAGGTTGGGGGTTCGATTCCCTCTGCCCCTGCCATTTACCCGGAAATCTTTGCCTCGATGGTCGACAAGTTGAAATTCTGGCTAGCTGTTGCCTTGGTCATTACCGGCGTAGCTGGTTTCTACATACTAGGCGTGCAACCGTTGGTAGTGCGCGTGCTCAGTGTCATGGCCGGCCTAGCCGCTGGCGGCGCGGTGGCGTGGTTTACCGAACCGGGACAGCGTTTCGCTGCATTCGTGCGGGACACGATCACTGAAACCAAAAAGGTGGTCTGGCCAACACGCAAGGAAACGGTGCAAATGACAGCCATCGTGTTCGCGTTTGTCGTGATCATGGCGATTTTCCTGTGGCTGACTGACAAGAGCCTGGAATACGTAGTGTATGACCTCATCTTGGGCTGGAAAAAATAATCATGACAAAGCGCTGGTATGTCGTTCACGTCTATTCGGGGTTTGAGAAGTCTGTGCGCCGCTCGCTGATTGAGCGGATCACGCGCACCGGGCTGGATGATTACTTCGGGCAGATACTGGTTCCGGTGGAAGAAGTGATCGAAATGAAGGGCGGACAGAAAAACGTCTCCGAACGTAAATTTTTCCCGGGTTATGTGCTCATCGAGATGGAAATGAACGATGAGTCCTGGTATTTGGTGAAATCCACGCCCAAGGTAACGGGTTTTGTTGGCGGTAGCGCCAACAAGCCGATGCCTGTCCCGCAGAAGGATGTCGACAAGATCCTGCTTCAGATGCAGGAAGGAGTGGAGAAGCCGCGTCCCAAGGTGCTGTTCGAGAATGGCGAAATAGTGCGGATCAAGGAAGGCGCGTTTACCGATTTTCATGGTGCGGTCGAGCAGGTCAATTACGAAAAAAGCAAGCTGCGGGTGTCCGTGACTATTTTTGGCCGCGCCACGCCAGTAGAACTGGATTTTGCCCAGGTCGAAAAGTCCTGAGCATGGAACGGCAGGCCGGAAACGCTTGCCAAAACCGCTCCGTATCCGATGGGGCGGTGGTTGCAACGAGGAGCGCCGGGCGACTGGCGCGTTAGTACTCACCGAGGAGAAAAGCCGTCATGGCGAAGAAAATCGTTGGTTATATCAAACTACAGGTTCCGGCCGGCAAGGCCAACCCAACCCCCCCGATTGGCCCGGCGCTCGGCCAGCGCGGCCTAAACATCATGGAATTCTGCAAGGCGTTCAACGCCAAGACCCAGGGCATAGAGCCGGGGCTGCCGATTCCTGTGGTGATTACCGCGTTCGCGGACAAGAGCTTCACTTTCATCATGAAGACACCGCCCGCGACGGTTCTCATCAAGAAGGCCGCAAAGATCGACAAGGGTTCGGCCAGGCCCCATACCGACAAGGTGGCCAAAATCACCCGCGCCCAAGCCGAGGAAATTGCAAAAGCCAAACAGCCCGACCTTACGGCGGCTGACATGGACGCGGCGGTGCGTACCATCGCCGGTTCTGCCCGCAGCATGGGCATTACCGTGGAGGGGCTGTAATCATGGCGAAACTTTCCAAACGTGTACAAGCGCAGCGTGCGAAAGTCGACCGCAGCAAGACCTACCTGGTGGCTGACGCACTGACGCTGGTCAAGGAATGCGCAACGGCGAAATTCGATGAATCTATCGACGTTGCGGTCAATCTCGGCGTCGACCCACGCAAATCCGACCAGGTGGTGCGCGGATCCGTCGTTCTACCGGCTGGTACGGGCAAGACGGTCAGGGTGGCCGTGTTCGCCCAAGGCGAAAAAGCCGATGCAGCCCGTGCGGCAGGCGCGGATATCGTTGGGTTCGAGGATCTCGCGGCGGAGATCAAGGGCGGCAAGATCGACTTCGACAGGGTGATTGCCACGCCGGATGCGATGCGCGTCGTTGGCCAATTGGGTCAGATACTGGGTCCGCGCGGCCTGATGCCGAACCCCAAGGTCGGTACCGTGACGATGGATGTTGCCACCGCAGTGAAGAATGCCAAGGCCGGTCAGGTTCAATACCGCACTGACAAGGCGGGCTTGGTGCATGGCACCATCGGACGTGCCTCGTTTGGCATCGAGGCGCTGGAACAAAACCTCAAGGCGTTTATCGACGCATTGGTCAAAGCCCGTCCGGCAGCGGCCAAGGGCGTTTACCTGCGCCGCGTCGCGGTCTCCAGCACGATGGGCGTGGGCGTGGGGGTCGATACCGCCGGTGTGGTGGGTTGAGGGAACAAAGAACTTTGGGCTGCCCGGTGCTTTTCAGGCCGGGCGGGCCGTCAAAGACCGCAGGCACGGTTTTTTCAAACGAAGGGACCGTTTAATCGTGAAACGGCCTGCGCAGACGGTGAACCCAGAACAGGATTCAAGGCTATCTGGCCGTGCTCCTGATCCAGGTCGCCGTGGGTGCGGAGGGCTTCAACGTTCTCCGTGTGTGGACTTGATAGGAGGAAAGACCCGTGGGTCTCGATCTTGAAAACAAGAAAGCCGTAGTGGCTGAGGTGGCGGCACAGGTAGCCAATGCCCAGACGGTTGCGGTGGCCGAATATCGCGGCATCAAAGTGAGCGACCTCACCATGCTGCGCGCCAAGGCCCGTGCGTCTGGCGTATACCTGCGTGTGCTCAAGAACACCCTGGTGCGCCGCGCGCTTGCCGATACCCCGTTTGCCGAACTGGCTGCCCAACTTAGCGGGCCGCTGATCTACGGCATTTCGGAGGATCCGGTAGCGGCAGCCAAGGTGCTCAACGATTTTGCCAAAGGCAACGACAAGCTGGTGATGTGCGCAGGCGCATACGGCGGCAAGGTGCTCGACAAAGCAGGTATTCAGGCGCTGGCCTCGATTCCGGGGCGCGAAGAACTGCTTGCAAGGCTCCTTGGCGTCATGCAGGCGCCGGTTTCCGGTTTTGCCGTGGCGCTTGCCGCGCTGGCCAAACAACGCGAAGAAGCAGGCGTAGCGGCCTGAACATCCCCTTACGGTTTTCCAGACACAATTGTGGAGTGATTTGAAATGGCAATTAGCAAAGAAGACATCCTCGAAGCCGTAGGCTCGATGACGGTCATGGAACTGAACGACCTGGTCAAGGCGTTTGAAGAAAAATTCGGTGTTTCAGCCGCCGCGATGGCGATGGCAGGCCCTGGTGCTGGGCCCGCCGCACCTGCCGTCGAGGAAAAAACCGAGTTCGAAGTAATCCTTGCTGCCCACGGCGAGAAGAAAGTCGAAGTCATCAAGGTTGTGCGTGCAGTCACGGGCCTGGGCCTGAAGGAAGCCAAGGATCTCGTCGACGGTGCGCCGAAGACAGTGAAGGAGGCACTGCCCAAGGCCGAAGCAGAAGCGCTGAAAAAACAGCTCGAAGACGCAGGTGCCAAGGTCGAAATCAAGTAATCCCCTTCCCGCCTTTGGGATGGCGGCTGGCGTCCAGTGCGGGCGTCAGCCCTTTCGTGCTTTGTGCGTGAAACGTATTGAGCCGGAACAAACAGTATTGTTTTCTTGACGTAATACCTCTAGCCCGGAGTATCCATGGTGTATTCCTACACTGAGAGAAAGCGTATCCGCAAGAGCTTCGCTAAACGTGCGGCCGTGCCTGATGCGCCTTTCCTGCTCGCTACCCAGATCGATTCTTTTGCTGAATTCCTCCAGGCGGACTCACCGCCGGGAGAGCGGGAGAGACGTGGCTTGCAGGCTGCCTTTACCTCGATTTTCCCAATTGTTAGCCATAGCAGGAATGCCCGGCTCGAATTCGTGGAATACATGCTGGGCGAACCCGTATTCGATGTGAAAGAGTGCCAGCAGCGTGGACTAACCTATGCTTCGCCGCTGCGCGCACGTGTGCGCCTGCTCATCATGGATAAGGAAGCGCCCAAGGAGACCGTTAAGGACATCAAGGAGCAGGAAGTGTACATGGGCGAAATCCCGCTCATGACCGAAACCGGCTCCTTCGTCATCAACGGGACCGAGCGCGTCATCGTTTCGCAGTTGCACCGTTCGCCGGGCGTGTTCTTCGAGCATGACCGGGGCAAGACGCATTCTTCGGGCAAACTGCTGTTTTCTGCGCGGATCATCCCGTATCGCGGCTCCTGGCTCGACCTGGAGTTCGACCCGAAGGATTACCTCTATTTCCGCGTCGACCGCCGCCGCAAGATGCCGGTCACGATCCTCCTGCGCGCCATTGGCATGACGCCGGAAGATATCCTTTACGCTTTCCACGATTTCGACGAATTCCACTTGGCTTCCGGGAACGTAAGTTTCGACCTCGTGCCGGATCGCCTGCGCGGCGAAGTGGCGCGTTTCGACATCACAGCACCCGATGGCAAACTGATTATCGTCAAGGACAAACGCATCACCGCCCGCCATATCCGCGAGCTTGACCGGGCGGGCATCACGAGCATGACCGTGCTGGATGATTTCGTCCTTGGGCGCGTTATCGCCCGCGACATCCCGGATCCCACGACCGGCGAAGTGTTGGCTCGCGCCAACGACGAAGTGACCGAAGAAATCCTGGGGCGGCTGCGCACTGCTGGGATCGACAAGCTCACGACCCTGTACATTAACGACCTCGACCGCGGTGCGTACATCTCGCAGACCCTGCGCATCGACGAAACCACCGACGAGTGGGCGGCGAAGGTTGCCATCTACCGGATGATGCGCCCCGGCGAACCGCCAACCGAAGAAGCCGTCGAAGGGCTTTTCTTCGGCCTGTTCTATTCCGAGGAGCGTTACGAACTGTCGCCGGTCGGGCGGATGAAGTTCAACCGCCGCGCCTATCCTGGCGTCACCGACGAGAAGGCGCCAGAGTGGCTCAAGCGTTTCTACGCCCAGGCTGGGTCGCGTGGAGAGGAAGGCTCGGGCGTGCTCTCGAAGGAAGACATCCTGGCCGTCATCGGCGTGCTGATCGAACTGCGCAACAGCCGTGGCGACGTTGACGACATCGATCACCTCGGCAACCGCCGGGTGCTCTCGGTTGGCGAACTAGCCGAGAACCAGTTCCGCGCCGGACTCATCCGGGTCGAGCGTGCAGTCAAAGAACGTCTTTCACAGGCCGAATCCGACAACCTGATGCCGCATGACCTGATTAATGCCAAGCCGATTTCGGCAGCAATCAAGGAGTTTTTCGGTTCCAGTCAGTTGTCGCAGTTCATGGATCAGACCAACCCGCTCTCCGAAATTACCCACAAGCGGCGGGTTTCCGCGTTGGGGCCAGGGGGCCTGACCCGTGAGCGTGCCGGTTTTGAAGTGCGCGATGTGCACCCGACCCACTATGGGCGGCTTTGCCCGATTGAAACCCCGGAAGGCCCGAACATCGGCCTCATCAACTCGCTCGCCGTCTATGCGCGCACCAACCGCCACGGTTTCCTGGAAACGCCATACCGTAAGGTAATCGACAGCAGGGTGACGGACGAAATCGAATTCCTTTCCGCAATCGAGGAAGGGCAGTTCGTGATTGCCCAGGCCAATGCCACGCTCGACGAAGAAGGCAAGCTGTGCGACACCTTCGTGACCTGCCGCGAAAAGGGCGAAACCATCCTCTCTGAGCCGCCGCGCATCAACTACATGGACGTGGCGCCTGGGCAAGTCGTTTCGGTAGCGGCCTCGCTCATCCCGTTCCTTGAGCACGACGACGCCAACCGTGCGTTGATGGGCGCGAACATGCAGCGTCAGGCCGTGCCGTGCCTTCGCCCCGAGAAACCGCTGGTTGGGACCGGCATCGAACGTACCGTGGCACTCGATTCGGGC
>WQYV01000122.1 GCA_009781085.1 Betaproteobacteria bacterium
GGATATGGGCAGCCGCCGGGCACAATCCAGTCGCCGGTCAAAAAAGCACCAGTTAAAGCAATGTGGATCGTGTTGGTTTTGGCGTGGGTATTTTTCCTACTGCCGTTGCCGGGAACAGGGCTTTTTATTGCGTGTCCGTTGAATCTGGCTGCTTTGATTTTGGCGATTATCTGTCTTACCAGAAGTAATGTGGCGCAAGGTGTTATTGGGCTTGTAGGGGCGTTGGTTATATCCACAGTCCTGTTTTTCATTGGCGGTGCCGCAGCGGTAGGCTCAGCGATGCACGATATGGACAGGCATTCAATCACATCTCCGGCTCGGCCATCGAGGTGAGCTTATATATATAGATGGAGAAGATCATGTCAGATACCGCAGCTTCCAATTCTAATCAAGCCTTTCAGGGGCAAGGGCAGTCAATTCTGTCTGGGCAGTCAGGGAATGAACAGGCTCAACAGCCACCACAACCAGCACCGTATGGGCAACCGCAATCCGGTGGATACGGGCAGGCTCAACAGCCGCCACAGCCCGCGCCGTATGGACAACCACCGCAACCCAGCGGACACGGTCAAGTCCAACAGCCGCCGCAACCCGCACCGTATGGGCAACCGCAATCCGGTGGATATGGGCAGGTGCAACCTCCGTCACAATATGTTCCGCCTTACGGGCAACAACCACAACCGTTTGCTCCTCCCTATGGGCAGCCGCCAAACGTTGCTCAACCATACATGGCTCAGCCCATGCGGCCTCCTCTGATGCTGATTCCCGGACAAGTGGTACAGACTCCATACGGGGCGTTTATGGTGGGGAATAAGTCGAAAACGACTGCTGGGTTGCTGGGGATATTTTTGGGTGGATTTGGAGCAGGTCAGTTTTATCGTGGAAATACCGGGTTGGGAATCGCGCAATTGGCAGTGTCAATCGTGACATTTGGTTTTGGTGCTCTGTGGGGATTCATAGAAGGAATTATTGTTTTGACTGCCAAGCCTGGGTCTCCTTCTTCTTTGGATTCTAACCGTCAGATTATGGCTTGATTGACGGCGAAGACGCGCGAAAGTTTCATTCTTGCCAAGCTTAATGAAGGGGATAAATTTGCCAATTAGAAATCCGGGTTTGTTAAAGTTTTTTCGTGTCATTGCGATGCTGATATTGGCTCTTGCTACGTTTGTTCCGTTCGTGTGCGTAGCACAACCAGCACATGTGACGCTTGCAGGGCTTGCTTTTTCTGGTGACGCCGCGACGCTTGATCAGCGATTCCCCTATTCGCGGCGCTACGAAAATGCGCTTGCCAAGTCGGGGCAGAACGCTTATGCCATGATTAAAGCAGCAGTGGCTCAAGCGCCCTCGGAAGGTTTGCAGGTTACAACCGAACAAATTGATGAACTCAAGGGGCGAGATCAAGCGCTCGTGACATCGCTTGTCGTGAGTTCGGAGATTGTTTCGGTTGAGACTTTTGGAAAACTGCACAAACTATTTGTTCTGATCCGCGGGGAGGTGCTGTTTTTCGATTTCAAGGCAATGGCCATCGTACGTTCGTATCCATTGAGTTTTGCTTATATTGATGTCTTCGATCACAACCCGACCGACGAAGAAATATTGGTTCGTGTACGTAATGTTTACGAAGGCGCAGGTGGAAAACCGGGCATTTTTGCTCGTTATGCTACGGCGCTTGCTAATGCATCGATCCCAGCCGGAGTGCCGCGTTTTATCAAAGTATCCAAGATCAGCATGACGCCCGAAACAATGGCTACGCTCCCTGCGTATTTGAAGAGTACCCCAGGAGTTGCCGAGACGTGGGCAGCAGACATGGTTGGAGAGGCTATCTCAACACGAGTCGGTGTGCCGATCGTTCCCTATATTCAAGGCCATGCAGTCGGAGGCGTGATGCCGCTTCGTGTTTCCGACGGAACGGTATTTTCGCTAACGCTGCCCAAGCCCGATTACGAGGTCTCAGTTGATTTTCTTGGCTTTAAAAAAGTCAAGTTCGGTGAGACAGCCGCAGGCACGAGCTATGTGTACGGTTCATTCGCCAATATCAAGATCGAAGAGCCTCTTTCCGGGACGGTCTACATGAATGCTTCGATCAAGAATGGCGAAGTTAAAGCCGTACCGGCGACTCAGACCTACGTCGATGATTTTCCGGCGTATTACGATTCTCTTAACGGAATGTTTCACAAACTTTCGGATGCCATAGCAGGCAAGGGAAATACATGGGTAAAGTCGGCTTCGACTGCGCCCGATATTGAAGCACAAATCCTTAAAACCAAACAACTTCTCGACCTATGCAAATAATTCGCTTACTCCTTATCGTGGCTCTGGCCACTTTTACGCTTGCGGCAGGAGCGCAAGTCCAACAATCTCGAGGCAAAGCTTCGGTAAACTATGAAGGGCCGTCCGCTAGCGCTGACGACAAAGCGCGCGCCATGCAAGCTGCGCAGCTCAAGGCGGTAGAGTTTTATTACGCCGAAGCAGGCGAATCGGAATCCGAGAATTTTGACGCCGTACGCGACAAGATTCTCGCTAATCCCGATCGCTACATTCTTGAGTCAACTGTCCTCGCGGAAGAGGACAATCAAGATAAAAAGCAGTACACCACAACTGTTCGTGTCTCATTGAATGTTGCGAATCTGCGCAATCTTGTCAAAGCGAACTCAGCAGTTGCCAAGGCTGGCGCGGGGGAGAAGTCGCCACTTGCCTTTGTCTTCGTATCTCGGCAAGTCGCTTCGGTGAAATCTTTCGATGATCGCGTGTACAAGCGAGTGGACGAATCTGTTAAAGCTAGCGTCAGCGAAGCAACAGCGCAGAGCGGTGTCGAAGGTGAGTCATTGCGCGGTGGCCAGATTAAAACCAACTCAGCTACTGCGGCCAGAACAGACGCAGCCGCAGCTCGCTCCCAAAGCATAGAGACGGGAGGAAGTACGGTGAAGCGCGCTAGCGAGACGACTTATCGCCTGATTCCAAGCGCCAACCTCAATCAGGTATTCAGCTCAACATTTACGCGCGCTGGTTTCAGTGTCAAGGAAGCGGCGTTCATAGAACCGCTGACTGGGGGTAAGTTCAAGGTGGCCGATGTAGAAGCTGATTATCAATCTGGTAACGATCTCAAACCCGCAACACTTCAATCCATAGCCTCAGGTATGCGTATTGCCCATATTCCCTATGTTGCATTGGGAACATTGGACGTTGGTGCGGCTGACAAGGATCCTGCGACGGGTCTCGTGCGAGTATCTGTGACCGTTAATGCCAAGATCTATGATATGACCCAGACCATCCCAGACACCAAAGCATCCGTAGGCCCAATTCAGTATTCTGGAGTAGGTCCCTCTGAAGATGAAGCGCGCGGAAACGCTCTTAAGCTGGCAGCCAACAATGCAGCGCGCGAGCTTACGAGCCAGATTACGGCACAGGGTGTACAGTGATTTCTCATTAACTCCTCTTTTTTGAATACTAAAAACGGACGGTTTTTCAAACATGTACAAGATCGTTTTTTTCTTTGTAACGACAGTGTTCCTTACACTCGCGCTGGCCGGGACAGGCTGCGCTCAATTTTCGTTGAAGTCTGTCCAGGGAGTTGTTCAGAACGCAGTGAACACAGTCAAGGGCGGCGGCTCCACACCGAACGTTGATCTTGGAACTCAGCAGGATGATCTCGTAAACGGCTATGTAGCAGCCAACAAGGATGTGTTGAATGCGAATGCGAAAATGGCCGAAGCGCTGGGGCTCAAGGTTGAGGCCGCTACCGCGAAAGCGACAGCAGAGGCTCTGACCGAAGGGGCTACTAAGGATAGCCTGGAGACATCAAACAAGATGGTATCCGCGTCAACAGACGCGGTAGCAGAAGAATTGGCCAAGCAACCGGCCTTGGATGCTGAGTCAAAGGCCATCTTCGCGGACGGCTTGGCGAATCTGGGCATTGGCGTGACAAAGTATGTGGGGGTAGGTAAAAAAGTTAGCGGTATGAGCACGAGCCTGTCAGGGGCTTCCCCTGTGATGTTGTCCAAGCTTCAGCCGGCCGTTTATGTCGTAACGAATTTTCCCAGTTCCATGAGCAATGTATCCACGGCTCTAAAGAATGCGGTTTCGTATGCGCAAAGCCATGATATTCCAGTACCAGCAGACGCCACACAAGCTTTGGCGGCGCTCTAATTTCTAATTCAAACCGAAGAGAGGCTACTCATGCGGTATTTACATTTTTTCTGTGTGCTTGCGATTGCTACTACTGTTGCATTAGTTGGCTGTGGTAAGCAAGAAACGCCATCTGCTTCCACGACAACCAATGCGGCACCACCAGTGCCTGATGTAGGGAAGGTTGTTAACGAGAAGACGACGGCTCAGGGTTTTGGCGCGACGGCAGGTGAAGCGGTTTCCGATGCGATGAAAATGGCTATCTTGCAGGTCAATGGTGCGGCTGTTCAGGCATCTACTGTTACGGCCAAGTACGGGTTGGATGTTAGCATCGGTCGGGACACAGCTTCCTTGCGTGCTAATGAATTTGCTGAGGTCGTCAAGCAACGTTCGGGTGGAGTCATACAGAACTTCAGAGTAACTGATTTGCAGGAGCCGTCGGTATTCGGGGGAAAACGCTACAAGGCGACCATTGAGGCGCAGATCGCCAAGTTCAACCCATCAACAGATATGCAGAAGATCAAAGTGATCGTTGGCCCCATCCACTTCGATAGTGCGAGTCTGCCAATGGGAGACCGCTCAGTGTCAGCCGCAGAAGTCGAGACGACGCTTCGGCAACGTATCAGCGACGCGTTGGTTCAGACTGGGCGTTTCGCTATACTTGACAGGGAATTCAGTCCTGAAATCGAACGAGAACTAGATATGATTTCATCAGGTCAAGCACCTAGTGCCGAACTAGCAAAGCTGTCACAAGCAGCAAGCGCGGACCTTGTGTGGAGTGCGCACGTCAGTAATTTTGCTTACAACCGATATGCCCGGCAGTTAAAAACCAGCGATCGCCAACTTGTTAGCTACTCGGGTGGGTGGGCTATTTCTGAGAAGTTGGTGAATGTGGCGACTCGCCAAGTTGTTGCCTCGGATTCGTTGCGCGGTCAGGCGCCGTCGATAGCTCCTACCACGCTAAGCCAAGGAGTCGATTCGTCAATGATTTTGGAGGGTATGAACACGGATATCGTGAATCAGGTGGTGGCTTCGGTACTGAGGCGAACTTTTCCGGTAACAGTCGTCGCGCTGGACGGGTCGAACGCAGTTCTCAGTCAAGGCGGTCAGGCTCTGAAAGAAGGGGCACGCTACGCGATGGTGACGATGGGTGCTGAGATGAAAGATCCTCAGACAGGGCAAAGTCTCGGGCGTGTCGAAACGCCCTGTTGCGAGTTGGTGGTGGAACGCGTGACTCCCAATTTGTCGTATGGGCGATTGGAGAATATACGCTCGAATCTTGAGCAATTACCGACTGGCGGATTGCAATTGCGCGAGCAACTGGCGGAGACGAGTAGTGTGGTTAAGGCTTCCACGTCAGGGGATAATGTTGTTTCTGAAGATGCAGACGCTTCTACACCGAAGGCTGCTCCGCCAAAGAAGTCTTCAAAGGCGCAACAACACCCCGCCGCAGCGAGTAAGGACGACGATAATTGGTAGAGTAAAATCATGGTTAGATGAAAATTTTTGAAACATGCTCTATTGTTCCGCTAAAACGAAGGCCATGCCGAAATGCTCGGCATGGTTGCGTTTCAGGTGTACCCGTAGAAACCATCTATTTTGATTTGATAATCAAAATGCTCATGTTTCCCGTTTATGGTCGTGTCCTGAAAGGACAAAAATGTCAGCCTCTCTTGCCTCTCTGATTTTTCTTGGTTGCGTCAACTCGCAAATTTTCGACGACAATCA
>WQYV01000123.1 GCA_009781085.1 Betaproteobacteria bacterium
CGGGTCAAGTATGCGGCTTGATAATCAAACCTTAATTGCCGGGTGAATAAGTTACTTGATAGACAGGGATTATCAGCATTGGCAGATGGCCTGCGAAGAGCGGAAAACTGAGTAGAACGGTTTCAGCAGAGGAAATGGTTGACGTCGTTGAAGCTGCGCTTGTAGGTTGCTCGGACACTTTCGATGCCGTTGTCGAACTGTTTTTTCGACATAATGGCAATTTTCGCTGTTCAGCGAATCAGTGATGGCCTAGGAGCAGTGTTAACCAGTCATTTGAATTTCTTCCGGGCCGGTGTAATGCTCCCCGCTGTGTTTACGTCTTCGCAAACGCAATAAGGAGGACGATATGAAACGGATTCTTGGATCACTGGTTCTCGTGGTCACGCTGCTGACCCCTTCCCTGTCCTTGGCGTATGAACAGATCGGCCTGTATGTCGCGCCCAGGGTCACTTACGGCTACACCCAGATGGATAAGACCAGAGATGAGTGGAGCATCAATAATTATTCTTCTGCGGTGAATAAGAACATGAAAGACAACGTCTACGGCTACGGATTGGCCGTGGGCTATGACTTCAACAAGCGGTTCAGGGCCCCGGTGCGTGCGGAACTGGAATATTCCGTCTTTTCAGAGGCTTCGGACGAAAAATCCGCTTGGGGTGACTATTACTACGGCCTCGACAGAGTTACCACCATCAGGCAAAAGCTGCAAACCCAGACCTTGTTTGTGAACGGCTACTTTGATTTCCGCAACGCCACGGCCTTCACGCCTTATGTCGGCGGCGGCCTGGGGTTGGCCTTCATCAAGGTCAGGGGAAGTTACGGTTGGGCGGATTTCTATGGTGGAAACCCCGGCCTTTCTCACTCGGTCTCGCTGAGGTCGAAAAGCACGACGAATTTCGCCTGGAATATCGGTGCAGGCGCGGCATACGCCATCAACGACAATATCAGCCTGGATCTCGGCTACCGCTTTGCGAGCCTTGGCGGCGCTAAAACGGAATGGGCAGACAACTTCCATGATGTCCGCATCAAAAGCAAAGACGTTTACATGCATCAGGTGACGCTCGGCCTGCGCGTTGCGTTCTAGCCCAGAATTTGTCATGTCATGTCGGCTAAATGTTTTCCGAGCAATGACCATGCAATTTTCATTTCCTGCTCATAGGTATGGCGCTGATAAATTCGCTTCATCCGGTTTGTCTCAACGTGGTTTAGACAGCGCTCGATTACCTCGGGAAGGACACCCAGGCGAGCCATCATTGTCGCTCCCGTTCTGCGCAAGTCGTGAGGACCCCATTTACCATCGGGTAATGCTAGAGACGTTGTGAGTTTGGTGCGTCCACCAATAGGATCTCTGCCTCGCTCAGTACCCGCTCACGTTCAGTGTCAGGGCCACCGATTTTGCTCTTACGGATACTGGCAGTAGGATCAGTTTCAATAATGTCTCTCTCAGCGGCAAAGCGGAACATCTGGCGCATGAGCGAAAAGATCATCTTTGCCATGCGTGGGACATTACGGGCAAGAAGGGCGTCCACTACTTTGGTCACATCGCCTTTTCGAACATCCTCCACGGCAAGCGTCCCAAGGGTAGGAAGGACATCCTTTTCGAACATGCGTTTAACTTCAGCTCCTTTGTCCTTGCGTCGGATAACATCCACCTGAAACCATCGGTCGAATAAGTTCCGAACGGTTTGACGTGCTTGTCGAGTTTCATGCTCAACAAGACGTGCTTTTTGTTTTTCTATCTCATCCAGTTGGTCGGCTTTGGCCTTGAGTCGACTCGCTTTTCGGCGTTCAGAAGGATCAGATCCGTTGGCAAGCTCATGTTTGAACTTATCACGTTTGGAGCGGATTGCCGCGAGCGACATTTTGGGCCAAGCCCCAACGAATGTCTGCTTCACTTTCCCTTCGGCACGATAACGCCAGTTGAAGTAAACCGATATACCGCCAGTGCCTTGACGCACTATGCCGATCAGCCCTCCATCTTCTCGCAGCTTTTTTCCGTTATCCTCGCCGCTGAGAGGTTCGAGTTCTTTTACTGTCAGCTTTCCCATGTCTGCCTCGTAACAGTGAAAATTCCAAATGGGTAAAATTACCCCCACATTTACCCCCACAACTTTTGCGGATGCAGTGAGATTATATGAAATGTGTTGGAACGAATAAAAATATTTATTTATTTATAAAACATGGCATTGCAATCATGTCGAGACAAGATGAACTGTCATGAGACGTTACCTTGCCCGCATGGGGTGCAAGGGGTAGCGAGTTCGAATCCCGCCGCCCCGACCAATGAAAACAACGGCTTACTGATTTTGACCAGTAAGCCGTTTTTGTTTTTATCGCTCCGTGTAGCCTCCGTGCCGCATCCGTGCCGCAAAAATCGGCGGCTAGAAGGTAGGGCAGCTTGGCAAGCCGACGAATTTAACCCTTGTAAAAAAATCTTATCCGGGGGGGATGGCGGGGGTCGAAAGCCTCCGTGCTGGCGCTTCTCTGAAAGAACCTATACCGGGCGAAAAATTCAATCACCATAACCGCCATGCCCCCGCCCCATGCATGCCAAGGCGCTCAATTTAAGGCGGCAGGCACCACACCCAACCGCCCATAAATGACGTTTTCCGTGACAGGACACCAAGAGATCGTTTTGCCCTCCTAACCGTTGCCCATGAAAGCCAGTCTGCTTCGGCTCGTTCCCTAACAAGGCTTTGAGGGCATGCCCCTTTGGCTAGGAGTTGTTGCAGGAAAATTTCTGCACACACAAGAGCCATTCCACCACTAAGGGCATACCCCCGCGCATCGGCATCAAACTGGCACTGCCCGCCAAAATCAGGAATTGCAGCCTCATCCATCCACGCCATGAGTTGCGGTAGAACGGAATCAGCCCATGTAAGGACTTCCGATAAGTCGGCGTCACTCCATGAAGTCTGCATGTATTACCCCGGTTGTGCTGGAACACCGGGAACACCTGCGAAATTTCCCGGTGTTCCGTTGAAACCCGCATGGTTGTAGGGAGGAACACCGAGAACACCGGGAACACCGATTTTTACAATGAACGGGAAACTCACGTGCATCGTATGGCTAGAGTTTGCACAGTTCGTACTCGCTTTTGTTGTAGGTCACCGTTAGTGGCCTCGGCTCGCTCTTTTTCTCCGGACGGTGCACCACGTCGTAGGGCATCACAAAACGTTCGAATTCGCAGTCACCACCCGGCTTTACGCCATGCAATCCGATGCTTTCCAGCATGGCTGATGCTGTTGTAGCATTCCATGCGTGACATGCCGGGTACAAGCTCAACGCCCGTTCTAGCAGTGGCGTTGCAACCTCCCTTAGTTGGACACAAACCGCCTCAAGCTCAGACCTTGCAAGCCGGGAAACAACATCGCGGGCGATACCATATGCATTTTCGACTACATCCATTTGCAGATTAATGGCGTCACCCATAATGGTGGATTCGACCGTCAAGCTATCAATCTCATCTTTGGCGGCGGCAATTTGTGTATTGTCCGCCTTGAATGTATCGCCACGCATGACGGCTTCAAGTGCCTCGGCCTTTTGGCGTTTTTCATCGGCTTCAACCTCCATACGCAGGGCATTGATACGCGCCCTGGAATCCTCTCCACGCGCCTTCAATGCAGCCAGTTTCGCTAACTCTGCATCATAGGCGGCTCTTGCTGATTTATACTCGTCTAACATAATCATATCTCCTGTTGGGATATACAATAAGCGCGTATTTGCGCGCTTCGGTTGGCAGCATCGATTGCCGCAAAAATGATCTCTGGTGATTTCTCGCCAATACGGTCAAGCCATGCACGTATCGACTGCTCTTCTGTGGCGCTCATAGGGGACTCAGGAGGCGTTATGTCAGGAGCGAAGGGTTCAGCATCCACCGCCCCCGGATAAGCCAGCAAACGCCCCTCCAGGGTGTCAGGTGACAACGTGAACACCTCTTTCACCACGCCGTCAGGAAAGCGCACACGCCACCAATACGAAACCCCGGCATGTTCTGCCCTAGCGGCTCGTTCCTCAAATGCCTCGTGCATGTCAGCAATGAGTGCATCTTTGTTCTCACGGATGATGGGCAGGAACGTGCGCAAGGTTTCCGGGTTGCCCTTCGCTTTGAGTTCCCCGGACGGTGAGACCGATAGGTGCACTCCGGCCTTTTGGAGTTCAAGGAATAGGGGGGCGCTCATATCGTCACCTCGATATCTCCTTCACACCCTCCCATACCCCCCTTTCTATCCGTCACACCGTCACAACCCGCGCCGTTATTGGGTTTTGGCGTTACGTTTGGTGTTTCTGATATAGCAGCGATTTTCTTATCCGTAACGCCAAAACCCGCGCCGCCATTGGGTTGTGACGGTGTGACGGATAGAAAGGGGGGGGGGAGGCAAATAGCGTGAAAAGGCGTCTCTGAATTGTTCGAGTTCGTACCCTTTCGACGTTCCGTAACCTTCACGAATCGTTTTTGAAGTGATGCCGTACTCTTTCAACCGCCGTGCTATTTGTTTCGGTGTGATCCACTTGCCACGGTTGAAGATTGCCCATGATTTCTCTTCGTCATCGCATAGCGCGACTATCAGGTTTTTCGTGCTGATGCGGTCAAGGTGTCTTGCCTCGAACACTTCCGCAATATCTGCCAGCAACTCATTGCTGATGCTTGTGGATTCATCCGTGCTGCCGGAAATAAGAAGGGCTGCTTTCCTTGCCAGTTCAGGCCAGATACCCCCCGCAACGTCAGCAATGGCTATGAGAGGCTCCCAATTGTCTTGGGCACGGTCATTCAATGACTGTGGGAGGCTCGGCCTTGCACACTGTACCGCTTCCCTTCTATCGGTAGCGAACCGGCATATGCGTGATCTCAATTCATCAAACAAACCGGGTTCAGCGTACCGTAACCGTTCCGCCGCCTCATGCTTCAGCTTGCGCCGGAGTTCAATAATGATCGATCTATCCATAAGAGTTTCGCCACGCTTGCCTATCCCTGCCACAGCCTTTGCGCCCCATGTACTGAATTGCTTTGGCGTGTGGTCATCGCCAACTGTACGGATAACGTAAGCAGAATCCCGCGTATGCCCGCTGTTGAGGATGCCGCGTAGTTCGCTTTTAGGGTCATCCATAAACGTGTCGGCTTCATCAATCAACAGGGTAGGTTTCCACGCATCAATGACGCGAAACGTTGACGCCGGGGTGATGTTGCTCGCCAATATCGGGCGGCATGACAGCTTTCCATGCAATTCGAGTAGCTGTGACTTTCCGCACCGCTTTTCTGGCGCGGTAATCATGAGGATGGGGGCAAACTGTACTACTTCGATAAACCATGTGAAAACAACCCACAGCGCCGCCGCATGGGCTGTTTCCGGCTTACATATGATGAAACGCTGTATTGTCGTTGCAATATCTGACAGTAGGGCGGCACCGTCCACATGCTCATGCCACGGGTTCACGTCGTCGAACTTGAAACCGTCCGTTGCAGCTTGTTGGCAGCTTTTCCGCCGTTTGGACACTTCAAAATCAAGATTTTTATATCGGTAACATAGGCGTTTGGCTTCGGCACGTCGGCACAGCTCATATTCAGTAGGTGTAAGGGCAGCAAGTCGTTTAAACGTTTCTTCGAGTGGATCGCC
>WQYV01000124.1 GCA_009781085.1 Betaproteobacteria bacterium
GCGGCATCGTCCGTAACTTGGTTTTTCCCGCAACCTGGTAGATGGGCAGTGCTGGTGGTACTGCCTGCCGGGATGCCCCGCTGGGCATCTTACCGGCATTCTCAAAAACCTTGTAATACGGCAGGGCCGAATCGCCTCCGCGATCCTCCACGACGATGAGGGCGGGTCGCTGTGCCCATGCCGGAGACACCTGACACAACACCCCGGCCAGCAAGCAGAAGGTGAGCTTTACGGCAGACGTACCCATCGTCCGTTCTCCTCCCGCACGGCGGCAGGCAGTCCCCCGGAGAGCCCCAGGTTCTTCCACCTGCCGCCGTCGTGGTTCAACGTGATCGTGCGCGATGAGACCTTGGCCGGGTCGACACCTGCCTTCTTTGCCCAGGCTCGCAAGCGTGCATCGTCGGGTTTTGAGTCCACGAAATAGAGGTCAAACGTGCTGCCCGCGGCCTGAAGCTGCCCGACCTTCTTCTCGCACGGCGGGCAGTTGTCTTTGACGAACACGGCCAGCCTTCCCTCGTCGCCGATGCGTGGCAATCCCGCAAAAATCCGCTGGAACGCTTCGTCATACGCCCGCTGGAACGCGAGCAGCTTCTCGACACGGATCGCCTCGAACCGGGCTTGCAGTTCCGCGTAGCGCCGACGTTCAGTGTCGTCCCTCGCCTCAATTCCCAACGCGGTGAGCGGGTCAAGCCCCGGAGAGAGGATGCCCAATGGGCCGCGCATCAATTCCCGGTATCGCGCCCACTCCTCCATCTTCAAGCCCCAAAGGGCGGCATGGCGCTGTTCTTCGGCGGGGGTGGCGCGCGCCTGTTCAGTGCGGCTGGCTTCTTCCCGCCCCGGTGTGACGGGCAATTCTGCGGTCGCTGCAATTGGCAGGCAGATCAGGCAGAGAAAAGCCGCGACGTTGAACAACTTATCCGTCATGCTCCACCTCCTACTACGGGGAGCCTCGGGATCGGAAGCCTCACAATGGCATCCTCGACCCGGAACACCGCATGTTCTTCTTCGATGCCCTCCAAGAACCATTGACCGAACCGTGTACCGACCCGCAGGAGTTGGATGTCGGCAACCGACTGGCTGCCTTGCCGCATCACGGTCAAGAAACGCTCGAAACCGCGCTGCTCGATGCCGATGACCTGAAAGGGTGGTTTGATGGAGGGCAGAGGCCGCACGGCGGGCTGCGGTTGGGCAGGTTGAGGATTGGGTGTGATAACCGTCTGCCGTTCGTTGGCAAGCCTTGCCTCCAAAGCGTTGACCCGATCCTTGAGCGCATTGAGCGCCCCTGCCGATTCAGTGATTTGTCCGGTGAGTTCCGAGACGGCAACTGCCCGGTCTTCAAGAGCCTGCCGGACAGAATCCAAGCCGGATTGCATCGACTCCCGCAGACTGGACGTTTCGGTTTGCAGCCGTGTCGCCATCTCCTCCACGCGCTCAGTCAGCACGCTCATGCCAAGGGGCTCAGGGTTTTGCGCTACATCTCCCCACGCCTGCCGGGCGCGGCGGTAATCAATGACGCTACCTGCCACGATAACGGTGAGAAACAGCAGCCATACCGTGAGGGTTACGGTAAACCAGGGGCTCCTGCTTCTCCTCTTCGGTGCTGTAGCGTCAGGGCGCTTGTTGGGGATATTCATCTGGGTCGGTGCCATATTCATTCGGGACTCCGTGTAAAACAGACCCGGCGATCAACGCGGTCGACGGTGAGCGACCATGCGGGCCCGGCGAGCGTTTGCAGCGCGGTAGCGAGCGTCACCGGCCCCAGGTGCAGGTGCGAAGCGGGCAGCGGCAAATGGACGAGTGGGGGTGGCGGCAAACAGAGCCGGTAGCCCGTGCGGGCAAGCACATGGGTGATGGCCGTCCCGATGGTGGCCTCGAACGCTGGCGGGATCGTGATGACAACGATCTGGCGCAACGGGTCGCGCTGCGCCTCCTCTGCGGTGAGTTCGACAATCGTGTATCGCCCAAGCCGCACCGCCTCGATCTGAGAAGGGGTTGGAACAGATACAGCCTCGGGAATGGGTGTGGGTACGTCAGGCGCTTCCCGCACTTCGGGAGTCGCGGATGTGCAGGCCGCGAGCAGCGTACCCACAAGGAGCAGCGCAGTCGTGAATGGAAATAGGAACATTGGCGCAAACCAGGCAGTCAGGAGCCCGTACCATGAACCGGGCAGGACACGCCAGTCACGTCAAAACAGTAATCGCGGGAACCCCGGTTTTCACGAAAATTCGGGGTGATCCGTATCGGGTTCCCGATGATTGACTGTAACGTTGGTTGTATGCTTCCATTCCAACGGGTGTGAGGTGCACGCAGGGAGGCACATGAACAGCGCAGCGGCGATTTTCGCGCAACCAATCGTTTCACCGACGCTTGAGCTTGGTGCTTACGAGTCACTTTGGGCAGATAAGGGGCAGATCTCCTTCAAAAGTCTGGCCGGCCTGTTCAGGGGTAACGACCTTCCATCCCGCTTCGTCAGCGAGGAGGATGCCCGCAGGCGCGCTGTCGAAGTTTTGGAGATATTCAGGCAGAAGCATGTCTCGGATGCTGGTTTCATTTTTCGGGGCATGTTCGACTATCCGCCAGGGCTGAAAGAAGCACGCTATCCGGTGCAATTGTTGTATTACAGGGGGGACATCAATCTCTTGTATCTCCCCGTCCGGGTTGCAGTCGTTGGAAGCCGCCATCCGAGCGAGGAGGGAAAACGTCGCGCCCGGAAGTTAGCAAAGTGCCTGGTTGAAGATGATGCGGTCGTCGTATCCGGCTTGGCGCATGGCATTGATACAGCAGCGCATACCGCAGCGATTGAGGCCAATGGGAAGACCATCGGCGTTATCGGTACACCGATAAGTGAAGTCTATCCAAAGGAAAACAAAGAACTGCAAGAAACCATTGCGCGCGAGCATTTGCTCGTCAGCCAGGTGCCGGTGATCCGATATTTGAATCAGAATTTTGCGGTCAACCGGTTTTTCTTTCCAGAGCGAAACATCACCATGTCAGCCCTGACGCAGGCGACGGTGATTGTCGAAGCGGGGGAAACATCGGGAAGCCTGATACAGGCGCGGGCTGCGCTCCAACAGCGCAGGAAATTGTTTATCCTTGAAAGTTGCTTCGGAAAGGGTCTGAAATGGCCTGAGCGTTTTCAAAAGGATGGCGCGATTCGTGTTTCAGATTATGAAGACATCAGGAAACACTTGAGTGACTCCTTACAAAATTGATGAAAACATTCTGTCAGACCATCATTACCTTGATGAGAGTGACGATTGTTTTTTCTTAGGCGAGTATCTCCCCCGTGGTGGATTTGATGCCAGCCCAACCAATCAACTGATTTCAAATTTCAAAAAGTCTGTATTAAAGCGGGGAACAGCACAGTATCGGTATAAGGAGGATGCAATTATACAAGTCGGCAATCGGCTCAGAAAACTATTCAAGCCTGAAGCAAAACAATCCATCACGATTGTTCCTATCCCCTCCTCAAAAGCAAAAGATCATCCAGAACACGATAACAGGTTAGTCCTTGCCTTGAATAATATCGGAGAGGGTTGGGATGTACGGGAACTCATTGCTGTCAAAGTATCCATGCGAGCGCACCATGAGTTTCAGTCAACTGAAAAACGCCCAACGCCTGACGAGTTGTACGAAAAATTGATGATTGATGAAACCTGTCTTTCTCAAAAGCCAGTGAAAGAGCACATTTTTCTTTTCGACGATTTGCTGACAAACGGAACGCATTTCAAAGCCTGTAAAAGACTCTTGCTGGAAAGGTTGCCGGGCAGTACGGTTGTGGGATTATTCATTGCACGCAGAAAACCCCTAGACCCATTAGACCTTATTGAAGAGATACCCTAAACACGAAGGTAGATGCTGGTAAATCCATCTTTTTTCGAGATGGCATTCATCATGGATGCGGAACCGAAGTTTCGATAACCAGAAAAAACGGCCCCGAAGGGCCGCTGTAAAAGAAGAAGGGGTCACGCTGCCACAAGCTGCTTGGCAAGTTCCATCTCCACCGAATCACCGTCCTGGTTCAGTATGTCCAGCCCACATTCGGGCATCTCCCCTGATGTGCTCATGGAAACGGCAATTTTTTTCGCCATCAACTCCAGGCACCCAATCTGCGCGGTTCCGGCGTACCCCAGGAAAAAAACTTCAACTTCCTTGGTTTGCCCGATCCGCCAGGAGCGCCGCGCGGCTTGCTGCAACGTGTAGACGTTGTAGCCAGACTGCATGAACACGATGGTCGGGAAGTCAAGCAGGTCAAGCCCCGTTTTCACGAGATCCGGATTCGAGATGACGACATCCACCCCCCGGTCGACCTGGTCGGCTATCCAGTTCTCGCGCTCCTCTGGAGGCACGCTAGAGCGGAGCACGGCAACCTTGAGCCCTTCTTGCTGGAGCAGGATTTTGAGGCGGCTGGTCGTGTCGCGCGTGCCCGAATAGATCGAGTAGACAAGGCATTTGCGGCCACGCAGCTTTTGCGAGCAGGCGATCTGGATCAATTCGCGCTCCTTCGGGCTCGCCACCATATCGCCAAAGACCGGCGGGCAATGTGCGAGCAGTTCCTTTGTGCGTGGATGGCGCACGGTTTCCGCTCGGAAGCAGCAGTCCGGCCAGGCAAGCAGCACGTTCAAAACCACCCCGAGGAGGGTCGTGTCGTGCTTGGCCAAGGATTTCCGCAGGATGTCATTCAGGACGAAAGAGAGCTTATGGTGTTCCTCGGCCTGTCCTTCAGTCATCCTGACTTCACGGAAAAACTCGTTGTAGGGCGGCAGCACGTCGGCACCGATGTCTTTCAGGCGCACGAACACCGTATAGGGCAGGATGCAGCGCAAGACACCTTGCGGGCCAAAGCCTGGGGCCTTGACCGTTCGCACGGTTTCCTTCTTCCCCCGCGCGGTTTTGAAAGAACAATCATCCCGTTGGGTGTAGATATCCTTCAGAACACCGTGGTCACGCATGAACTGCATGGCGGCGCTGCCCAACGATCCCCTGTTCGGCTTATAGCCCTCCTCGATCATCCGGGCCGTGAGGACACGGAAAAGGAGGAAGAACAGGTCGGTGGCATAGCCCCCCATCAACGTGCCGGTCAGCAGCAGCGTCTTTTGCGCTTTCGCGGCCAAAACGCCCATTGCCTGACCCTGCGCTGAATCGCCGTTTTTGTACTCATGCGCCTCATCTGCGATCAAGAGGTCGAAGTAGCCTTGCGGCAGGTGACGTTTGATGAACTCGGAAGGCTGAAATCCCCCTTGCCCAAACCCAAACTCCAGCGTCGACATGGCACGTTCCATCCGTGCTGCCTGTCTGTCGGAAAAGACAAGATTCCCCTTGTCATCCATCAGGTTGTCGGGTAGGGACAGTTCATTGCTGAACCATCCCCCCCTAAGAACCGTACTTGAGAGTTTCCCCTCATACGGCTCAAGCCTTTCATAGCCCCCTTACGGGAACCGGCTTCTCCACTTGAAGA
>WQYV01000125.1 GCA_009781085.1 Betaproteobacteria bacterium
AAGGACAGATTGTTGACGACCTGAACGGAAGTATCGGTCGAACGCATCAACGCCGTTGACACCAGCAACATTGCCACCATCACCAGCAAGGTGATGATCAGCACCAGCCCTCGCTCCGCGCGACGCGGCGGCTTTTGCTTTCCGAATTTGTAAAAAGATGGTTTCATCGGAAAAGCTCCTTTTATGGATTCCAGATCACGTTTTGCAAGGGAACCGTTGTTTCGTATTTACGGTACCGCCATCCATACGGTTGATTGGGCTGCCATGTTTGCAGAGTGATGGTCTGAGGGGGATCACACGTTGCCCCAGTGGGGCAATCCGCAAAAAAGGTTTCCGTATAAAAGGCCGGCAAAGAATTGGGCGGCGCCGAAGAATCCTTCAGCGCAGGATCGCCCAGCGAGGTATCCGGCTCGGCCGTGCTCACGATCAACCCGAAACGAATCGCCTTGATGTTTTCCGGGAAGATGATGCCGTTGATGCCGGCGGCGCCGCTGATAATCTGGCTCACCGTATTTATATCGGGCGTTATCCAGCGGTTAACAGGACTGTTGGCGGCTGTCGCAACACCGTATTGCACATTGAAAGCAACGACGTTCGCCGCGATGGGAACGGAAGAGATACTCCCCACCGCCGCACCGGCGGGGGAGATGCTTCCCACTGTCCAGTTATTGTTGCCTGCGTTGGGGTTGACTTGCCACGTTTCCATCTTCAGCGTTCCAAGATTCGCCGGATTCGTTGCCCCTCCCAAATCGGCGGTATCAACAAAGAAACGTCGCCTGACTACTTTCCCCACATCAATCACAAACGGCCCCACGCCCGCCGTATTCTGCCCCGCGCCGACCGTTACGACCACTGCACCGCCGTTACCGCCTGCACTTACCGCGTTCTGAACCGATAACGCGCTGCAGTTGCCACCCGTCGGCGCCCAAATCAACACACTTCCCTGCGCCAGCCCGTTTCCTCCCGCCGATCCCGCCCAACTCGCTCCCAGCAGTCCCGCCGGTACGGTCAAAGTGAGTGCTCCTCCGTTCGCATTGCTCGCCGCTATTGGTAAATCGGTAATGCTTTCCGTTCCGTAAAAAACGTAAACGTCGTCCGGCAACGGGTTGGTACTGATGGGAGGGTGAACGCCGGTCACCGGAATGACCGCCACCGGAAGCGGATACAAGGGAAGAGGCGAACTGATGGTCGGGTCTGTCGGAATGCCCGCCACTGTCGGATAAGTCGTAATATTCGCACAGTTTTTGAGATATGCGATCTCGGAAGTGCTCCCTGGGGGGGTATAGGACTGGCCGTTATTCATGATTCCCGCGCCGGCATTGCTCAACTCCTTGCTGAGCGTCAGGCTCGCGTAAAGCCCGGTGACCTGCGCTTCGTTGGCCGTTTCGGTCGAGCGGTAATTGCTCTCGACGTTCATATAGATTCGATAAGTCGCGTAAACCGCCATGATCCCGATAATGATGGCGACCATCAGTTCAATAAGAGAAAATCCCTTTTGTCGAACCCCTTTTTGTCGATCAACCCAGCCCATTTTCTCTCACCTTTTTCCGTTAATCATCGCGCCGCCATTGTCTGGTCGCTTACCCGCTCAATTCATTCCGATCACACTGCTTTGCTTGTACTGGCTGGTCACTTGCGCGCCGCTCGAATCCTTCTCTCCGGGCGGCTGCCAATTCACTGTGATATCGACCACCATCGTTCCGGCCGGCAACGTTGAATCAACGGAGAAATCGACCGTCGGAGTTCCTGCTCCCGGCAACCTCCCTGCCAGTTGTTGAGTGAAAGCATTGAATTCGTCGCCGGATTGGAAGACCCCTTGTATGCTCGCCACCCCGCCGGAAGCACAAGAAGGAGGTACACAAGAAGGAGTTGCCGCCTTCATCTTCCCGACAAACGCATTCACTAACTGAATGGCTTCCGCCCGATACTGCACATCGCTCGAATTTTTGACCGATCCCGCCTGCTGCGCGGCAATCGCCAGCATCCCGCAGGAAAAAATCAGCACAGAAACAAGCACCTCCAACAATGTGGAGCCGCGCATCATTCCAAATGGTTTTCCCGATTCCAGTTTTCGATGTCCCATTTCCATCCCCTTCATGATTCCCGCCGTTTCCTTTTTCAGCTACGCATGATTCATGCCATTATGCAAAGCAATTACATGTTGCTACCCTGACCCGCACCCTCCCGGGGACGTCGCAGGAAGAGTCGGATCGCATACACATCCCTTTGGATCTGAGGTGGGGAGTTGAGGATCGCACACCCGTATTCCACCACCTACGCCAATAGTGACCCACATCGGCCTGCTGTTCGCCAACCGACCTGTGACCACAAATCGGCTTGGGGGCATTTGTGTCAGGTAAGCGTTCGGCATCAGCGCGCCGGATGGATCCGGAAACTCCAACCGTCCATCACCGCCGCTGAAGGTGACGGTCGCTTGGCTGCTTGCTGGAACGGTAGTCACCACCACGGAAGACCAGTCGTGATCTCCGCCGGTGTCCCAATTGAATATTTCCACCGCTTTCGGTGGCGTCGGCACCTTCGGGTCGTCCGATTTGTACCCCCCGGTCACCGTATCAATCCGCCAAACTTGCCATACCTTCCCCGACCATACGAGTTCGGTGGGGTCGTTGGTGTTCACGGCCACCGTTCTTGCCTTTTGCATTCCGTAGTAAAGAGACTCGGCAACATTCCGGATTTTGCGTTCATCCAGATAGCCGCTGATAGACGGAATCGACAGCAACAACGACACCACGATAACCGCGATCACCACCATCAGCTCGATCAGCGTCAGTCCCTGAGAAAAATGTCGGTTCGTCTTCATGTTCGATCGGCTCATGAAATTCGCTTCAACAAGACCCGTCTCTTTTCAGCACCCAGCCGGTGCTGTAACAAGAGCCTGAAGCGCTCGTAGGAGGAAAAGTCCATCCCGCCCCAAGCCCCGTCGTCGCTTTGGCGCCTGACTGATCTATCGTATAAGAGAAGCCCGCCATGCTACCAGTGCCCGTTGCAACCAAGGTATAGGATGTAGCAGTTGCTTGGTCACCTTGACACGCCACGTAGAAATATTGCGAAGCCACCGGTCGGGGAGTCCCTGTATAGCGCGCACATCCATCTACCGAAGGCGCCCCTGCTGCCGCACTCGGAGGGGTTCCGCTGTACACGCGGTTATCCGCCAAAAACTTCTCCATCACGATCCGTTCATTCCCCAACAACGCCAAGCCTTCGGGAATCCGCCCGCGAATGATGTAATCCCTGTAGCTCGGATAAGCCAGCGTCCCAAGAATGGCTATGATGGCGACGACAATCATCACTTCGATCATCGTGAAGCCTTGTCCTCTCTTGTGTATCATTTTATCCCTCCGGCTTAACCTTTTGTCCGTACCCACTTGACTTAATGATATATCTTTACAGATGCCTATACGTCTGAAAAAGCAATTTTTGAACCAACATCAGAAATTCATGAGCTTTTTGTTGTGCGACGGCAACATAGATTCGACATAAATCTATACGAAACGTGAATTTTCGACAAATCAACATCATAAAATCCCCCAAATGGCATATTTTGTCACCGCCCCTCATTATTAGGCATTAGACATTGCCTTCCCTACAGAAGTTCAGAAGCGCCGCGCTTCGTCACCTCTCACTAACCCCTGAGTCATCTTATATCTGAGCCAAATCCACACCCTCATGAATTCTCGCCTTAACGGGGGTGGCGAGGAAAGGAAAATTTCGAGCAATTTGCAGTGTGCGCTTACTGATTGACTTATTCATTCGTCTTTACCACCGTTTTCCAGCACAAACTGACGCAAAATGTCGGATATGGATTGAGAAACGCCGAATAAGTTCCAACCATTCGCCCTGAGCCTGTCGAAGGGCAAGCGGCGCGTCACCAAGCGCGCCGCAATGCGCCCCTGCCCTTGCCGCCTGTTCTCTCGCGGGCGGCAAAGCCTGTCCCCGATACCTGTTCCTGATACCTTTGCAAAAGTTTTGCCAGTCATTCATAATCGCGCCGCCAAAAATCAACTTTTTTCGCCCATGACGCTGACCACCGCCTCTGTCACCCCCGCTCCCGCCCGCCCCGCTCCGCGCATCGGCTTTGTTTCGCTTGGCTGCCCCAAGGCGCTGGTTGATTCCGAGCACATTCTGAGCCGTCTGAAAGCGGAGGGTTACGAGATGGCGGAGAGTTATCACGGCGCCGATCTGGTGGTCGTCAACACTTGCGGCTTCATCGACGCGGCGGTTGCCGAATCATTGGACGCCATCGGCGAAGCGCTGGCCGAGAACGGCAAAGTCATCGTCACCGGTTGCCTGGGTGCGCGTGACGGCGGCGCATTTGTGCGCGAAGCGCACCCGCACGTTCTCGCCGTCACCGGCCCGCACGCCGCCGACGAAGTGTTGCAAGCCGTTCACGCCCATTTGCCGCGCCCGCACGAGCCTTTCGTCGATCTCATCCCGCCGCAAGGCATCAAGCTGACGCCGCGCCACTATGCTTACTTGAAAATCTCCGAAGGCTGCAATCACCACTGCACTTTCTGCATCATTCCCCATTTGCGGGGAACGCTCGTCTCTTATCCGATCGGTAATGTTCTCGGTGAAGCCGAGACTTTGTTGAACGCCGGTGTGCGCGAGTTGCTCGTCGTGTCGCAAGACACCGGCGCTTACGGCGCCGATCTTCGTTATCGCACCGGCTTTCACAATGGCCGCCCATTGAAAACCCGCATCGCCGCTCTGGCGCAGGAACTCGATGCGCTGGGCCGCGCCCATCGCGCGTGGGTGCGGCTGCATTATGTTTATCCTTATCCGCACGTTGACGATCTGGTGGCGCTGATGCGCGATACCGCCGAAAGCGAAGGCGGGCTTCTGCCCTATCTCGACATGCCGTTGCAGCACGCCAGCCCGCGCCTTCTGAAGGCGATGCAGCGCCCGGCCGCGCCGGAGAAGGTGATTGACCGCATTCGCGCCTGGCGACGCGCCTTGCCCTCTCTGACGCTGCGCAGCACCTTCATCGTCGGCTTTCCCGGAGAAACCGAAGAGGATTTTTCAACGTTACTGCAATTTCTCGACGAAGCGCAACTCGATCGCGTCGGCGCGTTTGCCTATTCGCCGGTGGAAGGCGCCGCCGCCAACGCTTTGCCCGACGCCGTTCCCGAAGAAGCCAAACAAGAACGATTGGCGCGCTTCATGGCGGCGCAAGCCGAAATCAGCGCTCGTCGTTTGCAAAACAAAATCGGCCAGACGATGACCGTGCTCGTTGACCAGTTGGCCGAAGCCAAACAAGGGCGCAAAAAAACCGTGATTGCTCTGGCGCGATCCGCTGCCGACGCGCCCGAAATCGACGGCCTCGTGCAAATCGCCGACGGCCATCACCTTCA
>WQYV01000126.1 GCA_009781085.1 Betaproteobacteria bacterium
ACCGGCTGGGTGTTCCCCGGCTCTCATGACCTCAACTGCTCGAACCGCCCGGTGCGGACCCGCATGCCGGGTGGTGTGGGAGGGGATCGGCTAGGTTTCCTAGCCGCCCCTATCCCGATTGGCTGCGAGCAAGGAAGACGAGGCAGGCAGCAGCAAGCCGGGATGAACCTTACACCACGACATCCACCTTCTGCACCGTCCCCACGCCGCCTTTCTCCATCAGAAAGACGCTGGTGCCGGTGATCTGCCCGAGTAGTTTATTGTTGGCGTCCTTGAGGGAAAACGGCGTGTTTGCGTAGGTGAGGGCAATCGCGCCCACGCCGAGGTCTTTGAGGCTCGTCATCTTGTCGTTGCCGTTGGCGTCCTTGTTCCAGATGTAAAGGGAGTTGAACGCGCTGTCGCCTTCGTCGATCCAACCATTGCCGTCATCGTCGAGCGCCGCCAGATCGGCAAAGCCGTTGCCGCTCACGGTTCCGAACAGTTCGCGTCCATCGTTCACCTTGCCGTCGCCGTTGCGGTCGAACACGAGGAAACCGCTGCCAGGCTGAAGTGCCCGCATATCGACATCCTGCCCGTTGCCGAAGAGGTCGAACTTGAATCTCGTGTCGGAAAGCTCTGCCGCAGTGCCGGCGAAATTGAGCACCAGCGGGTCTTGCAGTTTCCCTAGGCTGAATCCGACGTGTTCCTCGGAGTGGAAGGCGCGGAACATGGTGAGTTCCAGTTGAAAGTTGATCTCCTGCCCGTCGGCGGTGCGCACCATGCCTTGCGCCGAAAAGCTGCTCATCTCAGTTTCGGTGTAGTAACTGTGCCGCTCATAAGACATGCCGATGCCACCCTCGCCGTTGGCGGCGGACTGGGGATCGCCCAGTTCAGCGTCGCAAACGTTGGCTTTCTTGCCGGTGATCATTTCGATGGCCATGCGCAAGAGGGTCAGTTTGGGGTCGTTGTCTACCTGACGGCTGGGGTTGTTTGTACGGCGCGTACCTTTCGCTTGCAGGTTTTGGCGTCCTGCATCCGAGATTTGCACGGGTGAGCCGGTGTTTTCAGGGGTAAGGGCGCCCGCTGCTGTGGGACTGCCTGCCGTCGTGGGGTTGAGGCCGGGCCTCGAATTCGGGTTCGAAAACTTGAAGGATTCCTGGGTTCGGCTTTCCTTGGTGGCGAGGTGGGAAGTGGAAAAAGCGAGTTGGGATTGAGTGATTTTCATTGTAGTTGTCCGTTGCTGTACTTCTGTGGGTCACTACGGCAGTTGGGCAGCTTTCTTAATAGTGTAGGATCATCAAAGTTTTTATCGTCTTGCTCTGTTTACTTAATACAAAATCGGCTCCGAATATTTGCCATGACATCTACTGCCCTGATTGCCGCTGCCCGTGAGCTATCGGCCACCCTTGGAAAGATGCGGTTTGCTCCGCCGGTGACGCATGTTTACAACCCACTCGATTATGCTTGGGGTATTCATGAACGTTACCTGCGCCGTTATGGGGAGGGCTCCAAACGGGTGGTCTTCCTAGGCATGAACCCAGGGCCTTTCGGCATGGTGCAAACCGGCGTACCTTTTGGCGAGGTAGCCGCCGTGCGCGATTGGCTTGGGCTAGAAGGATCGGTCAGCGTGCCTGCACGGGTCAATCCCAAGCGTCCCGTTGAAGGCTTCGCCTGCGCGCGTTCGGAAGTGAGCGGGCGGCGGTTATGGAGTTTGTTCCGGGAGCGTTTCGGATTGGCGGATACATTCTTCGCGGAACATTTCGTTGCCAATTACTGCCCGCTTGCCTTTTTCGATGAAGGGCGCAACCTCACGCCGGACAAGCTCCCGGCGGCGGAACAGGGGCCGTTGCTGGCGGCGTGCGACGTACATCTGCGCGCACTGGTGGCTGCGCTTGTGCCAGAATGGGTGATCGGCATTGGTGGGTGGGCCGAAGCGCGGGTACTCGGGGCGCTGGATACATTGGATGGCATAAAGGTTGGGCGCATCCTGCATCCGAGCCCGGCCAACCCTGCTGCCAACCGCGGCTGGCCGCAAGCGGTGGGTCGGCAACTGGCCGAATTGGGCGTGTGGACGGACTGATAATGAGTGCTTTGGCAAAGAATCGGCGATAATCGCGCCCGTCCTGATCATACCGTTGCCTGGAGAACACATGAGTGACGAGATTGCCCAGCTTTTTGAAAATAACCGGGCGTGGTCGGACCGTATGCAGGCCGAAGACCCAGCCTATTTTCTGCGGTTAGTGCGGCAACAATCCCCAGAGTATTTATGGATTGGCTGCTCCGACAGCCGTGTACCCGCCAACCAGATCGTCGGCCTCGACCCGGGCGAGGTTTTCGTCCACCGCAATGTCGCCAACGTGGTGGTGCATAGCGACCTCAACGCGCTCTCGGTCATCCAGTTCGCCGTAGACATTCTGCGGGTCAAGCACATCCTGGTGGTGGGGCATTACGGCTGCGGGGGGGTCAGGGCCGTAATCAACGACGAAAAGAACGGCCTTGTCGATAACTGGTTGCGCCATGTGCGGGATGTGCGTGACCGCTATGTCAGACAGCTTGCACAGATGGATGACCTCTCGTGGCGCCATGACCGTATGTGCGAACTCAATGCCATTCATCAGGCGGTCAATATCTGCCATACCACGGTGCTGCGGGATGCTTGGCAACGCGGGCAGGACGTCACCGTGCACGCGTGGTGCTACAGCCTGCAAAATGGATTGGTCAACAACCTCCAGGTCAGCGCCCGTAGCCGTGAGGAAGCCGACGAGCAGGCTCACAACGCGGTCGCCCGCATGTTCTGGATGACGGGCAAGCGTCGGCGTGGCGACGGTACGCCGGAATAGTCAACGTAGGCTAGGTAGAGCGCAGCGAAACCCAACACCGTATATGCAGCGATTTGCGCCGGTTTATGACGATCCCCGGTACGCTTGCTATCTCGAAGATCGGCTACTAGTTCGTTCTAAGGTTGTTCGGGTGCTTGGTTGCTCGTTTCTTTCGGATTGCTGATGATGGCTGGGCGCTGAGGTCGAGGCAGCAGGCCTGCTCACTTCCTCCGACCTGCTGACCGAACGGCTGGGCGCTGAGGTCGAGTGAGTGGGCCTGCTCACTTCTTCCAACCTGCTGGCCGGACGGCTGGGCATTGAGGTTGTGTGAGTGGGGCGGTTCACTTCTTCCGACCTGCTGACCGGACGGCTGGTCGTTGAGATCGAATGAGCGGGGCTGCCCACCTCCTCCGGCTCGCTGACCGGATGGCTGAGCGCTGGCCTTAATGGCGTCGAAAGCGTGGCTGACGGAGGCTTTACCAGAGGCGTCGGTATTGACGCACCGGGACGGTCGACAGGTCTCGACGTATGTTCCAGGCGCTGCTGTCGATCACGTTCCCATGCCAGATGTTGCTGCTGGCGGTATTGCTGTTGCTGTCGCTCCCACGCCAAACGTTGCTTCTCCAGACGCCGCCGCTCGGCCTGATTCGCCATACGTTCAGCTTCCAGACGCCTGACCCGTTCAGCCTCATAGAGCCGCCATTCATGCGTGCGTTCCCGACGATAGTATTCATCATAGGAAGAGTAGTAGAAACCATCCTGATAGGAATCATAGCTTGGACAGGAGTTATACCTTGTAGTCGTTACGCAGCCAGTGGCGCACAACGCAAACATTACAATCAACCCCAACCTGAACGGCTTGCGAAGGATTGCTGTGTCAGACCATGTTTTTATGAAACGGTCTTTTTTATCGTTAATTGTGTTCATGATTTTTCCTTTTATCCGGTTTTGCGCGGCTGACTGCACCGTTGTTTAACTTCCAGGAAGGCACTACCGGCATACTAATGCTGCCTACATCAACAGCTTGTAAGCAAGTGTAGGATAGATGTGTTTCGCTCTACCCACCTTGCCCTCATGAAAACGCTGAACCACCAAGTATTCCGGGTCGTAGGCTGGATGAAGTCCGGCGATCCTAACCTCTGACGCGAAGCGTTATAATTTAACTCTTACGGCCAAATAAATTGACCGTAAAAAATAAGCCCCCCTGGAACGAAGTTACGTCGAAATTTCGGCATGCTTAGGCGCAAATAGTGAAAGAAAGTCGAGAATTGAATTCTCCGATGCGTAGCATCGCAATAGTGATTGTGACGCTTTGCGTTAGAGGGTGGGTCGCCGGACTTCGTCCAGCCTACAATCCGGGGTGATCCGGGTTTACGCTTGCTGCGTTTGCTGTTCGTTCATGGCTTTTGCATTCATGCTTTGTGTATGTATAATGCCAATGTTTTTACGTTCATGACATTCTGCTCGTGGAGGGTGCTGTAATGGCTGGGCCTTACGTCTATAACAATCCGATGTCGCTTGTGGGTAATCCATACGTTGCAGATGTAGCCGGAAACTACTTGGGAGGCTGCGTTTCTCTTCTCAAACATCACATCTCTGGACTACAGAACCGTACTACAGGGACGTGGATTGAGGGAAGAAATGTTATTGAAACGATAAGAAGTGGAGGTACAATCCCAATAGGCACGGCTATCGCTACATTTAGAAACGGAAGATTTGAAAGCGGAAACGGTCACGCAGCATTTTTTGCGGGGTGGCGTAATGACCCTCACCCAGATAGGGGTAATCCCGGGATTCGTATCATTGTGGTTGAGCAGTACTCAGGTAGTGGCGGGATTATAAGTCGCCTTCTTCCTAATTGAGGAAAAAGAGCCAATGGAACTTACAACAATCCTAGTAATAACGGCGAAGCTTTTTCGGTGATACTATGAAAGCAAAAACCATATCCAGCATGGTACTGGTATTTTTGGACTTATGCCTTTTATCAACAGGCTCGATAGCTGCTGAATTGCCTATAGAGCAATGTCCCTCAAAATTGACTGTTAAACAGAGTATTTTATCCCCTGTGAATGATGGATGGAAAGCTGTGGGCAGCGAAGTTCCCATACATATTAGTGCTATTAGTATTTCCTTGGGAGAATATACATTTGATTCCTTGGGGAACTTTTCAGATGTACAGAACGGAAATCCTCAAGCCCCTTCAGAGATAAAAAAACTGCGGAACGGTGACCAAATTTTCTATTATGATGATTTTGATATTCCCACAAATATTAGTGATGGTTCGGATTATTGGATTTTGTGTGGGTATCATAATTCTAGAGTAATATTAACTCATAAAATCCCTGAAAACGCGACTCGCTGTGAAGTCAAGCATTTACACGATGTTACCGTTCCTGACAGGATAACAATTAAGTGCTTTGACACTCCCAGGAAAACAAAATAACATATCACAAAGAATGGATGAGTCCATTCCATTAACCTATACAACTGCCTTTATCGGTGCTGCGTGACCAGC
>WQYV01000127.1 GCA_009781085.1 Betaproteobacteria bacterium
CTCGGCGATCGGCGGGCAGCCCGGCACCTTGATGATGGGCTTGTCGGTGATGATCTTGTGCACCGGCACCGCCTGCGTCGGGTTGGGCTTGGCGGCCTGCACGCAGCCCCAGGACGCGCACGAGCCCCAACTGATGACGGCCTTGGCGTCCTTGGCCACGTGCTTGAGCTGTTCGACGAAGGGCCGACCGCCGATGATGCAGCTCATGCCGTCCTGGTTGAGCGGCGCGTTGCCCTCCACCGCCAGGATGTAGTTGTCCTTGTACTTGGTCATGATCTCGTCGAGGATGGCCTCGGCCTGATGACCGGCGGAGGCCATCAGCGTGTCGTCGTAGTCGAGCGAGATCATCGACAGCACCACGTCTTTGGCAAGTGGATGCGCGGATCGAATGAACGATTCCGAGCAACACGTGCACTCCAGCCCGTGCAGCCAGAGCACGGGCGTGCGCGGCTTGGTTTCCATAGCACGCGCAATCTGCGGCACGTAGGCAGCCCCCAGCCCCAGTGAAGCGGCGGCCAGAGAACAGTATTTGAGAAAGCTGCGGCGCGTAATGCCCTGGCGGCGCATCACCTCGTAGAATGTTTCCATCCCTATGTCTCCTTCCTTTTCCCTGTGGGTTTATTGTTTGCTATGCCACAGTTTTTGTATGGGTTCATCCCAGAGTAAACTAAACACTGATTCGTCGCAAGATCATGCATTGATTCGAATGCCCTTGATACTGGGAATGTTTTTCGAGACGGTATTATAGAGATGGCATAATGTTCAAGCTATGCTGTGAAGTGATGGTGTTGTATTAGACAATTCATTACGACGTTTGTTCACGATTCAAAATTTTCATACCGAAATATTGGCTGAATTTGAGAAACAAATATTGAATTATCCTCTTGGTGCTATCGTAGATAGTTTATCTGCGGTACATTTTTATTGAAACGTCTTGCAATGAGTCAATAACTGGACGTGAACGTTATCGGCATCAACACTTATTTCGAACATCCAGCGGCCGTCGTGTTGCAGGATGGCAAAGTGTCTTTCGCTGCCGAGGATGAACGCTACACCCGCATCAAGCATGGCCGTAGTTATACGCCCTACGCGACTTACGCACCAATCCAAGCCTGCTACCACGCATTGCGAACGACTGGCCTAAAACTTACCGACATCGACGTAATCGCCAGTTCCTATTCCGGCCGGCGCCACCTGCGCGGCCTGGCCGGCTGCTTTACCGGTGCACGCCCGTCCAGCTTCTATGAGGAACTTGCCGCTTGGTTCGCGTATAAGAACCTGCGCAAATCGCTGACCTCGCGCTACGCGTTTCCGTTATACATGCGCGACTGCCTAACCCCGGAAGGTTTCGCACGCATCCCCTTTCAAGAGCGGCCGCACCATGACAGCCATGCTGCTTCCGCGTTCTACTGCTCCGATTTTGAACGCGCCTTGGTCATGGTTTCTGATGGCGCTGGCGAACGCGATAGCACTACTTTGTATCTTGGTGACACAGACGGCCTGAAACCGATCGCCCGCTTCCCGATTCCACATTCGCTAGGCTTTTTCTACAGCGGTATCACTGAACACATCGGCTATGAACCGTCCTCCGATGAATTCAAGGTCATGGGTCTGGCTCCTTACGGCCAGCCCCGCTACGCCGACATCCTCCGCGAGGTGCTGTGTTGCCAGCCGCAAGGCCGCTATACGCTGGACATTAAGGCCCTACGAAGCTTGAAAACCCGCATAGGCAAAGCGCGGATGGCGATCGAGCCGCTCACCGAGTTTCATATGGACATTGCCTGCTCGGCTCAACTGGTGCTGGAGGAGACCATCGAACACGTGGTTCTGTATCACCTACGGAAGACTGGTGCGGACACTCTCTGCCTTGCAGGCGACACTTTCATGAACTGCGTTGTCAATGGCCGCTTGAGTGCACTCAACGAGATCAAGGCGGTCTACGTGCAGCCTGCCGCACACGACGCCGGCACTGCGCTGGGTGCAGCGATTTTGGTCGCTGGCCGCCCACGCGTAGCAATGCCGAACTTGGCGCTAGGCAGTGAATACGATGACGATGAGATCAATGCTACGCTAGACCTTGCAGGTATTTCCTACACTAGGATCAACAACGCCGACGAACATGCCGAGGTGCTTGCCGAGGCACTTGCCGCGAATCGCATCTGCGCACTGTTCCGTGGTCGCATGGAATTCGGCTCACGCTCGCTCGGGCAGCGTAGTGTATTAGCGTCGCCGCTGACCGATGCGATGCGCAACCGCTTGAACCGCGCCAAAGTGCGTGAAGATTTCCGCCCGGTCGCACCGATGGTCACGCAGGCTGCCTACGACCGCTATTTCGACGGTCCGCCGAATGCTTATTTTATGCAGTTCGCAGTGCCGGTGCGGAATACTGCCAAGGCCAGCATTCCAGCCTGTGTACACGTTGACGGCACTGCACGGCCGCAGATCGTGACTCTCAATCAGACCTTCCTCGATAGCCTGTTGAAGCACTTCGAAGCGCGTACCGGCCACCCAGTGCTGATCAACACCAGCTTCAACTCACGCGGAGAACCCATCGTTGAAACCCCGGCGCAGGCGCTGGCGTGCTTTTACACATCAGAAATTGATCTGCTATCGATCGGTAGTTTCCTGATTCGCAAATCATGAGCTTGGTGCTTCCGGCCCCACTCTATCGCGTATCAACCGAAAAACCGCTCAAGGCCAAATCAAAACCGTTCTAAGCGCATCGTCCGTGCTTACCGGACGCGCAGGCTAATAAAACACAGCGACCCAGCACTTTCACGCTAGGTCGCTGCTTTTTTTACTTCTCGGCACCGAAAATGGTCAAATAATGCGCGCTTTTTCGATAACCTGCGTCACCCGCCATGTCTTGGTACGGGAAATCGGACGGCATTCTTCGATTTCGACCAGATCACCTTGGGCCGCCACGCCGTTTTCAACATGGGCGTGGTACTTGGCCGAACGGGTCACAATCTTGCCGTAAAGCGGATGCTTCACGCGGCGCTCAACTAGCACCGTCACGGTCTTGTCCATCTTGTCGCTGACGATACGCCCAATGACTGCGCGACGAACCTTCTGCTTTTGTTCCTGTTCGCTCATTGCACACCCGCCTTCGCTTTTTCGCCTAGGATGGTTCGGACGCGTGCGATATCGCGGCGCACCTTGCCCAGCTGGCTCGTGTTGTTTAACTGCTGGGTCGCTTTCTGCATGCGCAACGAAAAATGCGCTTTCAATAGTCCCAACAACTCCCCGTTCAGTTCCGTTGCGCTCTTGGCGCGGAGTTCACTCGCTTTCATGCTTTATCCTACCTGGCGCGTAACGAATACGGTGTTCAACGGCAGCTTGGCAGCCGCCAGCCGGAAGGCTTCGCGCGCAAGCGCTTCATCGACACCGTCCATTTCATAGAGCACCTTACCTGGTTGAATCTCGGCGACCCAATACTCGGGGGCACCCTTGCCGTTCCCCATGCGAACTTCCGCCGGTTTCCTGGAGATCGGTTTGTCCGGGAAGATGCGAATCCAGATGCGGCCACCACGCTTAATATGCCGGGTCATCGCCCGGCGCGCTGACTCGATCTGGCGCGCGGTCAAACGACCCCGGCCAACCGCCTTGAGCCCAAACTCGCCGAAGCTGACCTTCGCACCGCGTGTAGCCATGCCGCGGTTACGGCCTTTCTGCTCCTTGCGGTATTTTCTTCTCTGCGGCTGCAACATCATTCACTCCTACTTTCTTCATGGCGGCGACCGGAACGGCGGCCAGGGCGGCCTTCTCCATCGCCACTACGCGGCGCACCACGGCGGCCACGGCGGTTTTCGGTTTCGGGCTCGGCAACAGCGAGTTGTTCATTGCGACCCTGCGATTCGCCCTTGTAGACCCAGACCTTGATGCCGATAATGCCGTAGGTCGTCTTCGCTTCGGAAATGCCGTAGTCGATGTCTGCAGAGAGCGTGTGCAGCGGGACACGACCTTCGCGATACCACTCAGTACGGGCAATCTCAGCCCCGTTCAAGCGGCCGGAACTCATGATCTTGATGCCTTGGGCGCCAAGGCGCATTGCGTTCTGCATCGCGCGTTTCATCGCGCGCCGGAACATGATGCGCTTTTCGAGTTGCTGTGCAATCGAATCGGCAATCAGCCGTGCATCAATTTCGGGCTTGCGGATTTCTTCGATGTTCACGTGCACCGGCACCCCAACGATCTTTTGCAAGTCACGTTTGAGCGCCTCGATGTCCTCGCCCTTCCTGCCGATCACCACGCCTGGGCGTGCCGAGAAAAGGGTGATGCGGGCATTTTTGGCCGGACGTTCGATGACGACGCGGGATACCGACGCATGCGACAGGCGTTTCTTGAGATATTCCCGAACCTTGATGTCTTCCGCGAGTTTCTTCGGAAATTCTTGGTTCGAAGCGTACCAGCGCGAACCCCAATCGCGTTTAACGGCGAGCCGGAATCCTGTGGGATGAATTTTCTGACCCATATGTGCCCCTTACTCGCCAACAATCACGTAAATGTGGCTGGTCGGTTTATGAATACGATTGCCGCGACCCTTCGCACGTGCGGTAAAACGCCTGAGAGCCGTACCTTCTTCCACGTGGATAGTCTTGACCTTGAGCAGGTCGACATCCGCGCCGTCGTTGTGTTCGGCGTTAGCAATGGCCGACTCGACGACCTTGCGGATGATCTTCGCACCCTTCTTGGGCGAGAAGTTCAGGATGTTGAGTGTATGCTCGACCGGCTTGCCGCGAACCAGATCAGCCACTAGGCGACCCTTCTGCGCCGAAAGACGAACACCACGCAAACTAGCTTTGGTTTCCATCATCTTTCCTTATTTCTTGGCTTTCTTCGAGGCTGCGTGCCCCTTGAAAGTCCGCGTCAGGGCAAATTCGCCGAGCTTGTGGCCAACCATGTTTTCGGAAACATAGACCGGGATGTGCTGGCGGCCATTGTGGACAGCGATGGTCAAACCGACGAAATCGGGCAGGACGGTGGACCGGCGCGACCAAGTCTTGATCGGGCGCTTGTCGTTGCTTGCCCGCGCAGCATCAACCTTTTTCAGAAGGTGAGCGTCGATAAACGGGCCCTTTTTGATAGAACGTGCCATCTGTTATCCCCTTAACGCTTGTTGCGACGCTGCACGATCATTGCATCGGTGCGCTTGTTGTTGCGCGTCCGATACCCCTTTGCCGGCGTGCCCCACGGGCTGACCGGCACACGGCCTTCGCCAGTGCGGCCTTCGCCACCGCC
>WQYV01000128.1 GCA_009781085.1 Betaproteobacteria bacterium
ATGATTCCGGGCTCGCGGGCATATTGGCGCGTGGGGAGGCCGTGTTGGCATCCGTGCTGTTCGTGGTTGCTGTCGGCCATGCGTATGCGACTGCGCCATCACGGCAAAAATCAGGGCGGCTGTAAGGTAGGGCTTGCAGAAGGCAAGGGCAAGGCCACCTGGGCGGTGGAACATGCTGTAAACACCGGCAGTGGCAGCTGATTGCGCATGCGTTCATCGTCGTCCCAGCTTGAGGCCAACTAGGGGTCGTTTCAGAAAACGGAAAAAATCGTACGCTAGGCGTGCGTTGAGGCTGGCACCCAGCGGTACAGCGTAGGAATGGACACACCAAGGTTCTTGGCCACATCCTTGGGTGGTACACCGCTGGTCAGCAGCTTCTTGGCCGACTCGATCTTGCTGACTGTCATTTTGGGCTTACGACCACCCTTGCGGCCGAGTTGCTTGGCGACTTCCAGTCCGGCGCGGGTGCGCTCGACGGTCAACTCGCGCTCCATCTCGGCGAGACTCGCCATGACGTGGAAGAAGAACCGGCCAGACGGTGTGCCGGTGTCGATGGAGTCTGTGAGGCTTCTAAACTGGACACCTTGCTTGTGCAGATCGCCGACCAGATCGACCAGTTGCTTGACCGACCGGCCAAACCGGTCGAGTTTCCAGACGATCAGAGTGTCGCCCTCGCGCAGCATTTCGAGCGTTTTGGCCAAACCGGGTCTATCTGCCCGAGTACCGCTCACTTTGTCCTCGAAGATTTTTTGGCATCCCGCCTTAGTCAGAGCCTCGCGTTGTAGGTCCAGGTTCTGATCCTGCGTCGAGACGCGCGCGTAGCCGATCAACATGGCTGGTCTTGTTCCTGTTGATCGTTTTGCCCCCATAGCTCACTTGCGGATACTTTAACGCCGTCTGGACTGCACATCCTCCCAAACCAGTCCGACAATGCAAAGTGGATGATTTCATTCAGATGAAGCATGCACTGCATGGATTCCAGAAAGTGCTTTGGTTCTCTGTCAAAATCATTGGAACCGATGGCCATCATCCCTTTTCCGCTTTCATCAATTCGAAGCGCTTCCTTAATATGGTGATGCGAAAAATGAATATAGCCTGAACACGTTTCATAAACGTTTGTCATCCAAGGATTCTTTTCTGCTACACGTTTAACAAGATAGTGGTCGCTCAGGTTGTGTCCTTCCCTGCTCTTCATCTTGTTAATCTGTTTGCCTTTCAGAACGTCACGGCAAAACTGCTGATGATCGGCCACGAAGAACCCTGCATAGAACCGAATGGCGGTATCGAGTTGCATGCGCACCATCGGTATGGCGCAAAGAGAATTGCACTGTTTGACCATTGCGCGAAAGCCTGACGACAAGGCCACCGCTCGGCGACCAACGCCCATCCCAAATAAACTCGTATAAGTGAGGAGCGTGTTGGGTGGAAAGATAAAAACCTTGATAATTGCTTGCTCGCAATCTTCAAGTGCAGCAGCGACCGTCTCATGAGCTGCGTCTTTAGAAAACGGATTTGTTGGCGTAGGGTGGTTGGTAGGTTTACCAACGAACTCAGCCATCATTCGGCATCCTGGCGCACGGTGGGCAGTTGCTTGAGCAGTTCCGGCAGCGCCGTCTGCACGGTATCCCACACCACATCAAGGTTGATGTCGAAATAGCCATGGGCGATGCGGTTGCGCATGCCGCGCATGTTGCGCCACGGCACTTGTGTGTGCGCCTGGACAAATTCGGCGTAGCCGTCCATCACCTTCGTGACTGCCTCACCGATGATGATGAGACTCATGATGACAGCCTGCTGGGTGCGCTTGTCGGCCAGAAAGTCATCCTTGACCAGCCCTTCCACGAAACTGCACGCATCAGTTGCGGCCTGCTGTATGTCATCAAGGTAATCAGGTAGTCGGTGGTTCTCGCTCATACCGGTTGCGCCTCCGCGAGCACCTTGGCTCGGAACTTCAGCGGTAGGTCGCCGGGCGTTAACAAATCAACGTCAACACCGAGCAGCGACTTCAGTTCGTCTTGTAGACCGCCCAGATCAAATAGCGTCGCACCGGGCAACGCATCGACCAACAGATCAAGGTCGCTGCCATCGAGGTCGGTGCCATACAGCACTGAGCCGAAGACACGCGGATTCGCCGTGCGAAAGCGGCTTACCACTTCGCGCACTGCACTTCGCTTCATGTCGAGCATAACGGATGGTCGCATGGGCATCCTTTCTTATCGAAACTCATTGAGATGGTATGCAATCAAGAATAGAATTTCAAGAACTATTTTCGAGAATTGCAATGCTTTGATTATTCGTGCCACGCTGGTTGCCTTGGTGAGCTTGTCACAAACCTACGTTTTCAAGAAGAGGAAAACTGCATGCCCCGCCGTTCGATCTTGTCCGTCGCCGAACGCGACAGCCTGTTGGCCTTGCCCGATGCCGAAGACGAACTTATCCGGCATTACACCTTCAGCGAGCCTGACCTGTCGCTGATCCGTCAGCGGCGCGGCGACGCCAACCGCCTGGGCGTCGCGGTGCAGTTGTGCTTGCTGCGCTACCCCGGACAGGGCCTACTGCCAGATACTGCGGTGCCGACGTCCCTGCTACATTGGATCGGGCGGCGACTACGGCTTGACCCGACGTGTTGGCCACAGTATGCCGAGAGAGAGGAAACGCGACGCGAACACCTGCTCGAACTGCGGGCATACCTGGGCATGAAACCGTTCAGTCTGGCGCATTATCGGCAGGCCGTTCACGCTACGATCGAGTTGGCTTTGCAGACCGACAAGGGCGTTGTGCTGGCAAGCGCTATCCTCGATTCGCTACGCCACCGGCACATTATCTTGCCGACATTGGATGTCATCGAACGCCTTTGTGCCGAGGCGATTACCCGTGCCAATCGGCGCATCTACGACGCCCTGGCCGAGCCGCTGTCGGAGGCGCATCGCCGCTACCTCGACGACCTGCTCAAGCGCCGCGACAACAGCAAGACAACCCGGCTGGCTTGGCTGCGTCAGTCGCCAGCCAAGCCGAACTCGCGGCACATGCTCGAATACATCGAACGCCTCAAAGCATGGCAGGTGCTCGACCTGCCTTTCGGCATTGAACGGCTGGTGCACCAGAATCGTCTGCTCAAGATCGCCCGCGAGGGTGGTCAGATGACGCCCGCCGACTTGGCGAAATTCGAGCCACAGCGGCGTTACGCCACCCTGGTGGCGCTCGCCATCGAGGGCATGGCCACCGTCACCGATGAAATCATCGACCTGCATGACCGCTCTTGGGCAAGCTGTTCAACGCCGCCAAGAATAAGCATCAGCAGCAATTCCAAGCTTCCGGCAAGGCGATCAACGCCAAGGTGCGGTTGTTTGGCCGCATCGGCCAAGTGCTGATCGAGGCTAAGCAAAGCGGCGGCGATCCGTTCGCCGCCATCGAGGCGGTCATACCTTGGGATGCCTTTGCCAAAACCGTCAGTGAGGCGCTGCGGCTCGCTCAGCCCGAAGACTTCGATTTCCTGCACCGTATCGGCGAAAGTTACGCCACGCTACGCCGCTACGCGCCGGAATTCCTTGGCGTGCTCAAACTACGGGCTGCGCCCGCCGCCAAGGACGTACTCGACGCTATCGAGGTGTTGCGCGGCATGAACAGCTACAACGCCCGCAAGGTACCCCCTGATGCGCCAACCGGCTTCATCAAGCCACGCTGGCAGAAGCTGGTGATGACCAACACCGGTATCGACCGGCGCTACTACGAACTGTGCGCGCTGTCGGAGTTGAAGAACGCGCTACGTTCCGGCGACATCTGGGTGCAAGGTTCACGTCAATTCAAGGACTTCGAGGACTATCTGGTACCACTCGCAAAATTCACCAGCCTCAAGCTGGCCAGTGAATTACCGCTGGCCGTGGCCACTGACTGCGACCAGTATCTGCATGACCGATTGACGCTGCTGGAAACTCAACTCGCCACGGTCAACCGCATGGCACTGACCAATAACCTGCCGGATGCCATCATCACAGAGTCTGGCCTGAAAATTACGCCGCTCGACGCGGCGGTGCCCGACACCGCGCAGGCGTTGATCAACCAGACGGCAATGATCCTGCCGCATGTAAAAATCACCGAACTGCTGTTGGAGGTGGACGAATGGACGCACTTCACCCGGCATTTCACGCACCTGAAATCGGGCGACCTGGCCAAGGACAAGAATCTGCTGCTGACCACGGTCCTGGCCGATGCGATCAACCTGGGCCTGACAAAGATGGCGGAATCATGCCCTGGCACGACCTACGCCAAGCTGGCCTGGTTGCAAGCTTGGCACATCCGCGACGAAACCTACGGAGCAGCGCTGGCCGATCTGGTCAACGCGCAATTCCGCCATCCCTTCGCCGAGCATTGGGGCGATGGAACTACGTCGTCGTCGGACGGCCAGAACTTCCGCACAGGCAGCAAGGCCGAGAGCACTGGCCACATCAACCCAAAATACGGCAGCAGCCCAGGGCGGACGTTCTATACCCACATCTCTGACCAGTACGCACCGTTTCACACCAAGGTAGTCAACGTTGGTGTACGCGACTCAACCTACGTACTCGATGGTTTGCTGTACCACGAATCGGATCTATGCATCGAGGAGCATTACACCGACACGGCGGGCTTCACTGATCACGTTTTCGCCCTGATGCACCTCTTGGGTTTCCACTTTGCCCCGCGCATACGCGACCTTGGTGATACAAAGCTCTACATCCCGAAAGGCGCCGCCGCTTACGAGGCGCTGAAACCCATGCTAGGCGGTGCGATCAACATCAAGCATGTCCGCGCCCATTGGGATGAAATCCTGCGGCTGGCCACCTCGATTAAGCAGGGTACGGTGACGGCCTCGCTGATGCTGCGCAAGCTCGGCAGCTACCCGCGCCAAAATGGCTTAGCCGTCGCCCTACGCGAGTTGGGCCGCATCGAGCGCACGCTGTTCATCCTCGATTGGCTGCAAAGTGTCGAACTGCGCCGTCGCGTGCATACCGGACTGAACAAGGGCGAAGCCCGCAATGCGCTGGCTCGTGCTGTGTTCTTCAACCGTCTGGGCGAAATCCGCGACCGCAGTTTCGAGCAGCAGCGCTATCGGGCCAGTGGCCTCAACCTATTCACCCGGCAATTAAGCGTTGGCAAACATCAAGTCATTGTCATATAATTTTGCATGGACAAAGAAGACGGACGCAGGCTGTCGCGGGAAGCACAGCACGAGAGGCGAAAGCAGGCGGTA
>WQYV01000129.1 GCA_009781085.1 Betaproteobacteria bacterium
GCCTACACAGGCGGCAACCCCCTTGCCTTCGCCGAAAGAGCCACTGCCTACACAGGCGGCAACCCCCTTGCCTTCGCCGAAAGAGCCACCGCCTGCCCAGGCGGCAACCCCCTTGCATTCGCCGAAAGAGCCACTGCCTACACAGGTGGCAACCCCCTTGCATTCGCCGAAAGAGCCACCGCCTGCCCAGGCGGCAACTCCTGCACCTTTGTCCGAAGCGCCACTGTTTACCGAAGCATCGCTTCCGCCGCAGAAAGAGTCTTTGCCCCAGGTTACGCGGAGCCGTGGAAGCCAAGAGAGGAAACGGGAAAAACCCCGGGAAAAACCACAAAGCAAACCATGGAAACGGACGAAACCTACCGACAAACCAAGCCGGTTGGCCTCCACCCTCCTCAGCATTGGCAGAGCATTGGAGGAACGTACCAGATGGGGTAGGCGTAAGAATGCCTCAATTACGCAGGCAGCAAACGGAGAGGTTGATAAAGAGGTTTTAAGTGAAGTTTTTTCAAAATTCGGCCTCGAAACCAAGATCGACAAGATCGAGGCCGAATTCAATGCCGAGGCCAAGGTGGCCCGCAGTAAGATCGAAACTCCGGGCACGGCCGCCACCGCGAAAAGCAATACCCCGGAGAAACCGCTCCCATCCCATTTCGATGTCGCCTACGGTAGCACTACTGTGCATACCCAACATCACAAGTATTGGACGGCTGCTGTCTGCGTACTGGGGGCACTCCTTGTCGTTCAATCCATCTTTTTGTTCCGCGACCATATCGTCCGCACGTTTCCAGGTACACGCCCTGCACTGGTTTCGCTCTGCAATATTTTCGGTTGCGCAATGCCGTTGCCGCACGATGCTTCGCAGATAGAGGTTTCGTATACCTTCAATCAACGGGACGAGCACCATTATGTGCTCTATGCTAAAGTGACGAACAATGCCGCATTCGCACAGGACTGGCCGAACCTAGAATTGGCTCTGCATAATTTCATTGAGCAGCCGCTTTCCCGCCGCATTTTTGAACCCTCTGAATGGGTCCCACCTGAGAATCTCGCTCAAAATGTTGGCATAGCCCCAGGAAGCTATGTAACCACACACTTGGAACTGGAGGTCACGGAAGTCGTTCCAAGCAGGGCTGCCTTAACGCATTTCTACCCCTGAGTGCAGGCATTGATAACTTTTTATTGCCACATTAGGCATCCAGGCTGCTACCTTTGGGTGTGGAAAAACAAATCAGGAGCCGACCGCAGCACCTCCCACGACGTTGAGAACCTCTTTGGGCGGCGGTTGAAACGCGCCAAGCTATCCCCTATCGATTCAATCAGGTGCACCTGCGCCTTGACCATCCCATGCCGGAAAAACGCCGCCCCGTAGCAAGGATTCGCATCCGCGCAGGTGACCCCCACCCGTTTCCTTTGCGCTTTCACCTGCCTATACAAGCTCATTGCGGCGGCAACCCCTTCCCTGATGGTAATAGGGCAATGACGCACATCTTAGGCGACCGTCTCCGCCCACCAGGAGGTTTTTAGCTTTGGTGAAAAGGTTTCAGGCCGAAACCCGTACCGATGACGGGGCGCTTTGCCCGGCGGGGAGTTTGTTGTTGGCGTTTTCCATGTAACGCTGTACGGCCTCCCGGTTGGGGGCGGTGGAGGCCGCAGCATCCTGCCTTTCCACGCGGATGCTGTCCCCAACTGACCTAGCACGTACAACCGCGTCCTGCATTTGCACAGGTGCGGTGGGGGCGCTGGCGGACGACGCCAGCGACGGCGGAGAGGGCAACACTTCTGAACGCGCGGCGGCACGAGCCGTATCGCTGAGGTCTACCTGCACAGAAGTCATAGCACCACCTGAATGTCCCGACCCAAGCGGTTGTGTGCTGTCACGCTCGCGCGGTGTCGCGACATTTTGGACGGCACGGGCGTTCTGTATGTTCTGGGCGTTTTCGAAGCCAGTTGGAATTGTTCGTAGAGAGTCCATAACCGTCTCCTTCTTTCTCGCGGCCACCGCCGCCACGATGCATGCGTACAATCCAAGTGTAGATCGTAAGCACGACAAAGAGCGTGAAAAAAGTACCCAGCAGCACCCTTCCGACGATCACCCAGCCAAATTTGCTGGCAGCTTTCCGCGCCCACGCCAATTGCAAAGGTCAGCGGAATCGCTCTCAAGACCTTGATACCGCCTTAAAAGGCGGAGCTTTAAACTAATTGGTTACAGCCAATTTTCAGTTTTTAGCCTCTATTTTCTCTATTTTCTCTGTTTTTCCTGGTTTTATCCTAGCAAACTGCAACGCCTCTTCCAACTTGTGACACACCGTTTCCAGCACTTTTACGCGTGCGAACTGTTTGTCGTTAGCTTCCACCAGTGTCCAGGGAATCAGGCCAGTACTGGTACGTTCCACCATATCGCAGACGGCTTGATGGTAATCATCCCACTTTTCGCGGTTACGCCAATCCTCGTCCGTAATCTTGTAACGCTTGAACGCCGTCGCCTCGCGTTCCTTGAAACGTCTCAGTTGCTCGTCTTCAGAGATTTGCAGCCAGAACTTGAGGATGATTGCGCCGTCCGACATGAGTTCATGTTCAAAATCATTGATTTCCGCATAGGCGCGCAACCAATCTGCCTCCGTACAAAAACCTTCGACGCGTTCCACCAGTACCCGCCCGTACCAGGAACGGTCGAAAATCGCAATGCGCCCTTTCTTGGGCACTTGCCGCCAGAAGCGCCACAGGTAGGGCTGTGCCAGTTCTTCCTGGGTTGGTGCGGCAATGGGCATGATTTGATATTGACGGGCATCGAGCGCAGCCACCATCCGCCGGATACTGCCGCCCTTTCCAGCAGCATCCGGACCCTCGAAAACGAAAATCAATGAATGCTTCTTGAACTCCGGCAGGCGGACGAGTTCGGAAAGTCGTCCCTGCGCTCCAGCAAGACGCAGTTGGTAGGTTTTGCGTTCCATGCTCTTGCTGAGGTCGAGCGCCGTAAGCACGTCCAGCGAGTCCGTCCGGGGCGAAATCGGAGGTGCGACGGGGTATTCGCGCTCTTTTTTATCCGAGAGCCGTTTTTGCAATGCATCCAGCACCAGCTTGCCAACCGTGAGCGAACGATAACGATCGTCCGCGCTTTCCACCACGATCCACGGCGCCCATGAGGTATTCGTCAGCCGCAACAGGTGGGAGGCCACTTCCTGGAATTTGTCATAAGTCTTCAGACTATCCCAGCTCTCCTTGGTCACACGCCAAGCGGTACGGGGGTCTTTCTCCAGTGCCTTAAAGCGCTTTTTCTGCCCTTCCTTCGTGAGATGGAACCAGAACTTCAGAATCAGCGCCCCTTCGTTCGCCAGCATCGTCTCGAAGCGGTTGATCTGTTCGATGCGCTGATCGAAAAACGCATGGTCGATTTCCCCATTGATAAACCGGTGAATGGGTGCGGAATACCAGGAGCCGGTAAGGATGCCGATCCGCCCTTTCGGCGGCAACTCATGCCAGAAGCGCCACATGAAGGGATACGCGGGTTCTTCCTCGCCCGTTGCAGAGTAAGCACGAGCGAAGAGATAGCGCGGATCCATCCAACCGTAGAGGTCGTTGATCGTCTCCCCTTTGCCCGCGCCATCCACACCGCTGATGAGTATGAGCACCTGGAATTTTCCCTTCTCTCGTAACTCGAACTGCACCTCAAGTAAAGCTTCCCGCAGCTTTTGCACTTCCTCCCGGAAAGTTTTCTTGTCGATCGTATGTCCAAGTTCTGCGGATTCAAACATGGTTTTTCCTTCCGGCAAGCCGACCGATTCCAGGTTGCCCCGAATATAATTGATCAGTATATCAAAAAGGTTTCAGCGGCTTCGCTCGACTATTTGGCTATAAATCACGCAATGCTTTGGGCAACTCATGATCCGGACAACGTTTGCGGAACTCGGCCAGGCTTTCGCGTGCTTCCTTGAGCTTTCCATCGCGGCGCAGCTTTTCGATTTCTTCCAACCAGGCCCGCGGGTCCTGCTGCTTCGCCGGCAGCATGGCGCAGCATCAAATCCTCATCGCTGAAGTCGTTTCCTGCGCAGCCGGAGCCGTCGTTCGTTGCTCTCATGCCCCACAGTATAGCCAGCCCTCCATGACAGATGGCCCCGCATCGTTTGCACCCATCGCCTGAGCCTGACGGATGCCAACAGGCATCCCCGGCACCGGCCATGAGCCAAACCATTCAGACGGTTGAGCTTCATGCTGCCTCCCCATGTTCAGGCATCGTCCAGCCGATGCCATCGGCTGATTTCAGCCCATAAGGCATGAAACGTTCTGCTGCCCCAAAAAAGGTTAAAAACACCTGAAACCGGTACCGAGCAGACGTACTGGCGTAGATACCGTCTTGCCTATTGCCATGCCATTGACAACAATCAAGACTGTATCTAAGCTTGCTGGACGCTAGGTTGCGCGGCCATGTCGAGTATTGGTTATTTGTGAAACAGAGAGGATGCGTAATGAAAACCGTTGTTTTTTTCCTGTTTCTTTTCACTTTTTCATTATATGGTTATTCGCAAGAAGCTACAAAATACGAAGAACTGAAAAAACATATGACAGAGAAACAACAACATTTTTCAACAATATACGCAACCTCCGATACAGCCAGACAAAAAGAGATCGTCCGGGAAGCCCAAACCTACTTGACAACGACCATATCCGACTCCCTGTTTCCCTATTGGTACGGAACCCCCTGGAGTTTTAATGGCACTACCAAAGTACCCAAACAAGGAACCATTGCCTGCGGTTATTTCGTCGCTGGGATTTTAAGCGATGCAGGGTTCCAGGTCCCGAGAGTTAAATGGGCACAATCGGCTTCCGAACCTGTCATTGTAAAGATTGCCTCAAACGTTCAACGGTTCCATAATCAGCCAATAAGTAAACTGATAGATTATTTAAACCATCAAGGCGACGGATTGTATATCGTAGGTTTGGATTACCATGTTGGATTTATATCAAAAACGGGCAACAACCACCGTTTCATCCATTCAAATTATTATCGTCCCGAAATAGGAGTGATGGCGGAACCCTTGGAAGGACATAACCCTCTCAACGATTCCAAGTACCGAATAATAGGAAAATTATTGGATACTGAGATGATCAAAAACTGGATAAATCATGTTGAATATAAATAATGAA
>WQYV01000130.1 GCA_009781085.1 Betaproteobacteria bacterium
CCAGCATCCGCTTTCGAAGCACCCAGTGCTAACAACTCCCGATAGATTGTCTTTCCCCGTCGCCAGTGCTTGAGTTGCAACGCTCGTAGCCGGTGCCTGATCCACTCGTCGAGTTCGCGGAATCCTCTCCAAGCGCAACGCGATGCTCGATCATGTGAATACAGCACTGGATTCGCTCGTCGAGGCTGAGCAGGCTGCATCCAGTATCAATATCAGGTTCCCGCCGATTTGTGTGGGATACAACACGCACGGGACAAGTCTTACGGGGCCATCCAGTACACGTTTCAATGCAACATGCGCCCTCATAAGTCGGATCGAGGCTGAATGCTGGAACTTGCTATTGAGCGAATCCGGATTGAAGCCGTTTATGGACGCAAAGGCCCAAGATGATTGGAAGGGTATGCTTGCCGAGGGAGAGACGGTGGCATTGACCCACAAAAACGTCGAGTTGGTTTTCCGGAAACTCTATGGTTCGCTCGGTGAAATGTTCGAGCGAAGCATCATTCAGTGTTTTCAGAGGCTTTCGTGGAACCGGCGCGCCGATGCCCCACGGCAGATTGGGAAGAAATTCATCCAGCCTTACCTGTTACGTGAATCTGGCACTGCCAATCGCGATCAGTCTGAAGAACTGGAAATGCTGATGCGTATTTTCCATGTACTGGATGGCATTCCGGAAAAGGTTCATGAAAGTCGCCTCCAAGCTGCAATCTACGACGCCCACCAAGCTGGGAAGGATCTGAAAAACGATTACATCCAGATCCGCTTGTTCCAAAATGGGAACGGGCATGTCACTTTCCTGCGGCCTGACCTAGTCGGGAAGATGAACGAAGTTATCCTCAAGCGCTTCCCGAAAGCATTGCCGCCGACGAAGTAACTGACTTATGGCTCAGACGATCTGTCCTGAAGCCTGACACGGTAACTGTTTCAGTTCCCGCCTTGCTCGTGTGATTGTTCATTTCCCTGCCTGCCCCGAGGGCGGCAGGGAAGTGGCAAAGGATTTTTATTAGCTTTTCATCGGAGAACTGTCTTGCGCGAAAGCCGCCCTGATCTGTTCCGGGGTTGGCAAATCGCTCACGTGATAAACCACCAGGGGCAAATTGGCTGCTGTCAGCGCCGAACGCTTGAATGCATCACTCTTTTGCCTGTCTCGCCGATTGTGCGACCCGTCCTGCAATTCCACGGCACCAACGACGCTGAAATCGCTTCTGCACACCAGGAAATCACAACTCTTCATTCTGATCCTGTTGAGCGCAGACAACTTCATCTTTCCCGATACCGTGACGTCCAAAAAACTGCTCATCTGAACCTGGGAAATGACAATATAATCTGGCAGGGCTTTCACAAGACGGAAAAACAAAATCTGTTCGGGCTTCGTCAGGACGGTTTTTGCCTTGTACGGGTAGAAAGTTTGGCCGGTTTTTTTGCTTGCGATGATGATCACTACGACCATCATCAACACGAGTGCCAATACAAGAATAGTCATCATGCCCATCCACTACGATATGTTTCCAAATCAGGATGATGGAAACACATCGCATCTCAATGAATTGTCCAGCCTCTGTGATTTAGCTGAAACCTTATCTTAACCATCATGTTGAGGCGCTGGACACATAATTCGCGAGGTCGATCACTGCATCGGCCATCTGCGTCAGCTCCGGCGTCTGGGAAATAAAGATTTCCCGTGCATACCCACCCAGGCGCAACACCGCGCGCTTCATCGACATGAACATCCGTTTGCGCTCCGCATCGAGCGGCCCGTCCGCTTCGTCGCAGAAAAGCGTTCCATAACGCCGCCCGGTGTGCATCGAGAGGTAGAGCGCTACCGCCCGCAGTAGGCATTCATTGATCCACACCCTCTCCCCGCCGCTCATCTGGTCGACGCGTTTGCTCTGGCCGGAGGCACCATCGTGCACAAGAATCTCGAACCCTTCGCGTTGTTCCCCTTTTGCCGTTTCGGTCTGAGTGAGGATCGAAACCGTGAAACGCGGCCCATAGCACTCCAGCAGTAAATCATTGGCCAACCCTGCCAGTGTCGGCCCCGCATCGTCGATGGCAAGCGCGATCAATCCGTCGTTACCCAGACATTTCGTGAGTAGGAGCCAATCACCCAACTGTTTTTCAACTCCGCCCGCCCTGGCTGCTGTCACCTGCTGGCGGACAGCCAGATCGGTTCGCCGGCGCTCCATCGCCGTCAGGGATTCGGCATCCCGCACCGCTTGTAGATAATCGCGTTCGGCCTGCGCAGCCTCCTCCTGTGCCTGAGCGAGCACCTTTTGCGCTTCGGCGAGAAGACGGACATCAAACGGCGGCGGCATCTCGACCATCACCTTGTCGATCTTGGAAAGCGAGCATTGCTCCTGTTCCTTTTGCCTCTGGCGCTCACGGTCGATTTCCCGGAAGGCGGATTCGATATCGGCATGCTCGGCACGTTCTTCGTCAGTTTCAGCTTCGGGTTTTGCCCCCCCGGATTCTGTCAGCGCCGTAAGTTCCAGCTCAACCTCGGCAAGGGTGCGCCGTGCCTGTTCGAGTTCTCCTGAACGGGCGGCAAGCCGCGCAAAACGGGCTGCTCGCTTGCCTGCCCGATCTTCACGGCGTTGGGATTCAATGAGTGCATCCGGTGAGGATTCAAGTTGCGCCTGCTGCATGTTGAGCACCTTGATCTGGTTTTCGAGTACGGATCTTTCGTCCGCCAACCGGATGAGCACGCCTTCCGAGCTCGGCATCAGCGCCTTGGCCTCAACCGCATCGCCAAGCAACTTGCACTCCCCCTGAAGGGACGTGCCCGCGCACGGCACTTCATTTACGAGGCCAAAGCGCCGTTTCAAATCCTCAGCGCGTATCGCGGCCTGTCCGGCTTCCTGTTCGAGTTTCTGCAAGCGCTGCCTGGCACCATCGAGTTCTTGGCCTGATAGCTTGAAGGTCATGACGTTCTTACGCGCGGCCTCTGTGCGCAGGCTGTGCCTTGCCAGTATCTTTTCGGAGAGCGGCTGGCGAAGGGCTGCATGGTGGACCGCCCAATCGTCTTCCAAACCCCGTTCGCATTGGGCGCGTTTGTTTTGTAATGCCTGCCAGCGCGCGGCAGCTTGCGTCCTGCGCGAAGCGATGCGTTCCAGCAATCGGTCGCGACGTTGAAAGAGCCCCTGTTTCTGCACGTTCAGTGTCTCAAACGAGCGTTGCCAACAGCGCTCGGCTTCCTGACGCTCCGTGACAAGCCGTGCGCGCTCGGCCTCGGTGCCGCGCGATTGATCGAATCCGGCTTGGTGCTGGGCAAGGGTTGTGCGAGCTTCATCGAGCGCACGTTGCGCTGCCCGCCTGGCATCGAGCCGGGAATCGGCCGATTTTGCTGCCAAGGCAAACCGGTCGCATTCATTGCGTAGCCGCTCCTCTTCGTCATCGAGCGTGCGCTGTTCTTGGCGGATCGTGGCAAGCCCGATCTTGAGCAGTCCGACCACTTCGCCGGATTGCCTGCCCAGTGCCCTGATTTCGTCCTGCCCCAGCAGATCGGCCAGTAGGGTTTTGATTTCCGCGTTCTGGTAGGCGCTCAACTGGCGCTTTCCCTGGGCACTGAACACAGAAGTAAAAAAGGTCTCGGCGCTTCCCAGCAGGTGCTCGACACAGCGCGTATAGGTTCTCGTCTTGCCATCCGAAACCGTCCCGTCTGGCAAGGCTACGGGCTGCCAATTCCCGCCCTCATCGCATGCGAAGAGGAAGGCTTCCGTGTTTTTTCTGCCGTTTGAGCGGATCACGACCAACGAGCGGTAGCGGCTCCCTTCATGCTCCCAGATCAGTTCTTTAATGTTTTCCGGCAGGCAGACGTGGTCGTAATAGGAAAATGCGCCCTGCCCTGCCGTGGCACGCGAGGGCATGGTGAGATAGGGGTGGAGGTTGTCGAGGATCGTGGTTTTGCCGCGCCCGTTCGTGCCCGCAATCGCCACGAGTTCGGCTTTGCCCGCGAGTTGTGCGAAGTCGAGCGCCAATTCATCGCGTCCCAGGCCATCGCGGATACCCCGGAAACCTGTCAGGGTGAGTGAGAGGGGAAACATCACTGGCTCCTTTTGAAAGTGATGCTTCCAGCTTCACATCCCTCCTGACCTTTTCAAGGGCTGGATTTGCCTTGCGTGTAATCCATTGAAAAGGTCCCGTTCGATGCGTTCTTGACGTTGTGTCTAACGCTGTTGCATTGCTTCCTGCGCTGAACCTGAATCACACTACAACCAGCGACATCCATGCTTTTCCTCCCATGAGGGAGTCCAGCCTGTGGCTGGCGGAGCAGCCGTTAGCCGAGTCGGGTTGGCCTGAGCAGGTCATGGAGGATGAGCTTCCTTTCGGGATCGGCTTTTTCTCGGTCTGTTTTGCGGCTGACCGTGTCCGCGTCAGGAGCCGCAGCCATCAGATCACGTTTTCATCAGAGGATCTGATTGCCAAACGACCAGTCGTCGTTGAACCATGCTTGCATTTCAATGGCACTTGCATTGTGCTTGAGGGCTGCAAGCTCAATGAGCTAGAGATTAGATCGAAGCTCAGATACTACGCGAAAGGTTTTGCCATTCGCATCTTCTGGCAGGGGGAGGAACTGCCCAGGCCGCACGCGAAGGCTGTTTTGAGCGGTACCGACACCCCTGTTGGGTTCGTCTATGCGCCAGGGATCCATACCCGCAAAATTCCACAGGGTTGCCCCAATTTCATCCTGTATTGCCAAGGGTTGCCCGTTCGTGGATTCTGCTCGTTCTTCAGTTGTTTCCGAGACGACAATAATGTGATCATTCACGTGGATCACAAACGTTACCGGGCACGGATGCCGGACCGCAGTGAGCTTGTCGACGAAATCAAGGTACGTGGGGATTTCCGGGATCAACTCAATACCCTTTGGCGCGAAACCCTGCTGCAAGAGAAAGCCTATCTCGACGGCTTTGACTTTGCCAGCAGCTATTGGCAGATTGCCAGACGGACAGGCTGCCTGGATCTCATGTGCGATGTGCCGGTCATTCCCGCTTCGCAGATTTCCTTATTCACCCGGCAATTAAGGTTTGATTATCAAGCCGCATACTTGACCCGAGGGTCTTGGAAGTAGGACATGACCCGCTCGGGGTTTTGTTCGAGCATGCTCATGTGGCTGTCGGTAGCAGC
>WQYV01000131.1 GCA_009781085.1 Betaproteobacteria bacterium
ACTATGCTGTATCGCTCGACGCACTGCCTCTGTCGTCGTGGCGCTGCCGTGGAGTACTTGTCCCATAACGCATCCTTCCATTCTGTTGAGGAAATTGTGCCATCAAATGCCGGGACTAAACAATTTTTTTACGCATCCTATAAGTCTATGTCAAAATAAAGTTCGTGAACAGGCTCTAAAACCCTTTGTGGCTTTACTGGACCTTGTCCGGCATTTGTGAACCCGGAGCAAGCGGCCCGATAAGCCGCTTGTCGGTCACGGCGTCAAAAACCTCTGTCCAGTATTCTTTATGGCTACGCTCAAATGCGTCAACTACATCGCTCCAAGTCTCCACCATCGTGCAGCATTGCCGAAACCGCGCGCTGCCCACTTGCCCTTTTGGGCAGGCGGGATAGAACTCGGCACGAAACAGTCTAGCCTTTTTCATCATGCGAACAGTGTAACCCTTCTATAAAGAAAAAGAACATAAGAATATTTTATTTCGATACCTGAGACGGTACTCACCACCCTGCATCCCATGCCAAAACGCGCAATTCACTCGGCTTTGCGCAGGCTTCCAGAGTCAAGTTGCAGGGGTACCGACTTACTCAACATATCAATCAGTACATGTGAGCGTTGCGCACCGTCTGACATTTGGTATACGGCTTCAAGCCCGGAGAACAAGCCATCTATGATCCGAACAGTGTCCCCTGACTTGAACAAGCGCTCAGGTTCGCAGTGAAAGGACTTCTCGCGGGATTTCAGTGCCTCGATCAAGCGGTCGTCAACTTGTGCAAGATGCTCGCCGAAGTGTACCAGGCGGCTAACGCCGATTGTTGAGCGGATAGGCGCCCAGCTTTTACCTTTTCCGCCCTGCCCTAAACGGATGAACAGGTAGCGCGAAAACAGCGGCACGTCAACAACAACCAGCTTGTGCCTGCGCAGCCTCTCGGCGCGGAGCATGGGCAGGTAACATTCGTAGCCTTGCTGTTCTAAATGCCACAGCGCGGTTTTCTCCTGCCGGGGTTTTGTATGGATGAGATACCAGCGCATACCTGTTTCATTCGTCCCGGGCATTTCGATCCCTGACCCAGCTTATCTTCACTTTCAAGTCATCCTGCCCGACCGCTACAGAAATCTTCCTGACATGCCTGCCGTCCGGCGCACCCCCAAGCAGCGCATTGGAGATTTTAGCCAATACCATGCGCGTGATGAGCGCTTCCGCATCACGCGCACCGCTGTCGATATCGTTGCAACGGCTGGCAAGGAACTCGACGAGTTTTTCGGGAAAATCGACCATGCAATTGTGATTGGCAGAAATCCGGTTTTTCACCCGGTCGAGCTTGAGGGCGACGATCTTTCTCAGTACCGCGTCGCTGATCGGCAGGAACGGCACAATATCAAGCCGCCCAAGGAAGGCGGGCTTGAAGGTCTTTTGCAGCGTGGGGCGCAATATCTCCACAAGGTCTGCCGGGGTCGGGTCGCGTGTTTCAGCGGGCTTGTCCTGATCTTTCTCTCCCGCTTCCTGCGGATCAGAAACACCATATTCAACAGCGCGCATGATGAGGTCACTGCCGACGTTGGAGGTCAGGATGATGACCGTGTTCTTGAAATCGATCTCCCGTCCCTCGGCATCTTCCAACCGCCCCTTGTCGAAGACCTGGAAGAAAAGTTCGAGCACGTCCGGATGCGCCTTTTCGACCTCATCGAGCAGAACGACCGAATAGGGTTTGCGCCGCACGGCCTCCGTCAACACACCGCCTTCGCCGTAACCGACATAGCCTGGAGGGGAACCCTTGAGGCCGGAGACGGTATGCGCTTCCTGGTACTCGCTCATGTTGATGGTGATGAGGTTCCTCTCCCCGCCGTAGAGCGCTTCCGATAGCGCGAAGGCAGTTTCGGTCTTGCCCACGCCCGAGGGGCCGGTGAGCAGAAAAACGCCCTTGGGCTTACCGGGGTCTTCGAGGTTGGCCTTGGCGATCTGTATGCGCTCGGCGATCTGCACGAGTGCATGATCCTGGCCAATGACGCGCTCAGAGAGCAGCCGAGCAAGGTCGCGTACCTGCTGGAGTTCGTCGCTCACCATCCTTCCAAGGGGGATGCCTGTCCAGCCGCTGATCACGTCGGCAATCACGTTGGCGTCGACGCACTCAAAGACCAGTGGCAGCGTCTTTTGCAGCGCGCGCAGTTCGTTGCGTTTGGCTTGCAGAGGGCTGACGGTTTTCTTGCCCTTGGCGGCGGCTTTTGCTGCACCCTTCTTCCCAGCAGGTTTGTCCTGACTCTGCGCCGCTTCGGCTTTCATGGAGTCGATCTCAGAAACGAGCTTCGTCTGTTCCTCCCACGCGGCGCGTAACCGCGTGAGGTCGGTTTCCAGTTCCTCCCGCCTCTTCTTCAGCTCATCGATGCGTTCCTCATGGCGTTCCTCATGGCCTTCCTCACGCTCCAATGCATTGAGTTCGCGGTCGATGTTGCCGATGAGCACCTCCACATCCTCCACCGGCCCAGGGCGCCCCGCCCTGGAGAGCGCGATGCGGGCGCACGCCGTGTCGAGCACGCTGATGGCTTTGTCCGGCAGTTGCCGCCCGCTGATGTAGCGGCTGGACAGGTGCACGGCAGAGCGTACCGCCTCTTCGAGAATGTCGACCTTGTGGTAAGACGCCAGCATCAGCGCCACGCCACGCGCCATTTGCTCTGCCGCTTCAGGCGTAGGCTCTTCGATCTTGACGACTTGAAAGCGCCGGGCAAGCGCAGCGTCTTTCTCGAAATATTTTTTATACTCTGCCCAGGTCGTCGCGGCGATGGTGCGCAACTCACCGCGTGCGAGTGCCGGTTTCAGCAGGTTGGCCGCATCAGACTGCCCGGCAGATCCGCCCGCACCGATCATCGTGTGGGCTTCGTCGATGAACAAAATGATGGGCGTTGGGCTGGCTTTCACTTCGTCGATCACTTGTCGCAGGCGGTTCTCGAACTCGCCCTTCACGCTGGCACCGGCCTGCAACAGCCCCAAGTCCAGTGTGCGCAGGGTGATACCGAGCAGCGCCGGGGGCACTTCGCCACCGATGATCTTGACGGCCAGCCCTTCGACCACCGCCGTTTTACCGACGCCCGGCTCGCCGGTGAGGATCGGGTTGTTCTGGCGGCGGCGCAACAGGATGTCCGTCATCTGGCGGATTTCAGTTTCCCGGCCCAGTACAGGGTCGATTTTGCCCGCACGCGCCTGTGCAGTGAGATCAATCGTGTATTTATCCAGTCCCGGCGTACCGCGTTTGCCTGTAACAGGCGCTGTCGGAAGTCCTGCCGTATCGTCGGTGGTACTTGCGGCGCTCGCTGAAACGCCTGCGGTGCTGCCTTCCCCGCCATGCTGACGCAGTTTGGCATAGGCTTCTTCGAGCTTCGAGGCATCAAGCTTAAGCAGAGCAGGCGCAGACGAAGTGAGCGTGCCACGCAACGCTTTATCGGTAAGCAGTGCCAGCAACAAATCCAGGCTGGACAGGTTCTCTTCACCCTGACCGACGTTGGCAATCAGCCAGCCACGCTCCAGCCATTTGGGCAGCCAGATGGAGAGCACGGGATTGTTGCGCGTGCTGCCGGAGCGAAAGCGGTCAACGGCCTGATCGAGCGAGCGTTCCAGTTGGTCCGTATCCACGTTCATTGCGCGTAGCGCTGCGGAAAACGCGTTATCGGTCTGGTCAAGCAGTGCCAACAGCACATGCTCGATTTCGATTGCGTGATGGGTGCGCGCCTGCGCGCGGTTGGCGGATTCTTCAAGGGCGCGGCGGGCGGTGGGCGTCAGTCGCCCGATCAGGGTTTCCAAGGGGATGGAGGACATAGAATGGACCTTGCGTGAGTGAAGAGTTGGATTTATGAGAGAAGCCTGTAGCGCATATCGTCCGGGTCATGTTCGGGCGGATGCGTGTTGAGCCAGCCGTTGCCGCCTAGCAGCAAAGGCCGTTCAGAATCGAGTTTCGGGTCGGGCACATCGCGTTTGTCGAGCGTGAGCGCCACATCACATGCCAGCCCGTGCCCGACCATGAACCGCACCAAGGTTTCCAGCGCCTTCGCGCCCGACCCGCCGGGCAACAGCCGCTCGAACTGCGTGCGCCCCATCGGCCCCATGTGCAGCTCGATTTTCGTCTGCCGGTCCCAGATGCGCTCCCCGGAAAAAACCGACTGGCCGAGTTCACACCCCACTCTCCCGATCCGGGATTGTTCTTCCAGCGGCACTTCGACCCATTGCCCGACGAACTGGGCTATTTTGGTGGGGACGCCGAAGAACCCCTGGATAACCGTGCCCATCGCCTGGGCTGAAACAGGTTTTTGGGACAGCAGCCCTGCGTAAAAAGCAAAGACATTTTCGGCAAGATGGGCGGTTTCCCCGAAACCCAGCTTGTCGCGCAGGCTCTGAAAACCGACGCCCGAAAAATCGAGCAGGTCGCGGGTCAGCTTGTCCTGCTCGCCATCTTCGACATCCAGCCAGTAGCGGTATTTCCGCCAAGCGTCGTAGAACAGGGACACAGCGCGGTGGCTGAATATATCCAGAAACGCATGGAGTCCCGTATCGCGAAAAACCTGGCGGCGTCCAATCACGAGTTCCGTGTAGGGCGGCGGCATCACCCCGCTGGGGCCTGTCAGCCCCATGAAGGCCACGGTCATTTCATCGTGTGCGTGTTCCGTGCCGGACTCGTCCAGACCGGCAGAGCGGTAACGGGTCAGTTCGCTGGCCGGAAAAGCAAACGAAGCCTCGGTACGGAAACGCAACTCGGAGGGCAACCGTGCGCGGCGCCTCCCGCCGTACTGCCGAGCGGTCAGTGCCAACAGCCGCACGGCCTGAAAAAACCCGAAGCGCGGCGCGTCCTCTTCCAGTTCCTGGATCAGGTCGCGGGGGGGGCGTCTGAACGCGGACGGCATTATTTCAGCTTCTCCCATAGAATGAGCCTATACATTTATATTTCCTCTCTTATTGTGGTCTGGGGTCAATGCTGTTCACTTAGCAAAAATAGGGAATTGTTTTTTCAATACGAAGCATCAAAGATGTTGAAAAGCAGCACCACTTCGTACCAAAAAACTACGACTTTTTACATCCTTATTCGTTAAGTG
>WQYV01000132.1 GCA_009781085.1 Betaproteobacteria bacterium
ATCAACAAAAAAGAGAGAAAAGGCGCGATCCATGAGTGCGCAGAAACAACGGCTAGAACTTACTTGGATTGGGAAGGAAAAGCGCCCCAAGCTGGAGCCGCGAATTTTGCTTGAAGACGCGGAGCGGTCGTATCATGCCAAGCACCGGGTGACGGATGAGGACAGGTTTGATAACCGGCTGATTTTTGGGGATAACTTGTTGGCGTTGAAGGCGCTGGAGCAGGAGTTTTCGGGGAAGGTGAGGTGTGTTTTCATTGATCCGCCGTACAACACGGGCAGCGCGTTTACGCATTACGACGACGGGTTGGAGCATTCGATTTGGCTGGGGTTGATGCGGGATCGGCTGGAGATTATTCGACGGCTATTGTCAGATGATGGTTCGTTGTGGATTACGATTGATGACAATGAGGCGCACTACCTTAAGGTGTTGTGCGACGAGATTTTTGGACGAGGTTGTTTTGTTACTGCATTTATCTGGAAAAAGGTGGATAGCCCAAACGACAACAAAGTTCCGATTACACCGGATCATGAATATTTGTTGTGCTTCTCAAAGACACTCGGCGCTCGCCCATTCAAGCAAAAAAGCGATAACTCCATATTGGATGCATACCGCAAGCCCGATGTCGAGTCCGACAGGCCATACCGTGATCGCCTTCTGAAAAAGAACGGAAAAAATAGCCTTCGGACTGATCGTCCATCAATGTTTTTCCCATTGATTTCTCCCGATGGGACAGAGGTATTGCCGATCCATGATGACGGCAGAGAAGCCCGATGGGCGATGGGAAAAGAAACTGTTGATGAATTAATTGCGAAAAACGAGCTTATATGGAAAAAGCGTGAAACTGGATGGATTCCTTACACTCGCGAATTTGCTCCTGATAGTCCGTCGCGGCCCTATCCAACAATTTGGAGCGACCTCGATACGACACGACAAACCAAGGCGCATCAAAAAACATTGTTTGGAGAAGATGTTTTTGATACGCCAAAGCCGGAAGACATGTTGCAACGAGTTTTGGATATGTCCACCAACCCGGGCGACCTCGTCCTCGACTCCTTCGCCGGCTCCGGCACCACTGGCGCGGTGGCGCACAAGATGGGCCGGCGCTGGATCATGGTGGAACTGGGCGAGCACTGCCACACGCACATCATTCCGCGCCTGAAAAAAGTGATCGATGGCGAGGACCAGGGCGGCATTACGGAAAGCGTGGGCTGGCAGGGCGGTGGCGGGTTCCGGTACTACCGGCTGGCGCCGACGCTGATCGTCAACGACCGTTGGGGCAATCCGGTCATCAATCCGGAGTACAACGCGGCGCAACTGGCCGAGGCGCTGGCGAAACTGGAGGGGTTTGTTTACGCGCCGTCGGAAACGCGCTGGTGGCAGCACGGGCATTCCAGCGAGCGGGATTTCATCTACATCACCACGCAGACGCTTTCCGCCGAACAGTTGCAGGCGCTTTCGGATGAGGTCGGCACGAGTAAGAGTCTTCTGATCTGCTGCTCGGCCTTTCGCGGCATCACGGCAGCCCAGGCAACGGAGCGTTGGCCGAACCTTACGCTGAAGAAAATCCCGAAGATGGTGCTGGCGCGTTGCGAATGGGGGCACGATGATTACAGCCTGAATGTGGCGAATCTGCCGATGGCGGAAGCTGAACCGCTTGAGGTAGGAGGGAGAAAAGCGGGGAAGGCTGCGATGACGCTGGATTTGTTTGGTGGTGAGGGGGAGAAGGCGTGATGGGCAAGAATAAGGGCAAAAAGAAATGAATGCGCGTGTCCAGAACCACATCATCGGCCGCCTGTCTCTACGCCCCCCGCAGGCGGAATCATTACAAAAGCTGGCGCAAGCCATCGAAGCCGCGCCAGAAATGCTGGCGCATGAGCGCGATGTTTCGGCGATTCTTTCCACGCTGAAAACCGAGTTTCCAACGCTCGACGATTTCGAGCGCGAATTTCCGTCGCTTTGTTTTGCGCTGGCAACGGGCGTGGGCAAAACACGGTTGATGGGCGCTTTCATCACCTATCTGCATCTTGCGCATGGCATCAACAATTTCTTCGTGCTTGCGCCCAATCTGACGATCTATAACAAGCTGATTGCGGACTTCACGCGCAACACACCCAAGTACGTGTTCAGGGGCATCGCCGAGTTCGCGCAACAGCCGCCGCTCATCATCACTGGCAACAACTACGACCAGACCGGCGCGGCAGTGCTCGAACATCCGCAGGGTTTTGCGCACGATGTACGCATCAACATCTTCAATATCTCCAAGATCAACTCCGAAGTGCGCGGCGGCAAGGAACCGCGCATCAAACGGATGCGCGAGGTGCTTGGCGACAGTTATTTCAACCACTTGGCGAATCTGCCCGACCTGGTGCTGTTGATGGACGAGTCGCACCGCTACCGCGCAAGCGCCGGAGTGCGGGCAATTAACGAACTGAAGCCGCTCTTTGGCCTGGAGGTGACGGCTACGCCGTTCGTGGAATCCGGCAGGGGGCCGGTGCCGTTCAAGAATGTGGTCATGGATTACCCGTTGGCTCAAGCGCTGGATGATGGTTTCGTCAAGGAGCCTGCCGCAGTGACCCAGCGCAACTTCGATGCCAGGGCTCACACACCCGAGGAAATCGAAAAGACCAAACTGGAAGACGGTGTACGTCTGCATGAAATCACAAAGGTGGAACTACTCACCTACGCCCGTGAGAACTTTGTTGCACCCGTCAAGCCATTCATGCTCGTCATTGCGCGCGATACCACGCACGCGGGGCAACTCCTGGCGCTGCTGGAGTCGGACGCCTTCTTTGATGGGCGCTACCAGGGCAAGGTGATTCAGGTCGATTCCAGCCGCACCGGCGCGGAGGAAGAGCAGATGATTGAGCGCCTGCTGGCAGTGGAAAGCGTGAATGAGCCGACGGAGATCGTGATTCATGTGAACATGCTCAAGGAGGGCTGGGACGTGACCAACCTCTACACCATCGTGCCGCTACGCGCAGCCAATGCCCGCACGCTGGTCGAGCAGTCCATCGGTCGCGGCCTGCGCCTGCCTTACGGCAAACGCACGGGCGTGGAAGCGGTGGATCGGCTCAATATCATCGCTCACGACCGGTTTCAGGAAATCATCGACGAGGCTAACCGGGGCGATTCACCGATCCGCCTGAAGCGGCTCATCCTTGATGCGCCAGACGAAGAGGATAGAAAGGCCAGCGTTCAGGTTGAATCGAAACTGATGGCTCTCTTGGGGCTTACGGATAAGGCAACGGCCGGCCCGGCTTCGGTTCTAGCCGACAAAGACCCGGCAACGCCTGTCTTTTCCACCGAAGCCGAAAAGCGAGTGGTGCGCGTGGTCAGTGATGTGATTGGCACATACGAGGTCAAGCGCAATCTGGTGCCAACCAGTAGTGCACTTCTCAAACCGGAAGTGCAATCAGTGCTTCTGGCAGAAGTCACTGAACGGCTCAAACCGATTCAGGCCGACCTTCTGGCGAATGCGGATGAATCGGCTCCCAAGCTCGATCTGTCCGCCGTGGTAGCGAAGGCCACCGAAATCATGGTGCAGCAAACCATCGACATCCCGCGCATTACCGTGGTGCCGAAAGGCGAAGTGACGATGGGTTTCCATCCGTTTACGCTGGATGTGAGCCAGCTTCACCTGCAACCGGGAAAACGCGAAATTGTTGGTCAGATGCTGCGTACCAACAAACAGTTTACTTTGGCCACCGAAACCGGCCTGAAAGAGAAGCGCCCGGAGGACACCATCGTCCATGCCTTGGTGGACTTCGACGACATCGACTACTTCACCCACGCCGATCTGCTCTACGATCTTGCGGGTCAGATGGTGCAGCACCTGCGCAGTTACCTGCCTGAAGAAGATGTAGAGAATGTTCTGAGCGGGCAACGCAGAGTTATCGCAAGTGAAATCCATGCGCAAATGATGATGCACTTCTGGGAAAAAGCCGCCGGTTACGAGGCGCAGGTCAGCCGGGGTTTCACCGAACTCAGGCCCTGCAATGTCATCGCCACGGCAGGGCAGGCTCCACACCATTACCGCGACACGGTCGAGGATCTCAGCCGCATCAAACAGATGCTGTTTGGCGGCTTCAAGCGATGCCTGTACCAACTCCAGAAATTCGACTCGGATACGGAGCGGCGCTTTTCGGTCATTCTCGAACGCGATGCTCTGAAGTGGTTCAAACCTGTGAAGGGGCAGTTCCAGATTTACTACAAACGCGGCGTGGAACAACCGGAGTACATCCCCGATTTCGTTGTTGAGACTGCCACATTGATCCTCATGGCGGAGGCTAAGGCACGCAACGACCTCGCTTCACCGGAAGTTCAGGCCAAAACCACCGCTGCCGCACAGTGGTGCAGACATGCCTCGGATTACACCGCAAGCGTTGGCGGCAAACCGTGGAAATACCTGTTGATACCACATGACGAAATCAACGAGTCTCGGCAACTCGCAGATTTTCTGCGGTTTGAGTGGAGGGGGGTGACAAGTGCCGTTACGGCATGATGTATCCCACAAAAAGGTGAAAAGGAAATGGCCCAAAGGCCGACCTCGGCTGGCGCAGTTATCCCGTCCTCCGTCGACTGCCGCATCCCCACGTCTTACTCCTTCCGTGGCTGGCGCAGCCCCAAGTGCTTGTCACGTTTGGCACAACATTCGTACTGTGCGATAACTTCGCGCAATTAGTAATGGCTACTATGATAGCGCTGCGTTCAAAGCCATCGGCAGTCTGTTGCAGCTTTTCGGTAGTGAAAATCTTGTGTGTAATTCCTGTGTAATCGTGTCAAGAAAATTACACAAAATATGAGATTTTGATAGAACAACAAAGTAACTTAATTCTCGATAATAGGTTGATTTATTTAGATTTATAGAACGTTATGGAACTTGTGAGAATCGGCAAGTCAAGTCTTGCAAATCCGTGTAGGTCGGTTCGACTCCGGCTCGCACCTCCAAGAATCGGGATAGGGGCGGCTAGGAAACCTAGCCGATCCCCTCCCACACCACCCGGCATGCGGGTCCGCACCGGGCGGTTCGAGCAGTTGAGGTCATGAGAGCCGGGGAACACCCAGCCGG
>WQYV01000133.1 GCA_009781085.1 Betaproteobacteria bacterium
GCAATCCGGGCAACTCGGCCAGGGCTTCGCAAGACGGCAGGCAGAATCGACCACAGGCTCGAACCCCTCCGCAGGCCAGACTCGTTCTGAACAAGGTGTGGTGCATTGCAGATGATGGATCGATCCGTGTACCTCAAAGACCGCCTCATCGGTAAAACCCGCCTTCTGGAAATGCCCATCCACATTGCTGGTAAACACAAACGCCCCATCCGGCAAACGCGCCGCAATCTCCCGCAAGATGCCGAAACCGCGATGCGGGACGACTTCCCGGTAACATTGCAGCCGATGCCCATAAAACCCCCAGGCAAGGCCGGGATCACGCGCAAACGCCCGTGGATTGGCGATTTCCTCAAACCGCAGCCCCGCCTGCCGCAAAGGCGGATAAGCACGCCACAACCCCTCGGAACCCCGGAAATCGGGCAACCCCGAATCAACGCCCATCCCTGCGCCAGCGGCAATGAGCAGGCCGGAAGACTGGGCGATGAGTTCGGCACAGCGGAGGAAGAGAGAGGGGTCGTTGGGAGTCATGTCTGGCCAGCCTGCCCTGATGTAGATTTTGCCGGGTCGTTACTGCACGGTATGGCAGGCAGCCTACCAGACAGTGCCTCGTAATCCCCAAGGTACGCCCGCATCAAGCTTTTCCATAGCTTGCCGTGATTCGGGACGAAAAAGTGCAGCAACTCGTGGACGATAACGTAATCACCCAGTTCACGATCCAATCCGAGCAATTCAATGTTGAAACTCAGGTTGCCCGCCGTTGAGCACGACTCCCATTTGCGTCGCATCGGACGCACCGAGAGCGAATATGCCTTCACGCCGAGTTTGTCTGCCCACTCCAGCGCACGGGCTTTGAATTCCTCTTTGTCCCGCCACACGCTCATGGCCGGTAGCTCTTTTCCAGCAACACGAACAACGCATCCACTGTTGCGGCAACCTTCTCCATTTCATCCTCTTCATCCAGGATGGCAAACGTCACAGCTTTTCGCAGTTCGCGCAGTTCCGCTTCGCTCTTACGCCAGTTGGAGAACTTCACAAACGCCTCACCGACTTTTCTGCTCGCACGGTCAGGGTTCGGAATGCCGTCATCCGTCAGCTTGCAGAGCACGAAATATGTGAGGCCATCCAACCCTTTGGCGGCCTGTTCTCTTTTGCGCTGCTCATTCCTTTCGATTTCCTCAAGCAACTTAGCCAAGGCGTCTTCCGTGCTCGTCTGCCGGTCTTCAAAACTCTCCTGCACCGCCTTGGCACGTTCGGCAAGCATGATCAAAAACAGGTCTTCGCTGTTTTCCTCTGCAATTTTCTCGATGCTTTTAACGAGGTTGATGACCTTCGTGCCGTCGCCGCCCTTCTGCTGTTTGATCAGTTCGATAGTGGTGCTGTCGATCTTCACGAACTCGGAGACGTACCTCAACCCATCCGCGCCGATGTGTTTTTGCACGAGCTCGTTCGTTTTTCTCTGAAACGCCTTGTCCACTTGAACTTTCTTCGCATAGGCGTTCCGCACCACAGCGTAAATGGACGACAGCGAGGCATAGCTTTCGATGGATGGCCGCAGGAACGCATCGGGCGAGATGATTTCATAAAGCATCTCAAGCTCCTTGTATTCCTTGAAAAACTCCTTGCGCCGCTCCTTGTCACGGAAATGCTCGATCAGGCAATCCACGTCCTTATCATCAAAACCGCGTGTAACCAGCGCAAGGTATTGCGGCACCCTGCTTTCCATCTTGGCCTTGAAAAGCTGTTTCAACAGCGCCAGATCTTTCACGATGGCGTTGATCTCGTCGCTGTCGAAAGCCAAAGCCTTTTCCAGCTTGTCGAAGATGCCGACGAAATCCAGAACGAAGCCGTGCGGTTTCACCATTTTCGCCGCCTCGTTTTCATAGGGGCGATTCACGCGTGCGATTGCCTGGAGCAACGTGTGGTCACGCATTGGCTTGTCGAGATACATCGCGTAAAGAATCGGCGCATCGAACCCCGTCAGCAGTTTTTCCGTGACGATAAGAATCTTCGGCCAGTCGCCGGGCTTCGTGAAACTCTTGCGAACCTGTTTTTCCTTTTTCTCGTCGAGGTGCCACTTCTTCAAGTGCGGCTTGTCGTTGTTGCTTCCGGTAAAAACGATTTCCGAATACTCGGGCGGCAGAATCACATCGAGCGCCTCCTTGTAGAACACGCACGCCTCACGATCCACACCCACGAGAAACGCCTTGTAGCCCAACGGCTCGACGTTTTCGCAGAAATGGGCGGCCACATATTCCGCCACCTTCCGCACGCGCTCCTGGCCTTTGAGAAAATTCTTGAGATTCACCGCACGTTCGAGAATCTTGTTCAACTCCTCGATGTCCGAGATGCCTTCCGTCTCCGCCAGCGCGAGGAATTCCTTTTCCATGATCTCGTGCGGCACGAGCATTTCGTTCGGCGCGAGGTTGTAGTAAAGCGGCAGCGTTGTACCGTCTTCGATGCTCTCGGCAATGGAATACTTGTGCAGATAACCCTTGTCGTCCTCGCAGCCGAAAGTCTTGAACGTCCCCTTGCCGTGGACGGTCTTGTCCACCGGCGTACCGGTAAAACCGATATAGGTCGCGTTCGGCAACCCGGCCATGAGGAAATTGCCCAAGTCGCCACCCGTCGTGCGGTGTGCCTCGTCGATGAGCACGAAAATATTTTTCCGCGTGTTCAGATTGGGCGGCATATCGCGGAACTTGTGAATCATCGTCACGATAATCCCGCGATAATCTTCCTTCAGCAGCCGGTTCAATTCCGCAATGCGATCTGCATGAGCCACGTTGTTCAGCCCAACCGATGCCAGATTTTTCAACATCTGGTCTTCCAGTTCGTTGCGGTCGATCATCAGCAGGATGGTGGGCTTTTGCGCCTCATTCGCCCTGAAAAGCAATTCCGCTGCCTTGATCATCGTATAAGTCTTGCCGCTGCCCTGCGTGTGCCAGACCAGCCCACGTGTGCGCTGCATATCGAGTGCACGCGCCGCCACCTTGTCCGCCGCCACTGCCTGATGCTGGCGCAGGATGAACTTTTGCAGTTCCTCGTCCTTTTCCGCAAAAACGATGAAATCCTTTAGAAACCGCAGCACATGCGCCACGTCGCAGAAACTTTTTACCTTGGCCTCCAGATTGCCAATCTGTTCGTGCTTCCAGTTGAAAATATTCCGGCGCAGCGTATTCCACGTTACCCCGTAGGCAAAGCCGATAGCCTCGGTAGCGGTAAAAATCATTTCCGGCGTCATCACCTCGGGCGTTTCCTCGTGATAACGCCGTATCTGGTCGATTCCCAGCGCAATCGCTTCGTCCTTGCTTGCATTCTTGCACTCGATGACGAGCACTGGAATGCCATTGACAAGAAAGACCACATCCTCACGGGTGCCGTAGTGCCCGTTGTGAAAATAAAACTCCTCCGTCACTTCATACACATTGCGCCATTGCGCTTGCGGACGTTCCAGGTCGCCGTAATCGATCAGCGTCAAATCCAGTTCGCGGTTTTCTTCCGCGCAGAAAAATTTTCCCTGGTTGCGGAGGCTATTCAAAAACTCGCGATTGCCTGCAATGCTGGCACTAAACCGCTGAAACTCGCCGATCAGCGCACCCTCTGCCTCTTTGTACTTCGGATTGAACGCCCGCACCTGTGCATGGAGCAAATCGCCGAAAAAAAGCGATGCCGTCCGCGCACGTTCTTCCGCCGTCGCGCCACCCGCACCAAACCCGCGCCGCGCCTCGGCCTCCGTGCGTGGGACAAATTTCCAGCCAATCTCCTGCGCGTATTTCAGGATACGGGCTTGGACGGTTTTGTGTTCGGTGGGCTTTGCCATGGTTATTGATTGTCCTTTACGGGCAGGAATTCCAGAAACATAGGCAATTCTGGAACAGCTTGCTCCAGAAATTCAGTGTATAGGTTAACGTGAAAGAAACTTGGCGCAAGGCAACAAAAAACCCTCGCAGCCAACTAGTTTGCTCCGGCGCGTAGCGCCCAAAATAGAGCCTTCCTCCCCGAGGAAGGTGTCGCCCGCCGAAGGCGGGTGACGGAAGGAGTAGCGGCGGTTCGGGTGGCAGGTTGTTTGACTATTGAGGAGCGCGTACAAGCGTTGAACTCCCTCCGTCACGCCTTCGGCGTGACACCTCCCTCAGGAGGGAGGCTATCGAGTCAGTGCGCCTTCGGCGCGGACAAAGATTTCCATTCCCGATGCTATGCTTTTATAATTAAAAGATGCCGATAAAATATCTTGCCGCGCTGGTACCTCTGGCAAAGAAATTACGCCGAGAAATGACTCCCCAGGAAAAACGCCTGTGGTACGGGTTCCTTGCAAACTTCTCCCCGCGTTTTCAACGTCAAAAAGCGATAGATAGATTCATTGTCGACTTCTACTGCTACAAAGCAAAACTGATTGTCGAGATCGACGGTAGTCAACATTACACAGAAACAGGGCTGGCCTACGACGCAGAGAGAGAATCAATTCTGAATAGCTACGGTTTAAGCACTATTCGTTTCAGCAACCATGATGTGAATGAAAATTTTGAAGATGTTTGCAACGCAATTTCGCAATTCATACAAAAAACCGCGCCGAAGGTGCGTTGACTCGATAACCTCCCTCTTGAGGCAGGCTCTCCTTGGCGGTTTTATCAACATAGCTATAAGTGGCGAGGTATATATTCTTTTGAGTTCCCGTGATTCACCCCTTCCCCAAACCCTCATTGCCGCCACCTCCGGCTTTGAGCTTCTTTTGCATTTCCCGCAGGGTGTCCAGATACGCCTTCTCGACATCAGTCAGATCATTGGAAAGTTGCGCCCTATAAACATCATATTCCCGGTGCGCCTTTTCTACGGCCTCAATGTGGCTGACGTTGCCTGCGCCCTCCAGAACACCTATGCCGAAATCGCGTGAAAACTTGTCCAGCGTCTCCAACCAGTCCCGCATGTACATAGGCTCGTGGGTTTCCGCCTTCAGTTCCGCCATGTCGAAAAAGGCATTGACCATCCTGCGTAGCGCGAACAGTTCTTTTTCGGTCATGTAGTTCTTGGCGACGGATACCTCACTTTTCACCGGGCGGCTACCCTTGAAC
>WQYV01000134.1 GCA_009781085.1 Betaproteobacteria bacterium
CGATGGCGAGCCGGGCGTCAAATCCCTCTGGCTTGGCATCCAGCGCCTGCGCGATTTTGTCATGGGCGTCGAACATATGCGGTCAATCGGTTATGTCCGGTGAATTGTGTATAACGCGATGGGGTTAGACCTGAACGCCAAAGGGGGGCAAGCCTATGCAAAAGACGAAGTTTTTGAAAGAGCGCGAGGCTTGGCATGTTCCTACCAGATGCCTGTGATTTGCTGTTGCTGCGCGTCGCCCTTGAGGAAGGTAGCGCATGCATCCAGCAATGTATCCATTTGCCAGCGCGCAGGACCTTTCAGGCTGCACTCCCAAATGGTCAGGATTCGCCAACCTAAGGTCTGCAGTGCCTCATGGGCTCTGGCATCGCGACTACGGTTGGCGTTGATCTTTGTGATCCAGAATTCCGTGCGCGTGGCGGGCAGCTGGAATAACGGACAGTTGTGGCCATGCCAGAAGCACCCGTGCACAAGAATCACTGCTCGGTACTTCGGGAATACGATGTCGGGTCGTCCCGGCATGCTGCGATCCTGAAGGCGGTAGCGTAAACCCCGGGCATGGAGCCCACAGCGGATCACCATCTCTGGTCGGGTATCCCGTCCGCGAATGTGGCTCATGTTGAGTTGCCGCTGCTTCGGAGTCAGTACATCAGTCACTGGTCACCTCGCAGGCAGCGTCTGCCACGATGCCCGTGAGGCAGGAGCGCATCTCATCGCTGCCCATCCCCAGTCGCAACGTCATAGCACCGAAGCGGAACTTCTCGCGATAGCGGGAATGGAACAATTGTCCGGGTAGCGGCATGTTCCGGAGATCGGTAACCAGCACGGAAACGAGGGGCACCGAACGGCTCACTTGGGATACCGAAGTGCTTCTGTACCGCATCAGGAAACTGCCTCTGCCCCTCGACGAGGTTCATCGGTTGCCTCCTTGTTGCCCGCAGCCTGCCTGAGAGCCTGCATCATGTGTGTGGCGATCGCCTTGGCGAGCAACGGCGGTACGGCATTGCCGATCTGCTTGAAGGCAGGGTTCATGGTGCCACTCAGTTGAAACCCGTCGGGAAATGATTGCAGTCTGGCTGCCTCTCGCACCGAGATGGTTCGCGCCTGTTTACTGTCATAGTGAATATGGCTGTAGCCGTCCTTGCCCAAATGGGCCATCAGAGTGCGGGCGGGCTGGTCACGCCACATCTTGCGCCATTTGTTTGGGAACTTACTGGCGTCGTAGGGCGGAACAATGGATTCCCAAAGAGCCTTGTACTTTGCAGATCCTTCTATAAGCTTCTCGCCCCGTGCACGGGCCGCCGAAAGCTGCTCCTCGAACATTGCCACCGCGTGGGCGTAAGCTTCCGGATACTGGTCACCAGGATTCATCCGTGCGAAAAGCTCATAGTCTCGGGGAAGATAGCGGATGACGTGGTCAGCCAGTCCTTCTTTCGGGGTTTCATGACCGAGCCAGTTGCGCATTAGCTCCGCATAGGGGGAGGGTATTTTTCGGCTGTAGCTCACCGGCGTGTCAAAGCGCCGGGCACCACGGGCAATTTTGCCTGCTGCCAGCAACTCCCGCGCATTGATGGCAGGCAGATCGCCCAGCGCATCTTCCGCAGTAACTGCGGGAGGGAGGTCCGGTGTGGCCGCTGGCGGCGCAATGTACGAATGCGCATCGTTAACGAGGGTGCGCAGCGTCTTGAGTGCTACAGACCGTGAGCCTTCGTAGCCTGGGGGGAGCACAAGCCAGTGGGTTGGAGACGGGAAAGAGATCTGCGTGGCCAGTTCATGCCGATAGGCCACGAGGAACATCCGCTCTCGCATCTGGGGAACCCCGTAGAACGCGGCATTGAGCAGCGTATAGCCACAGACATAGCCCTTGGCTTCCAGGATCTCACAGGTTTCCTCCGCGATATTCTGGCCGCCATGATTCAGGATGTCGGGTACGTTCTCCATAAGAACCGCCAAGGGCTGGAAGGCATCCACATACTTCAGGTACTTTTTGTACAACTGTGCTCTGGGATCGTGGATAAATGCCTCGGGGTGCTCCTCAATTTCCCGGAGCTTGGAGCGGCCGACGCGCGCGAACGCTTGGCAGGGCGGGCCACCCACGACCACGTCAAAAGCTTCAGCGGCAGGGCCTAGGCCAAGCCGTATGCAGAGTTCGGCAGGTGTCGTCTTTGTGATGTCAATGGGTTCGCTGTGCGCAGGTGCCCCTGCGTGGAAGTTCAGGCCATGAGATCGTGCGGCATCCGCGTCAAATTCCACCGCTCCACGTATGTCAAAACCCGCCGCCTTAAAACCCAGGGAGATGCCCCCGCAGCCGGCGAACAGATCAAGGACACGGGGCTTATCTTCTGTTTGCAGGCGTGCAAGCTTACGCGGGATGATGTCGTTGCTCATTGAGGATGTCCTTGCCGGGCCGGAAGGCGCAGTGGCAGAATCATCTGCCCCTGGTTCTCTTCCAGAAAACGTTGTATTGCCATGCGGATGATCCAGGCCGATGAGACGTGGTTAGCGTCTGCCAGAGCCTGTACCTGCAAATGGGCATCCTCTGGCAGCATGATGGAGGTTCTGACGGTCTTGCCATCAGGTGCGATCGGGTTGCGTGCCATGGTTTTTGCTGCTGGGAGATGAGAAGAATGGTGCTATTATGCACCAATAAACATATTCACACACCACAAGCCTGTCCGTTCTCTCCGGAGTCTGGAGGGGGTGACATGTCCAGGACGAGAGGAGTTTGCATGCCGAGAAAGCTGGCGCTGAAACGCCTGACAGCTTCGGATCTGACACTGTTCAAGTGGCATTTCCAGACCCGAAATGTTGGAAACCAGAAAGCTTTCAATCTGGACGCCCGTGTGTTGGTGGGCAGGTTGTATCCGCAGTTGGGTGAGCCGCCGCTCGTGCCACAGCCACGCTATCCACTCGATCTGTACCTGTACGGGCCAGGGCTGGCGCCCGCCAACAACCTGCAGCGTAAGATTCTCAAGCAAGAGAAGAACTGGCGCCTCAACGGCGAGTTGATCGACAACCCGATTGGAGCTCCTGATCTGTACAACATTTTGGCACCGGGTGATTTTGTGCTGTTTGAGTTTTCCGGTGATATGACGCCAACTACCGCCAATGTGGTGCTGGTTTCCGCTGCGGTGCCGGTTGATACCGAAGTCCACGCAGAACTCGCCCGTCGCTTTCCGAACGGCTCCATGTGGGCGTTAGAGGACGGACTGGTCCAGGAGGTTCTGGAGACCGTGAGGCCTACAGCTGGTCATCCGTTGTATGACTGGGCCGAGACAAGCCTGCTGGAGGACGCAGCCCTTGGTGGTGCTGTGGGAACAAACGCGATCAATGCACGTCGTGGCAGTCGCGGCATCAGCCCGGAGGATTTCATGCGCTTGCGCAGGAGAGCTGAGGCCATCGGCGTGGCTGGCGAGGAACTGCTGAATGCTTGGCTGGAAAAGGAACGACTGGCTGGGCGTATCCAGGCGTTTGAGTGGAGCGCCAGCATCAATGCTGTAGCGCCGTATGACTTTCGCGTGACGGAAGCCAGTGGCGACGTTCGGGTGATTGATGCGAAAAGCACCGTCGGCGGTTTCGGCAACCCTCTGCACCTTTCGCTGTCAGAGTTGTCGGTCGCTGTACACGGGCCTGAGCCCTATGACATCTGCCGACTCTACGAAGTCACCGAAGTCGGGGCGAAGATCCGCATCGCAAGAAATATTGGCCCTGCACTGCGGGGCGTTCTTGCAGCGTTGGACGCTCTTCCGGACGGAGTAACGGCGGACTCAGTCTCGATTGAGCCGACCGTACTTGAATTTCTTCCGGAAGCGACGGTAGTTCATTTGCAAGATCACTGAGTAAAACCCATATCAGGTTCTCGGGCATGGTCACTCATCGCATTGCAGGCCGGTAAGCGGCAGTATGGCGGAAATACCGGCTAACGGTCAAGATAACCGGCGCGGCGCAGCCGCGTCCGGGTTGATTGCAGGGTTAGGATGCTTGGCGAAACCGGACACAAGCTCAACCGAACGCACGACCCGCGAAGAATACCACTTGCGCCTGCCAGAGCGGGATGTGAGCGCGAGGCCGGAGAGTGAGCGGACGCGGCACCAAAGAATGAACATGGCATAAGCATGAATGAGGTGATTCAATGCTGCCTAACGACGGAGGTCAGGGGCGTGCAGGCAGCGTGGCTGACTGCACGTCCCCTGGACCGCACTGTTAGATTTATTTGTTCCCAGACGACGCATAGTCAATTTCTGAGACTAGGTCTTTGTCATCAAATGTAATACGCAGAGACTTTGTGAAGAACTTGAATCCACTAAAGGCACCTCCTCGAGTGGTATTGTAGGTATAGCCAAGAGCATCACCTGACGTTTGCTTTATCATGGGATAGACGAAAGTCGCAGTTGGCTTTCCAAGCAGTTGAATAACTTCCCCACGGGTCGTTTTTTCTTTGGAAATGGCCGATATCTTTGATTCGTCGAAATTGGAGCTGTCGGACTTAAAGGATGAGAGAAATTCTTGTCCAACGAGAATGTCGTTATAGAAGTAATACGATAGTGCCCTCGCCGGAATAACACCTTCCTCCAACGGCTCGCCTCCAGTTGAAGCGTATACGTAGGTTGCTGTCTTCACATTCTTGTCGTTCTTTAAGACCTCCCCTGACTTACGCGGCTCACCCATCTGCTGAAGTACTTGCGCGTAGGTCGTTTGCCCAAGTCTAAATGTGTCAGAACTTGGACGAACGAAATCCTTTCCTGCACAACCAGCGAGAAGCGAAACCATAACGGCTACGAGTGACCCCCTGACAATTGACAACATCTATTCCCCCTATGGTGGATGAGTAAAAAAACTAACGGATAAGATAACCGGCGCGGCGTAGCCGTGTCCGGGTTGATTGCCGGGTTAGGTGATAGGCAGTAACCATGACCTCGGTTGCGGTAAAAAATAAGGGTCTTAGGAAGCAAACATGACTAGATGGCATGTTATCTTCTTGAGATGATTGGGAAAAACAGATACTTCAGGCGTTCTAAAATCAGCGAGGCGAAATTTCGCCAGGTCGTGC
>WQYV01000135.1 GCA_009781085.1 Betaproteobacteria bacterium
CTTTTGCGGACGCCCTCCAGCAGCGGCCTGATTTGCTCAAACGACTCACGGCTGACATCACTTGGATATTTTTTACGCATCCAAGAAGTCTACGTCAAAATAAAGATCGTGAACAGGCTCTTACAAGCCAGCCTGATATGCTGCAAAACACTCCTCCTGCCCGGGAGTCGGGCGGGAGTCGGGTTGGACGGTATTGCACCAATCGGCCCAGGCCTGCATCAAGGTTTGACGCCGCTCGAAAAGGTCGGACCGTTGGTAGGCTTCCTCGACGGCTGTCGCCTGTCTATGCGCCAGCGCTATTTCCGCAAGTTCCTTCGGGTAGGCGCTCTCCGCTGCCCATACCCGGAAGGTCGACCGGAAACCATGCACGGTAATGCCAGGACGATCCATCTTCCTGAGCAGGCTGCCCATGACGGTTTCGCAAAACGGCTGACCCCTTTTAAGGTTTGGGAACACCCAGTCCGGATGCAGCCCTTTCATCGCATCCAGGATTTTCAGCGCGGTACCCGACAAAGGGATGCGGTGCATCCGCCCGTTCTTCGTCCGCGCGCCTGGGATGGCCCAAACGCGCTGTTTGAGGTCAATTTCCTGCCACCTGGCGTGTAGCGCTTCGGATGTCCGGCAGGCAGTGAGGATCGTGAATTCAAGGGCCCTTGCCACGATGCTTTTCTCGGTGCTCAGCAATTTGAAAAACCCGCCAATTTCCTGATAAGGGATCGCTGGGTGGTGGCGGACATGTTTGACCCGGGATGGTTTCGGCAATATCTCTTGCAGGTGCCCATCCCACCTTGCCGGGTTCTCGCCATCGCGGTAGCCATGTATTGTGGCCCAAGAAAGTATCCGTTCGATGCGCTCCCGGAGCCGGGAAGCTGTTTCCGTCTTCATGGCCCATATTGGCTTCAAAACCTGTAAAACAAGCACGGTCGTTATTTCACGGACTGGCATGTTTCCGAAGTGAGGAGAGGCGTATAGGCTGAGGGAGCCTTTCCACTGTTTCAGATGTTTTACGCTCTTCCAAGCGGATTGATGATGCGCAATATACTCGATGGCACACTCGTCGAAGGTTTTATCGTTCTCGTTCTCGTTTTCCTTCTGCTTGGCAATATCCGTTGGACGCCCCCGCACGGGATCGCCTCCTCTGGCAAGACAGGCGCGCAAGGCGCGTGCCTTTTCTCGCGCCTCTTCAATATCGACGGCATGAAGTGGGCCAAGTCCCACACAGTGTTCGATGCCTTTCCTCTGATAACGGAACAGCCAGCTTTTAACCAAGGTTCTTGTAACCTGCAAATACAGACCATCTCCATCGCCATATTTACCGTGCTTGGTGATACGCGCCACTTTGGAAGGACTCAGTTTTTCGATAGCCATGTCTTTCACCTTGCTTGATCGCGCGTTTTACGAAACATTCTTGCTGTGATGGATTTACCTCATAAGAATATCAATTATTTATCTGAATAGCATATTTATAAAATCTAATTGAATGTTTTTTTATCCTGCTGGATTCACGAACATCAAAATCCGATGCCCTGATATGACCGCTTCGCAACTCTTGAACTCGCCCAGTACCACTGCAAGCGGGAATTGCCCATCCTTGGGCTGAAGGATCGCAAGCTTTTTCCGTCGTCGGTCAGCAATGGCAGCGATTGCGGATGCGTCGAACGGTTCTGGCACGTAAAGGCGCTCGGATAATGGCCTGTCCTTGACAATCATCTCAGTGGCGGCGGCGAGCAGCTTGTTTTCGATCACACCCTGGTTGCGCTTACCCTCGGCGGATGACCATTGGTTGAGTCTCGCCCGCTCAAAAAGCAGGTGCGTAAGCGCCCTCAAGCTCATACGACGACGCTGCCCCTTCACTTCACCTGGCTCCCCGGCCCCGGAATTTCCTCCCGCATTGCCAGGGCGCGTCATACGCGTCCAGGGGAAATCCATCCGCAGTTCAACCGTACCCGGAACGGTCTCAATGATGGCTTCTCCCAGCAGTTCCCCCAGGCCAGATTGGCTTGCATCCGCCTCAAATGACGGACATGCCAGATGGTGATGCTTCCCTGACCCTGGCATGCGCTTGATAATGTACTGGTGGTGGCGCGCAACGTACATCTCAACACCGTCCGGTACGCACAGGCATTTAGGCCGCCCACCGCCACCGTAGATTCGGGACAGTGCTTCTTGCAGGTGTAGATCTTCCGCCGTGTAGATATGCTCCCCGATTAGGAAACGTTGGCTGTCCATGAGGTGTTTAATCCTGTCACACACTCGTTATTACGGATTCGCTGGATAGTGAGGACGGCTCGGACATGTCCGGATAGAGATCGGCGACCAACTCAGCAAGGCTTGGAGGTGCAGGTAGCAGGTCCCGCACATTTTTCCTGTCAGCGATCCCCAGCAAGGTTCCAATCTGGTTTTCGTTGGCACCCCGCTTGTATAGCCATACTGCGACCGCGCGGCGGAGCGTCTGCGCTGATATGCCGGGCATGTTGATGCGTGTGAATATCCTGCGGTAGGTATTAAGAAGCTGCCGGCTGATGCAGTAAACCCTGCCATCTCGTCGAGTGCTTTGCAGTCTGTATGGTCTGTTCACATCGTTCAGGAACAGGAATTCGTCCGGTGCAAACCCTCGGAAGGGTGCATCGCTGGCTGGGTGCGGTTTTTTCTTCGCCAGCCGGTCGGTGAGATAGGCTTCAATCGCCTTGACTGAACCTGAATGCATAAAAAACAGCGGCCTTGCGCGCTGGTTGAACGCAACCTTTGCACGCATCCGGGAACAGACGCGAACCGTGCCATCTTCATTCAGAAAATCCTGGATCTGAAGCCGTGCGACCTCGATGGGCCTGATCCCTGTCGCCAAAACAATCTGTACGAGCGCAACGTCTCTTAACGGCGAGCGGCTACGCATCCCTGCCCGGCGGATGATGGTTTGCACGTCATCAAAGCTGAGATCGGGTCTGGGTTTCGCCTTCGGCGACAGGGCATCTTCGGACTCGATACGTTCCAGTGCCGCTTCGATGCGTTCTTTGTTCTCGCGCAAATTGGTGGCGAAGCGTAGCGCCTCCGGATTGAGCCTGTCGATCTGTCCTGCCTGATGCATCCGATAGGCAAGATCCCTGACCCTGTTTCCAACCGCCGCAGGAGACAACCGGTGAGGTTTGGCAAGTTCCTTGTAGGTCCTACCTTCAAGGACACCTCGCATGAGTTGGATAGAGAATCTGGTAGATTCATTAAGCATACATTGTGCGCATAAAATAACGGCAGATTGCCCACAATGCTCGTGCTTTGCCCTGAAATAAGACACAAGAAATTCGACCTAAAAAGGGCCGATTTCGACATTAGCGCACAATCAAGACGAAGTTCATTTAATTTGTCGTATTGATAATAATTTAACAACCATCGAATACATGAGAAACACCGTGATTGGCCTGATTTGAGCATGTCTCTTTTTCCGCCGTTCACACCACGCCTGCCACATGCGCGACACTGACAGGGCATTGCGGGTCATCGTGGCCCAAAGCATGTTCCTTCGGGACATTCCAGCATTCTGCTGGCGTAGCGGACGTTACCCGCACTGAAGAATTTGCGCTCTCGCACTATGTGCAGGGCATTTTTCCCTCATCGAGGAGTTCCACTCCTTGATGAGGACGGGACTCCTTATTTCTTTTGGAGTCCCGTCAATGTCACGAAAGGCCGCTGCCGCAGCCACGCTCTGGCTGCCAGGCTTTGATCCGGAACCCCCGGAACCGCACGTCGATGATTCTGCGCACCCCAAGCCAGAGATCAAAGGCGCTCCTCCGACCTTACTTCCTGCTCCGGCCAACGATCTTCTGCTTGAAGAACGTAAACCGGGTCGGACGCACGAATGGCGTTTTGGCCTGATACCTGCTCAGAAGCAGGAAAAGGCGGCTCTGCCTGCGCGCCTGAACTCATCCAGTTTTATTGGACTGTCAGGAAACGCTGCGAAATACGACGCCAACCTGGCGGCGATTGAGGCACTCAACCGTGTCGAGGCAGAACACAGGCAAGCGGATGAGCAAGAACGCCGCCTGCTGGTGCGCTATTGCGGTTGGGGGTGCTTGCCAGCCGCATTCAATCTCGATGGTAAGGAGACTGCCTGGGCCGATCGTGCGCAACGTTTGCAAACCTTGTTGGCTCCCAACGATTACGAGTCAGCGCGCTCTTCGGTCAACAACAGCCATTACACGCCGTTTTTTATTGTTGAGGCCATTTGGGCAGCCGTTCAGCGGTTGGGATTCAACGGCGGGCGAGTGCTGGAACCCGCAGCAGGCACCGGGCATTTCATCGGTGCCATGCCGCTTTCTCTGGCCGAACGCAGCAACGTGACGGCGGTGGAAATCGATAGCCTTTCAGGGCGGATGCTGCGCACGCTCTATGCCCCATCGGGTGTCGACGTGCAGATCACCCCTTTTGAGGCAACCCGGTTTCCCAGCCACTGGTTTGACCTGGTGATCGGCAACGTCCCGTTCGGAAAATACAAAGTCGCCGATACGAGCAATCGGCCCTTCGCGCGCTTTAGCATCCATAACTATTTCGTGCGACGTGAGGTCGCTTGATTCATTATCTCACCGTCATTGACGGAAAGGAGATCTGATATTCCGTTATCAGTAGCCTATCGGTACATGCAGGATTGGTAACGAACCTGTATGAAGCTAC
>WQYV01000136.1 GCA_009781085.1 Betaproteobacteria bacterium
ACCTCCCTGCCCTCACCGCGCTCGATGGGGCAGTGAGGTTTGAGGTTCGGGAGTGCCGACAGATTGGTAAGGATTTGCGAGTTGTTGCGAGGCCGATAACCGAGGAATTATCCCCACGCCAACCTGTGTCATACGTGTAGTGCGTCGATCCCAGTGACCTTGTGAAACCTAAGGACACGCTGATGAACGATCCCCAATTGCGTATCCACGCCAATATGCGCTTTCAGCGTAAGGGGGCGAGCTATGGCAGTCTTTGAATGGGGATGCCGTGCGCCTCTTTGGGCGGTTACGCGCAACCAGGGGATTTCCTACGAAGTGCTTTGGGGAAGCGTTTTGAGGAATAACGGAACCGCGCCACCAAAAGCGTAAAACACAATACGCACCGCATACCGCAGGTAGGAGGGAAATCTCTAGCAGGTACGCCGGAAACCGCCTACCTCTCTTTGCTTTTTCAGTCGCGAAATTAGAATTTTTTTGTTGTAAGATCACATAGTCCCGTACTACCCTGAGTGTGTAACGTAAAGCAGTCACAGGTGGGGTAGCGAACATCATTTGGCGGTAATTCCGAAAACCATAAAGAGAAACCGCGCAACCATGCGGGTTTGTGGGAATTATTTTATTCATGTCGGGAAATGAGCAAATTCGACATCACGAATAACGGATATTCGCGCTTGCGTTCGAGCCTGAAGTATCTTGAGCAGTACGTACGAAAGATCGTGACTGGCGTCGAAACCATGGCAAATCGGACGCTTGGGCGAGAATTCATTGATGCGCTTCCTAGCGTTATGGCTATCGAGGTCACTGGAGCATGCAATCTAAAATGCCGATTCTGCGCATACGAAAAGAAAGAGCTCCCGAAGGTAAGCATGCCCAGTGCGACCTTTGAAAGCAGCGTTGAGCAGTCGATTGCGCTGGGTTACAGCGACTTCCAACTGACTCCGTGCGCGGGCGATGTGTTTATGGATAAGTACCTGTTCGACAAGCTTGAATACCTCGATCGGCACGCGGACGTTGATCACTACCATTTTTTCTCAAACCTCAGCGTGCCACAAGAGGAACAAATTCTCCGCCTGTTGACGCTAAAAAAACTCAGCACCTTGACGGTCAGCATCTACGGGCACGATGAGGCGAGCTTCATCGCCATCACCAAATCGACGGCGAAGGTCTATCAGCGACTCATCGCGAACCTGCGAATTTTGCTAGCGCACAAATTGTTACCCTTCAAGCTCGAATTTGGATTCCGCTCTACAGCCTCCATCCCCGCAAATGCGGCTGGCGAATTGATGGAAATTCTCAAAGAATTCGCACGACGCGGCGATCGCATCAACTCGTCCCATGGCGTATTCAACAACTGGGGCGGCATGATTTCGGATGACGATGTGAAAGGTCTCGATGTAAAGATTATTCCGGGCGACGTAAAATACAGATCTGGCCCTTGCGCAAAGCTATTCGACTCGCCACAAATCACAGCTACCGGGTTGGTGAATGCGTGTTCATGTCGAGACGTCAATGCGGTACTTAGAATCGGCGATATTTTAAAAACACCGCTTGTCGACATTCTCAGTCCTGGCAACCAAGAATACCGTCGGGTAATCCAAGACCAACTGGAGGGTCGCTTCCAATCTGTTTGCAATGGCTGCGATTTCTATCGAAGCATCTACCACCAACCGAAGTTCTATCGCAAGAATAGAATCAAAACGCAATCTATCGATGAATTCATGCAAATGTTGGACGTGCGCTGCGCTGCTGCACGTTCAGGGTTTAACGGTAAAAAAGCCGCAAAGGAAACCCCGATCACCTCAGTTGCTGATTAAGATGCGTTGCCCTAGACATTGAACAAAAAGTTCATCACATCCCCGTTTTTCACCACGTAATCCTTACCCTCGGCGCGCATTTTACCTGCTTCTTTCGCACCCGCTTCGCCCTTGTAGTGGATGAAATCCTCGAAGGCGATAGTTTGCGCCCGGATGAAACCGCGCTCGAAATCGGTGTGAATGACGCCTGCAGCTTGGGGAGCCGTGTCGCCGATATGGATGGTCTAGGCACGTACTTCTTTTGGCCCTGCGGTGAAGTAGGTTTGCAGGCCGAGGAGTTTGTATCCGGCACGGATGAGACGGTTCAGGCCGGGTTCGTGGAGGTTCATGGACTCGAGAAAATCTGCTTTGTCTGCATCGTCAAGGTCGGCAATTTCAGCTTCGATGGCGGCACACAGGGCGACGGCTTCTGCGCCTTCAGACACCGCGCGTTGTTGTACGGCTTCGAGATGGGGGTTGCCGGTGAATCCGTTCTCGGCCACGTTGGCAGCGTAAAGCACGGGCTTTTCGGTGATGAGGCATAGCGGTCTGATGAGGGCATGTTCTTCTTTGGTAAGCGCCAGGGTACGCACCGCGTCACCCGCATCGAGTTGAGCAAGACATTTTTCCAGCACGGCAAGCATGGCCTTGGCTTCCTTGTCACCTGCATTGGCAGGACGTCTGGCGCGGGTGATGGCCTTGTCGACGGTTGAGAGGTCGGCCAGCGCGAGTTCAGTATCGATGATTTCGATGTCCCGTATGGGGTCGATGCCCCCAGAGACGTGCACGACGTTGTCGTCGGCAAAGCAGCGGACGACATGCACGATGGCATCGGTTTCGCGGATGTTGGCAAGGAACTGGTTGCCCAGCCCTTCCCCTTTGGAGGCACCCGCGACAAGCCCGGCGATATCGACGAATTCGACGATAGCAGGCAGGATTTTTTGCGGTTTGGCAATGTCAGCGAGTTGTTGAAGCCGCACGTCGGGCACTTCGACGATGCCGACGTTGGGTTCGATAGTGCAGAACGGGTAATTAGCCGCTTCAATGCCTGCCTTGGTGAGGGCATTGAAAAGGGTAGATTTTCCAACGTTGGGCAGGCCAACGATGCCGCATTTGAGACTCATGGTTTTTCCTTGTCGGCAAGATAGGAAATGGGGGCAGGGGTTTCCGGGGACAGGGCCGGTTTCGGGGGTTTTGGGCAGGTATTCAACCGCTGCGTGGCTTTTTCCCAATCACCGCACGCTAGCAGGGGCCAGGCAGCCAATGCGCGGTCGATGGTTTCAAGAATAGAATCTCGTTCCTCCTGTCGCGGCGGCTTGAGGACGTAGTTAACGACTTCGTTACGGTCACCGGGATGGCCGATACCGATGCGCAAGCGCCAGTAATCCGGGATTCCGAGATGGGCAGTGGTGTCCTTAAGGCCGTTGTGCCCCCCGGAGCCGCCACCAAGCTTGAGGCGCATCTGTCCGGGGGGAAGGTCGAGGTCGTCATGGATGACGAGGATTTCATCCGGGAAGATACGGTAGAAGCGAGCCAGCGCGACAACGGCTTGCCCGGAACGGTTCATGAAGGTTTGCGGCATGAGCAGCCACAACGGGAGGCGGGATCCTTCACGAACCTGGGCGACAAAGCCGTGGAAACGGGATTCAAACGAAAAACGCACACCTAGGTCGTATGCTAGGCTCTCGCAAAACCAAAACCCGGCGTTGTGCCGGGTTTTGGCATATTCCGCACCGGGGTTGCCGAGGCCGACAATGAGCCGGGGGGCAGGTGCCGCCATTGACATTGCTCCCTAGCACCTCGGCAATGCGGCCTCAGGCCGCAGGTTCAGCGGAACCGCCTTGTTCGTCGGCAGCCTCCTCGGCCTCCACGTTGAGGCGGCTCTGCTGCGCGCTGACGACCACGGGGTCGGCATCGGTGTGCTGCGCCAGTTCAACACCCTCGGGCAGCTTCAACTGCGAGACGTGCAGCGATTGGCCAGGTTCAAAGTTAGCGAGGTCGACGGCGATGTACTCAGGCAAATCCTTGGGCAGACACTTGATATCGAGTTCAGTCATGACCTGGGCAATGAGGCAGCCACCAAGCTTGACCGCTGGGCTGGTTTCGCCGTTGATGAAGTGCAGCGGAACCTTAATGTGGAGGGTCTGTTCGGCTTCGATACGCTGAAAGTCGAGGTGCAGCGCCTGCTGCTTATACGGATGCCATTGTGTATCACGCAGGACTACGGTTTCATTGATGCCGTCGACCTCCGCAGTAAGAAGCGTAGAGTGAAAGGCTTCCCTCTTGAGCAGGTGGAAGAGGTCGTTGTGGTTCATGGTGATGGGCGTGGCTTCTTTACCGCCCCCGTAGATGATGCCTGGCAATTGCCCCGTACGACGCAGGCGGCGGCTCGCACTCGATCCCTGCTGTTCGCGGCGAGCCGCTTTGAAAGTGATGCTCATGTGTTACAGCTCCTGTAAAAACTCCCGCCCGCGACCAGGCGGGGATGAAAAAACCTTTCGTTCATCCCTCAGCAAAGAGGGATGAAACGGACTCCTCGTTGCTGATGCGCAACATGGTGTCGGCAAGGATGGTGGCGACCGAAACCTGACGGATGAGTGGGCAAGCAAGCACATCTTCGCGCAAGGGGAGGGTGTCCGTTACTACGAGTCCGTCGAGCGATGATTCGGTGATGCGTTTGACCGCGTTGCCGGAGAGAACTGCATGGGTACAGTAGGCGAGCACTTGGCGTGCACCATGTTCCTTGAGGGCTTCGGCAGCTTTACACAATGTTCCCGCAGTGTCGACGATATCATCCATGATGACGCAGGTACGACCCTCGACTTC
>WQYV01000137.1 GCA_009781085.1 Betaproteobacteria bacterium
GCCATTGCGGTTACCACAGCCAATGTCACTGACCGTGCAGGTGCTTTGCAGGCATTGAAGCATTGCGCCGAAGATTTAAAAACGGTACGGCGCATTTTGGTTGATGGGGGCTACACTGGCGAGCCTTTTGCCTGCGCCGTCAAGCAGTTGATCGGCGCACAGGTTCAGGTGGCAAAGCGTAGTGAGTTACATACCTTTACGGTTATGCCGCACCGATGGATCGTCGAACGCTCCTTCGCCTGGTTGGAAAAGTGTCGAAGGCTCTGGAAAAACTGCGAGAGATTGCTCAACTCCAGCTTGCAGTTCATCTATTTCGCTTTCCTTGTTCTGATCATGAAAAGATCGTGAACAGGCTCTGAGACGCACTTGCCGCGCTGGCGGCTTGCCGTTCGGGACTGGCATGCCAAACAGGAACACGCCATCGAAGCGTTTCAGAAAACCATCACCCAGGCCGCAATCGCTGCCTGAAACACCAAGGATTCATTTCCCCCTGGGGCCGCGACTTGCCCCAAAGGGGTGTCGTCATGGCCCCTTTTTCATTTGAAGGAGGCATCAACATGACAACACCCAAGCTGTTCCAAATCGACGAGTTTTCTGACTTGCAGGCTGATGCCTGTGTGCTCGATGAGAATCTCAATCTCGTTTTCGTCTCCCTCTGGGGGCGCGATACCGCCATCCAGCAGCTTTTGGCGAAACTCACCATCGGCAACAAGGAAGGCGGGATGAGGCAGTTTCACATCGTCGTAGGGCAACACAGCATCCCCGTGGAAGTCCCCAATGTGGAAAGGCTCTCGAAGCAGTCCGCACGCTCTTTTCGGCGCACGCTATTCGGCTCGATGACGAATCTGTGGCTCTACCACAAGCTCGCTGTTGAACCCGACAAAGCCAGCGGCAGGGCCTTTGCGCTGCTGCCGACAGAGACCGCAAACGTCGATGATCGTCTCTGGTCGCTCGTGCAGAACTGTTGCGGCTTGCCGCTCATGGCGCACTGGAAGGATGTGGTGCTCGCCACGCTCCAGACGGATGGGATGCTTACAAAACTTCCCTCTGCCTTTGGGCACGTCCAAGGCTACAAGCTCGCTGTCGACTTGCCAAAGCTCGAAGCCCGGATGACTGCGTTGATCCGCGAGGGGACGCTTGGCATCTCGCATGAGGCTCCAAAGCCATCCCCCGTGCAGTTGCCGTTGGCTGCCTGAATTCACCCTCTGGTTCTTTCCCAAGCGCATGCCTTGGCTTATAGCTTTGGCATGTGCCGGGATAAAAACCCCTCTTTTCCAAGGAGTATTCTGAATGGCTCTCATGTTCCCGCGCGTCGCGCGCAATTTTGCAAAAGCTGGCTATTACCCAACCGATGAGGGCACGCTCGAAAGAGTCCTTTCGGCATTGGGCAGCGTCAATTATCCGGTCTCCATCATTGACCCCTGCGCAGGCGAAGGCGTCGCACTCGCAGAAGTCGCGCACGCCCTTGGCCGTGCGCACGTCACCTCCCATGCGGTCGAGTACGACGCAGAGCGTGCGGCACACGCCCGCACCCTAGTCGACAAGTGCCTGCACGCAGACCTGATGGATACCATCATCACGCGGCAAGCCTTTGGCCTCGTCTGGTTCAACCCGCCTTATGGGGACATTTCTCGTGACGCCAACGGAAACCTGCCCTACCAGGGCAAGGGCCGGGGTCGACTCGAAAAGCTCTTCTACCAGCGGGCAATGCCACTCATGCAATACGAAGGAATCATTGTCGCCATCGTCCCGACGACGGCGCTCGATGAGGAGTTCGTGGGTTGGTTCGTCAACCACTTCGCTGACATTCGGGCGTTTCAGGCGGTCGAGCAGCAATTCAAGCAGGTAGTGATCTTTGGCCGTCGGCTACGCCAGCGAGACCAAAATTCAACAGCCAGCCGTGCCGCCCGCGAGATGCTTTTCAAGATCGGCAAGGGTGACAGTGAAGCTGAAGAACTGCCCGAAACCTGGACGTTCGAGCCTTATTCCGTCCCGCGCGCTAAATGCGAGCCCGAGCATTTCTATCGGGTCAGCATGGAGCCGGAACAGTTCGCCAGCGAAGTCGAGCGGCTGCAAGGGCTGTGGCCCACGCTTGGCACAGTGTTCGGCGGCTGGCAAAAAGCCCTACGCCGGCCCGCAAGGGCGTTGTCGAAATGGCACCTGGCGCTCGCTCTGGCTGCCGGGGCAATAACCGGAGTCGTGAAGTCCGCGAAAGGCCGCATCTTCGTCATCAAGGGTGACACCTACAAGGCCAAGAAGGTCAAGGTCGAAGCCCAGATGTCTGATGACGGGAACGTTCTCGAACAAAGGACTGCGCTCGACGTGTTCAAGCCCGCGATCCGGGCCTGGGACATGACTCCGGGCTCCAATACTTTCGGTGAGCTTATTACGATTTCGTAACAGTTCTGGACCGTTTTTCACCACCCTCGGGGGCCAAGTCCCCTTGTGGGGCGGAGCCCCTTTACTTTTTCTTCGAGGAGGCTTCACCATGCAACAAGCAAGTATCTCGCAACCGGCCACGTACATGCCGATGTTCATTCTTGGCAAGCTCGTCAAGAAGCTCTGGTTTGCGTTGTCCCCGTCATCAAAGGCGATGACAACCCAAAAACGGAAGGCGTGCGTCGCCCCACCATCGGCAAGCGCCAGGCTGTTGTTTAACCCCCGCATGCTCAACATGACTTTTGCGGTGCACGCGCTTGCCATGCAGGGGGCTCTGTCCCCGGCGACGTTCGTCACCCGGCATGTGTGCGGCGATTGGGGCAATGTTTCCGATTCCGTCAAGGTGAGGAACAACGCTGTCTTGCGAGGGGATCTGAAACAGGGGAAGCGGTTGATGTCTTCCTTCACGACCCCATGTGGCAACACGGTCATCATCATGACCAACCTGGGCAGCGGTTTCACTTCGGTCATGCTCCGGGGCGAACTCGCAAGCGAAACCCGCAGAACGTAGTAATTCCAACCACCCACGGGGGCTTTTGCCCCCTGTTGGGGTGAAGCCTCTTCATTTTTTAGGAGCTTCACCATGCTGCAACAAGTATCCGACAAACGCCCTGCATTCGATCAACCCCTTTTCAACCTGGGGCAACTCGCCATGACGCCAGGGGTTGAGGCAGTCGCCGAGCGGGGCGAATTTAACCCAATTCAATACCTCGCACGCCATCAAAGCGGGGATTGGGGAGAACTGCCTCCCTCCGATTGGAATCTCAACAACCGTAGTGTCAGCAGGAACCCCAAAGAGAGGGGGCGTCTGTTTTCGGCCTATGTCCTGCCTTGCGGCACCAAAATCTGGGTCATCACGGAATGGGATCGCAGCGTGACCACGATCCTACTGCCTGACGAATACTGATCCATTCCATCACCAGCGCCATAAGGCGCACGCAACACTTTTCCCACCATTGGGGCATCGCATGAGCCCCTTCGTGGGCATGGCATGCCCCCTTTTTTTTGGAGCATTGCCATGCAATTTGAAAACACTGATGTCGAAGACGAAGAAATCGCCCGTGAACTCGTCCAGCTAGAACCCGAAGAAGACGGAATTCAACCGATTGTGGGGTTTCGCCAAGCCTTGGCGAATTCCATCTTGGGGCAGCAAGGGGGGCTTGAAGAAGAGCCTGACCCGAGAGCCATATCCTTGTCTGACTTCATTGATGAGTTTGGCGAGGGGCTACTCGCCTCGGCGCAGGAGTCGAACCCACCCGTCTACGACGGCAACCCGAAGCCTCACCGGGTCATCGTGCTCGATAGCCTCAAACGCAAGCCTTTCAAGGCCCAGGCCGATGCAGTGCATGCACTTACGAGCCTCCTGGTCGACCAAAACGAGCGGGCAGCCATCCTCAACGGGGAGATGGGCACGGGTAAGACGATCTGCGGCATTGCCACGGCTGCGGTTCTGCACGCCGAAGGTTACCGGCGTACCCTCGTCCTCGCCCCGCCGCACCTGGTCTATAAGTGGCGACGGGAAATCCTGGAGACAGTAGAGGGCGCGAAGGTCTGGATCTTGAATGGCCCCGACACGCTCATGAAGCTGATCCAGCTAAAGAAAGCGTTAGGGCAGCCCGCCCAAGGGCAGGAGTTCTTCGTGATGGGGCGCGTGCGCATGCGGATGGGTTTTCACTGGCGGCACGCGATTTACCGCCGAAAAGACCGTAACGGCTCAGAGCTTGCCTCATGCCCAGACTGCGGGGAGATCGTCACCGACATCGACGGGAACGGCATTCCCGCTGACTTGTTCTCACTGAGCCAGTTTCGCAAAAAATGCGAGCACTGCAAGGCCCCGCTCTGGACTCTTCAAAGACCAAGGCAGCCCGAGGGTTCCAGCCAGGCCGACATCATCGGGAAGGAATTGAAACGCATCCCGACTATCGGCCCCAAGACAGCGGACAAGCTCATCAACACTTTTGGTGCGAATTTTCTGGCCGAAATGTTGGGGGACAACGTGCACAACTTCATCGTGCGACGTGAGGTCGCTTGATTCATTATCTCACCGTCATTGACGGAAAGGAGATCTGATATTCCGTTATCAGTAGCCTATCGGTACATGCAGGATTGGTAACGAACCTGTATGAAGCTAC
>WQYV01000138.1 GCA_009781085.1 Betaproteobacteria bacterium
GAAGTGCCTACCTGCTGCACCAAACCGGCAATCACACCAAGCATGTGGTTGAACATGCTGGCCGCACGCCCCACTTCATCCTGACCACCTGCATCCAGCCGCCGGGTGAGGTCTCCATCGCCATGAGCGATTTCAGACATACCTTTAGCCAGATGCGATAGTGGGCGGGTTACGAAATGCCGGATGAAGAAGTAGATGAAACCAAACAGCGGCAAAGAGATGATGATGGCAAACAAGATGCTTTCGTCGCGAAAGCGGTCTGCCGCCTTATTTGCATGATTCAGGGAAATGCGCATGCTCACTGCACCCAGGGGTTCGCCTACTTCGGCCATATGGCACGCAACGCAATCCTTGCCGAGATAATTCCTTGAAGCCAATGCCGGAATGACTGCCCGCAGGTATTCGCCCTGCGAGTCTTTTTCTACCTCCATGTAAGGTTCGCGCTTTTCCATGACCTGACGCTCAAACGCGTCGGGTATGACCGATGCGTCATTGCCGGAGCCGTAGATTCTGCTCACCGCTTCGCCCCGGATAACCTTGAGGTCATTGACCAAGGACAGCTCCTTGATTTGGTCGAGAAACACATTGCGCTGATCGACGGTTCCAGTGATCATCATCCCAGTCAATCCGGCCATAGTCATTTCATTGACGGCTTGCGCAAAATCCTTCGACTGGTCGATGACAGTGCGGAGATTGCTCCGGTTTCCCCAGACAATCATGCTGACCCATGTAATCAATAGCAAGATTCCGATTGCACCCGTGAGGCGTACCCATATCGGTGAATCTGCAAGACGGCGCATGGCTTTCCTCTCAACTAGCACGCCAAGGCGGAACAAAAGAGCCAGAGGCATGTCATTATCACCAATCGTTGCGCCTGTACCAGTTATTACGGCACGGCGCACGCACATTTTGATTTTTGCCTTGTATCGTAACGTCTATCTTGATTGCAGCATGAGTTGGCTGTTGCTATCATCATCGTCGGCTCTACAAAATAACCCGCCGCAGTTTTGCGTGATGCGATATGGGGTCAAGGCGGGTTGTCACTCATCGCATCCTATCCGTTATTACACGAGGCAAACATGAAAACAATCACTATCGCCGCCATAGTCGGCATTGCAACCCTGTCCCTGACGAGCAACGCTTTCGCGCAGGTCAAACCCGAAGACCAAATCAAGTTCCGGAGGGCAGCTTACGGTTTCTCGGCCTGGAATATGGGCAAGATCAAGGCCAACCTTGAAGGCACCTATAATGCCGAACAGGTCAAGGCTGCTGCCAACGCCATTGCCTCAGTGGCGAATTCCGGCCTCGGCGCGCTTTTCAGCCCTGGAACCGAAAAATCGATTGGTGAACAAAAGACCGCCGTCAAGCCGGAACTGTTCCAGAAGACCACCGAAGTCGCTAAACGAGCCAGCGACTTTGCTGCCGCCTCGAACGAACTCGTCAAGGCTGCCGATAGCGGCGATGCTGCTGCCGTCAAAGTCGCACATGGCAAAGTCAGTGCCACCTGCAAAGCTTGCCATGACGACTTCAAGGCTCATTGATGATGGTGTGATTCAAAGCCTTTGCGGCTTCAAATAAATCAAAACCCCGCCCTGTCGGGGTTTTGGCAGTTTTGCGTGCTCCAAACGTAGAAAGTCACACCTGCCCGTTTCAAATGTCCCGCTGTTTTTCCGGTGCGCAGTAAGCTCGCACGTATAGACATTCCAACAACGGATGAACGGCGATGGGATCGCTTTCTGCCCTTTCCCCTTTTCCACACTTGGCATGCGCCTTCATGCTTGCTGCCGTTATGGCAACGGTTCCCAAGACGACGTGTGCTGCAGGTGCATGGGAAAAAGTCGTTAGTGATAGTAAACACACAGTTGAAATCGACTCTTCCACCATTTTCGATGCCGAGCACGGTGCGAAGGTGTCGTGGGGGCGAATCGTACTGAACGCCTCCGAGGCGAAACAGGCCGGATACCGCACGGTCAAGGCACTGAACCGCTACGATTGCCTTGGCCGGAGTTTCACGACTGTTAAGCGTATCTACATAGATAATGACAACCACATTCTTCGTGAGGAGGCCATACCCGAGCAGCGGCCGGTAACGGTACGGAACAATTCGATCGACGAGCAGGTATGGCGCAGAGTTTGTGGTCTGGCTGCAACATCCGCGGGCAGCAAGCCGGGCAACTATGGTAAAGCGGCTCCAAATGCCATGAACCGTGTCAGCAAACTGGCCGACGTAGCCAATCAGGCCGCTTGGAATACCCTTCAAACCATTGAACCCTCCCGGGTGGTTCAAAACACCTCGTCTCCACTTCCAGAAAAATCGTCCGTTTTCCAACAGGGCAATCCCGATGGTTCTGTGAAGGAGAAACCTGTTCCGCTGCCTCCCAAGGCTATGTTACTCCCCCCCGCTTCCGCAAATGAGGGCGCCGTACCGAAAAGTGACCCGGCCGCTCCTACCGCTACAGATTCGCTACCAACATCGATCCCGCCAACTCCCGCTCCGCTCCCGGCTGCGATTGCCCCGGTTCTTCCCATCCAAATTAAACCCATCACGATGCCAAGTGTGCCACAAAACCCGGCAACCCCCATCGCCCCCAAACGTCCTGAGTCTCCCACGGTTCCGCAATCGCAGAAACGGCTTCCCAATGTCCCGCCTCCTCTACGGCGCGGGTCAGTAACACAGCCTCTCGTCTTACCCGCTCCCACGCCCACCGTGTCGGCGCGGGATAGGGCAAACAACAGTGCGCCCGCGCAGCAGTCCGTCTTTTTTCCGGAGAGTGGTGAAGGTTGGGGTTATTCTGATGCGATTGGGCCTGAATTTTGGGGAAAATTGCGCCCAGAATGGAATTTGTGCGCCGAGGGCAAGCGGCAATCCCCCATTGATTTTATGTCGGTCAAATCCGTTGCGGTTGGCCTTGATCCGGTGAAGTTCGACTATCGTCCAGCGAATTTCGTCATCATTAACGGCTCCCAGCAGTTGCGGGTTAGGGTTACAGAAAGTATGGGCATGGAGGTACGTGGGCAGCGTTATGTCTTGGAGGGTTTTACCCTGCATCGTCCGGCTGAAACGCGCATTGACAACAAAGCAGCCGATATGGAGGCGCATTTCTTCCATCGTGACGGTAATGGTCGGGTCGCTGTGCTGGCCGTACAATTCGTGCGCGGTGGCCAACCCAGCGCGCCGTTGCAAACCCTGCTTAATAACCTGCCGTTGGAAAGAGGGGACAGTTACGTGCCCCTAACCACGCTGGATATGGCTGCGTTCCTGCCGCCGGATACGTCCCATTATCTCTACATGGGGTCACTCACCACACCGCCCTGTACGGAAGGCGTGCTATGGGTGGTGATGAAGGAGCCGATGACGCTCTCGGATGGGCAATATGAAATTTTCTCCCATCTTCACGCGGATAACGCCCGCCCGCCGCAACCCGCTTTTGACCGGTTGATTCTGGAATCGCACTGAACTACGGAGCGACTCAAAAAAATCCCCGCATGGGCGAACCATGCGGGGATTGACTGTGAGGATCAACCGTCGTGGTGAACCAAGTTGCCGTTCTTGAGCAAATGGTCGATCGCATCCTGGCCTTGATAACCCAAATCCACTCCATCGAGCACGATGTTCAGCGTCGGTGCGGGCGTACCGGCAGGCGAGACAGGTGAAACGGTAATTGTCGTACTACCGCCATTGACGGACACATTCAGGTGGTTGGTATCGAAGAGGTAGTCATTACCTTGCTGGAGCAAGTCACGCAGATCGAGCTTGTCGCCTTCCCCGGCATTGAATCCCTTCACAGTGTTTGTCACCGAGGAGGCGTTTCCGTCCCCAAGGTCAGCTAAGCTCCACTTGAAGACATCGACGACACCATCCGTACCGCTCAACTCGCTGTGGCCGATACCACCTGTTATCAATTTTTCGGGTTCTGGTACATGGAGCGTTACCGTGGCCCAGCCGCTTGGGGTATTGTCCCCGTCGTTGAGCTGGTACTGGAACGAGTCCTCGCCCGAGAAATGCGACGGGGGGACATACGAAAAGCTGCCGTCCTGGTTGATCCAGACCTTGCCGCCCATCGCGGTTTCCAGCGTCGGTAGATCGCCTGGGTTGTATTGGCCATCATGCACTGTGATTTCTGACGCACCGTCGTCCGCCCTGACCTGCCAGACGATGTTCTGCTGGCCGGTCGGCCCGTGCGTGACCCAGTCCGCCGACAGCGTGTCGTTGTCCATGACGTTGGCGCTGAAGCGGAACCCTGCGTTGTGGTCGGTCAGGACATAGTCGTCGTTATGCGCTTCCGGCACGGTGTCGAGGATGTTGATGTGCGCCGTGGCAAGGTCGCTCAGGTTCCCGTTGGCGTCATGCACGCGGTATTGGAAGCTGTCAACATCCGGGATATTGTCGCTGTGGTCGCGTGCAGGGGCGTCATAGATGAACGAGCCGTCCTGTTGGATGATGACGATACCGCCCAGCGGGGTCGTGAACTTGAGGCCGTCCGCCGGGACGTCGTGTTCGACGCCGTTCCAGACTATCTTGCCTACC
>WQYV01000139.1 GCA_009781085.1 Betaproteobacteria bacterium
CCTCATGCAGGAACTCAACCGCGAAGCCAACACCCTCGCCTCGAAATCCCAGGCTCCCGACATCACCGGGATCGCAATGGAGATGAAGGTGCAGATCGAGCAGATCCGGGAACAGGTGCAGAATATTGAGTAGGGTTTCGCGGCATCTTTCTCCATTTAAAACCCATTTGAGTAAAGTGGGATAACAAATAAGAGATTGCGGCACAGACTCTCAACCATGACCAACCTATTTTTTGAGAAACCCGTCCTCAACTCTCCATACGCCTATCCGGCGCAGCACTGGGAACTGGACAAGAACGGGCAGCCCACAAAACAGATCGTCCCCAGCCGCCGCAGGGCCGAATTCATCACACCGATCCCCCGGCCTAAAAAGCACAAAGGCATAGCAAAGCAAGCTTCACTCCTGTTCGATGAAGGCAAAGGCCTTTCAACACAAGAGCAGCAGTACGACCATCAGGCCGTCATCAATGCCGTGCGGCAAGAGGTGGACAAGTGGCGGGCGCTGCCAAACCCTGCCGACTGGCGCGTCACACCTGAAACCGCCCGGCTGCTCCAGCATTGGCGGCACCATGAGTTCGTCGGCGTGCGCCCCTTCTTCTGCCAAGTCGAAGCCGTAGAAACGGCCATCTGGCTCACTGAAGTGGCTCCCCATTTCGGCAAGGCAGGGCGCATCTTCCTCGACCATCTGGAGCGAGCCAACCAGGACGCCAACTCTGGCCTTGCACGCCTAGCGCTGAAACTTGCCACGGGTGCCGGCAAAACCACCGTGATGGCCATGCTGATCGCCTGGCAGACCATCAATGCCGTTCGCCATCCCACGAGCCGGCGCTTCACTCGCGGGTTCCTGGTCGTCGCACCAGGCCTCACCATTCGCGACCGTCTGCGTGTCTTGCAGCCTAACGACCCCGACAGCTACTACGCCAGCCGCGAACTGGTATGCAACAACACCGCCACCTCGAAGCTCGTATACGACTACATCTCGGGCTTCACGCGTGCGGACGGCACGCCTGAACCGGGTCGCCTGCCTCTATTTCGCAACCAGGACGAATACGGCAATGAGTTAGGCCGGCCACGCACCTTGCTCATCGATAGCGAACAACTCGAATCGGGCGAGGCGCTGGATGAAAGCTTTCGCGGCATGGCCGCCGCCGAGATCGACCGCTTCCGCCGCGAGATCGTCGAGCGCACCGGCGACGCCCAGGCCGGCCAGAAAATCACCGATCAGGACTTGCTGCGCGAGGTAATGAACACCGTGGGCAAACCCGGACGGCTGGGTGACTCCATCCGTTGCGTAGTCTCCGTCTCCATGCTCACCGAAGGCTGGGACGCCAACAACTAGAGGGGTCTCGCATGAAAACCGAACTTGTGTACTCGCTGACCCAGACTTTCGAGGGGCACGCCCAACAAACAGAGACTGGTGTCGAATACTGGCTCGCACGGGATTTGCAGCACTTGCTCGGCTATACCAAGTGGGAAAACTTCCTGAACGTGGTGGTAAAGGCCAAGACGGCATGCGAGGTCTCTGGCCACGCAGTTGAGGACCATTTTCCTGACGTCAGGAAAATGGTCGACCTCGGCTCTGGTAGCCAGCGCGAGGTGGACGACCTCATGCTCACGCGCTATGCCTGCTACCTCATTGCCCAGAACGGCGATCCGAAGAAACAGGAAATTGCCTTCGCGCAAACCTATTTCGCGGTTCAGACCCGTCGTGCGGAACTAATCGAGCAGCGCCTGCTCGATGCCGAGCGTATTTCCGCACGTAAGAAGCTCAGCAGTACCGAAAAAGAACTGTCCGAAGTAATTTTTGAGCAAACCGGCGGCAACCAGGATTTCGCGCTCATCCGCAGCAAAGGTGACCAAGCACTATTCGGTAAGTCCACCCAGGCCATGAAGGCACAATGGAAAGTGCCTGACAACCGACCGTTGGCCGATTTTTCACCAACCATCATTTTGAAGGCGAAAGACTTCGCCACCGAGATCACCATCTTCAATGCCCGCGAACATAAGTTGGGCAGCGAACGCGCAATTTCCAAGGAACACATCACCAACAACGAGGCGGTGCGTAAGACGTTGCTCGAACGCGGCATCCGCCCCGAAAGCCTGCCCCCTGCCGAGGACGTAAAGAAAGTAGAGCGCCGCCTCGTCGCTGAGGAAAAGAAAGCCCTGAAGAACCCGGACGCGCTGGACTGACCATGACCACCCGAAAACCCAAAGCCCCCTCGCCGTCGACGCGCTCAAACACACGAGTGCCACGCGCAAGAACATCCCCACCGCCGAATGCCGTCGGCCATGACTGCGGACGAACAAAGCCCAAAGCCTGAGGTATACCTGCGATATCACCGTGCTCGTTTCGAGGAGAAATCGAGTGCAGACATTGGAGTAGAAAATGAAATTCTGGGTAGGGGTGACGGACAACGCTTGGTTTAACTTCTTGAGCCAGTCGACCCCGGATGAGGTCAACTTCTGGCAACCCAGAGGGGCTGCCGCCTACGCCGCGCTGGAGCCAGGAACGCTGTTCCTGTTCAAGCTCAAGCGCCCTAATCACCACATCGCGGGTGGCGGCTATTTTGTAAAATCAACGTCGCTGCCACTATCCATCGCTTGGGAAGCTTTCGGATCCAAAAACGGCGCTGCTCAATGTGATGCCTTCGAGAAAATGATTCGTTCCCTGCTCGTCGACCCGACGGTGAGAGATCCTGAAATCGGTTGCACGGTACTCGCTCAACCTTTCTTCTGGCCGCGTGAAGCTTGGATCCCCGACCCCATCGACTTTGCTGCCAACATTGTCCGAGGGAAGTACTACGACACAGCGAAACCGCCGGGTGCAAACCTCTGGGCTGATGTGCAGTCGAGACTGGCGACTTCGTTCGGTAAGCCGTTGCGGGTCGAGGAGCCTAATCTGCCGGAGCGATATGGCTCACCGATGCTTGTGCGACCTAGGCTGGGACAGGGTGCCTTTCGGGTACTGGTCACCGATGCCTACCAACGCCGTTGTGCGCTAACGGGTGAATCCACCTTGCCTGTGTTAGAGGCAGCGCATATCCGACCCTACGCAGAAAGCGGCCCGCACCATCCCGCCAACGGATTGTTGTTACGCTCCGACTTTCACAAGCTGTTCGACATCGGTCTGGTGACCGTCACACCTGATTACCACATCGAAGTCAGTTCACGCATCCGCGAAGAATGGTTCAATGGCAAGGCCTACTATCGCTTGCACGGACAACTGTTGCCCAGACTACCGGAACATCCGAATCATCAACCTGGCGCAGCCTATCTGCGCTGGCACAACGAAAATCGCTATGTGGGTTAGAAATTCATGAAATCAATCACTTGCGATGCAACACACGCCAGAAAAAATTCGACGTCTCTATCGCTACCAAGGCCTTTGAATGCCTCTACGACAAACCCTACGATGGCAAGACCACCCTCAAGGTTGAGATCAACAAGGATGCTTGGTCTACACTCAACAGCGACACCTCACGCCCCTTCGACAAGCCAAAATCGGGCAGAATTGCGGTGAAGGTAATCAATCACCTGGGGGATGAGGTGATGAAGGTGTTTAGGGTGCGATAAATCCGCAACTATCTTGCGTTGGAGGAGAGAATGCAAAAGGAAAAAGATCCCAAGCTGGTGATTGAGAAATTGCATGAACGACATATTGGCCTAACTGCCGCACTCGCGGAAATGTATACCGAATCGGCGAGTGTTTGTCTGAGCAGGCATCATCATTCCCCTGTAAGAATTGGTGTTTCACAAGGAGTTACGCAAAGCGCTTATTCCCTCGACTTTCCAATTCCTGATACGCGCACTCTCAATGCGTACGCAAATACACTCGACACCACTGAGAACGGTGCGTATGGAGTCTGCCTTGCCGCTGTAGAGGCTGAAGAAAATCTCTTTGCTATCAAAAGGGCTGAAACGTTAACCGGTGCAGATTGGTATGTTGCGCCGAAGGGAGCTCCCATAGAGGACATGGAAAATTGCTACCGACTTGAAGTATCCGGTTTGGATGCAGGCAGCCCAGTAGCAGTACGGGCACGTCTCAGACAAAAAATAGATCAGACGCGACGTGGTGCGAGTAATCTGCCAGCCATTGCTTCTGTAGTTGGCTTCAAAGAATTAGCCATCGCAATCGAAAAAGTGGAGGTAACTTCATGAATTGGTCATCTCTCCATGCTCAGAGTGAGCAGTATGCGATAGAGGCTTCCTTGAAGTTGCGTGAGCAAAACCGAAAGGGTTGCGGTAGGGACAGCGGTTGCCCGCTGCCCCCCGCACAGATCCGTACGTGCGGAACTACCGCATACGGCTCTTACCTCGGGTGATGACGCAAGAATCGCTCCTCCGGGTATGGGTGCGC
>WQYV01000140.1 GCA_009781085.1 Betaproteobacteria bacterium
CTGCATGACCTGGTCGTCCAAGCGCTGCGCTTCGGCTAGATCGCTTTCCTGCGCGTTCGCCACGGGCCAGAACACCAACATGAGCACTGCGGCCATGCCCCACGCACGCAGTTGACGCCAAATCTTGAGCTTCATCACGACCACCTTTCAGTTGTAGTTAACCGGAGTGAGAAAGGGAGCCACTATTCCATAGGGAATTTCCCTTCAACAGGGTGCATTGTAGCAACCGGGGTAAGAAAGGGAGTTACAATCATGGTGACGCTGGCTCTGATCCAGGCCGTGGCAACACCTTCGTCATCTTCATCTCGCGCGTCGTCGGCTTCCTCGTCGATTCCCTCCTGCGCCACAATGATTCCGAAAGCAGAGCGGCTCGGGCATTGGCTATATGCTCGCCAGCATGACCTGCCAGGTGGTTCTCGGCGTACTCGCCAGCATCATCGTCGCCTGGTTCCCGCCAGCGCGAATTCGGCGCCGATGCAGAATGCCCTGCGCCGCCCGGGCAATCTGCATACCGAGCCGTTGCCGCAGAACATGGCGGCTTCCGGCATCGCTGGCGGCAAGAACGGCTTCATAGCGCTGTTCGCCACCCACCCGCCGCTGGAACAGCACATCGCCGCCCTGAACCGGAACTGATCCGCCGAGCGCCATGCGGACTTGCGCGGTGATGTCGGCGCCGTCATACACCACGAAGGGCCGCGACACGATCCTGACCGGTGCGCCATCGAGCGTGGCGCGCAGTTCGAGAAACTGCTGCGCCGGGGGCCAGGCACAACGCCAGCGCGAGAATGAACCCCGGCACCGCGTGATCGAGTCGTTTTTTCATTTCACCTTTCCGTGTCAGGTGGCAATTCGAAGACTGGCCCTTCGAATCGTTGTTTGCCGTCGCATGTCGTTACGACGAAGCGAAAGCGCCCGCTCAACCGGACATTTCCGTCGCAATTAAGAGTGCATTGCGCGGAACAGGACATGCCCGTCCACGGCACGGGCCGTAGTCCCCGTTCGTCAATCCTGACGCACGCGCCCACCTGTTGACCGCATGACGCAAGCAGTTTCAACGAGCCCAGATCGAGCTCTTTGACCAACTTGAAGGAACCATCGTCGCGTTGCCACTCGACCATCAGTTCGGCAGCCAGATCGACGGCTTGATTTGCCCGCAGCTCGACCGCGCCGGGGCGCGGCCCGTTTCTGACTTCGACGACCGGCGTGGCGCCTTCCGCCGCGGCGACGGTCGAGCGCACGGCCAGCGCGACGGCGGCAAGAAGGAGAAGAACGCGGATTTTGCTGGGCGTCATCATTTCCTCTGAACTATTCATGTCGTAGGTAATTCTTGCGGCGGCGGTATGCGGGCAAGTATCGTCGACCGTTTTTCCCTTGTGGGGGACGGCGTTCATTTCATTTAACCTATGCATCTGCTATCGAAGCCAAACTCCCTACCCTCCCAAATAAGCCGCCTTGATCTCTGGCTTGTGCAGCAGTTCTTCAGCAGACCCTTCGGCAATGATTTCGCCGGTATCCAGCACGTAGCCCCGATCCGCCACTTGCAGGGCTAGGTGCGCGTTCTGTTCCACCACGATGACGGTGAGGCCCTCGGCGTTGAGCCTTTTCAGCGTGCGGAACATATCATACATAATGAGCGGGGCTAGACCCATCGAGGGTTCGTCCAGCAGCAGCACCGAACACTTCGTCATAAGCGCTCGACCCACGGCAAGCATCTGCTGTTCGCCGCCGGAGAGCGTGTCGCTCCTTTGCCGCGCCCGTTCCGCAAGGCGCGGGAACAACTCGAAGATATGGCGGATTTCCTTGTCCGTGTCTTCCCCTTTGCGCGACCAAGAAGCCAGTTGCAGGTTTTCCATGACCGTAAGGTTACCAAAGATGTGTCGTCCCTCGGGTACGAGGGTCATCCTGATGTCGGAAACGATACGGTGCGCAGGCATCCCCAAAATGGAAACGCCGTCGAATGTGATGTTGCCGCCAGTCACAACTGGGGACTCCGGTGGCCTGAGCCGCATTAGCGCCTTGAGCGTGCTGGATTTGCCTGCGCCATTTGCACCGATCAGCGTGACGATCTCTCCCTTTTCCACATAGAAGGAGATACCATGCAGCGCCTCGATTTTGCCGTAGGCCGCCTTCAGGTTGGTTACTCGTAACATCAGAGCGTATCGTCCCCCAGGTAAGCTTTGATGACGTCATGGTTGTTCCGGATTTCCTCCGGCGTACCCGCCGCGATGACGCGGCCAAAATCAAGGACGGTGATGTGTTGGCACAGGTTCATGACCACTTTCATCTGGTGCTCGATCATCCAGACCGACAGTTTGAATTCGTCATGTATCCAGCGGATGAAGCGGATGAGGTCATCGGCATCGGCTGAACTCAACCCCGCCGCCGGTTCGTCCAGCAGGAGCAGCCGGGGCTTGCTGGCTAGTGCGCGCGCCAATTCCACGCGGCGTTGCAGGCCGTAGGGTAGATTCTTGGGCAATTCCCCGGCATAGTTCGCCAGCCCCATCATTTCCAACACTTCACATGCCCGGTCTTCGATAGTCTTTTCTTGCCGGTAATACCGCTTCGTACGAAAAATAGCATCCCAGAAGTTATAGCCGAGCCAGGCATAGCGGGCTAGGCGGATGTTGTCCAACACCGCCATATCGTTCCAGAGCCGGATGTTCTGGAATGTGCGCGCGATGCCGAGCGCCGTGATCTGATGCGGCCTTAGGCCATTGACCCGTCGCCCGTTGAAAACGATGTTGCCCTCGGTCGGTTTGTAGAAGCCCGAGATAATATTAAAAACAGTGGTTTTCCCAGCCCCGTTGGGGCCGATCAGCCCTACAAGCCCGTGCTCTTCCAGTTGGAAGGAGAAATCCGTAAGTGCCTGAAGGCCACCGAAACGTTGAGTGAGGCCAGAAATTTCAAGAAGGGGCATGGTCAGTTGGCCACTCACAAAATCACTTCAGGGTGACCCAATGTTTCAGGCGCGGGAAAACGTGCGTCAACTCCCGGTTGCCCAGAAAGCCTTCCGAACGGAACCGCATGAGCAATATCAACATGAGGGGAATAATGACCCATGTCCATATTTGATCCAGTTGATAGTCTGTATGCAGTCGATCATCTGCGGATAGCAGGTTTAGTTTGTGAAGAACGTCGTTGAGCCAAGGAATGATCGTGTCATGAAAGGTACCGTTGAACCAAGGAATGATGAATCGCAGCAACTCGATCAACAGGGTAAAGACGACTGCTGCCATCAACACGCCTGAAATGGAACCCATTCCGCCCAGGTACACCATGACCAAACCTTCGGTAGATTTGAGCAAGCTGAAGGATTGGGCGTTCACATAACCGTAAACGTGGGCATACAGCACGCCGGCCAGCCCGCCGAGGCCGGAGGACACCATGAAGGCCATGATCTTCACGCGGTTGGTGTTGATGCCCATCATCTCCGTCGCCACTTCATTCTGGCAAACCGCGGAAACGCCCTTGCCATAGGTGCTGGACATCAAGCGGCGGATCACCATCACGCACGCCAGCACGCCCAGCAACGTCCACATCAGCATCCAGGGCAGATCAACGAGGTCCGACATGGCGTTGACTGTTTTTTTCATGCCCGAAAAACCGCGCGGGCCGCCGATGGCGTCGATGTTTTCGATGAGGGAAATGATGATGTAGTTGGCGGCGATGGTGATGATGGCCAGATAGTCGTCGCGCGTCTTGAAGGACGGCAGCGCCACCAGCAGGCCGGCCAGCGCCGCGACCAGCACGGCACCGAGCAACACCAAGGGGAACAGGAACGGCGCCAGTTGTGGCGCGAACAGTGCTGCGCCAAAGAGCTTGCTGTCGGCAAAGAACGCCACCGACAGCAGCGACCCCGCATAGGCGCCCACGCACATGAAGCCGCCGTGCCCGCAGGAAAACTCGCCCATGTAGCCGTTCACCAGATTCAGGCTGGCCGCGAAAATGCAGTTGATGCCGATCAGCATGATAATGTTTAGCACATACTTGTCCAGCATTTCTGCATGTGCAATCACCACGAGCACCAAAGCGGCGGCACACAGAAGAATATTGATGGCGTAACGCTGCATGAAGGGATCCCGTCAGATTTTTGCTGTCAGAGGTTTGCCGAAAATACCGGTTGGCCGAAACCAAAGGATCAGCAGCAGGATGGAGAACGCGAAGAGGTCGCGGAACGTAGACGGCAGGAAAGCGGCTACCATGACTTCCACAAAAGCCAGCAGAAAGCCGCCGACAAAC
>WQYV01000141.1 GCA_009781085.1 Betaproteobacteria bacterium
ACGCCCACACCCCCATGATGCAGCAATACCTGCGCCTCAAGGCGCAGTACCCGGGTGCGCTGCTTTTCTATCGCATGGGGGATTTCTACGAAGTTTTTTTCGATGATGCCGAAAAAACTGCGCGCCTACTCGACATCACCCTGACTTCACGCGGAAAATCTGCTGGGCAGGTCATCAAAATGGCGGGGGTCCCTTCCCAAGCTATTGAGCAGTACTTGGCGCGGCTCGTCAAACTTGGCGAATCGGTCGTTATCGCTGAGCAGGTCGGTGAACCGGGCGCAAACAAAGGACCGATGGAACGAGCCGTGAGCCGTATCGTCACTCCCGGCACGGTCACTGACGCGGCCATGCTTGATGAGCGCAGGGATTCGCTGTTGCTTGCGCTCAACATCCATCGCGGCGTACTTGGGCTAGCTTGGCTCAACCTTGCCAATGGCGACCTGCGGTTAGCTGAAGTGCCTTCCGAATCCCTTGCCTTGCAGTTCGAGCGCCTGGCTCCGGCGGAAGTGCTTGTGCCAGACGGCCTTGCCCTGCCGCTCATCGAATCCCTTGCCCCGGCATTGCGCCGGCTCGCAGACTGGCAATTCGACCCCAAGACCGCCACCCAGCTGCTTACCGAACATTTTGGCGTCCGCGACCTCGCCGGGTTCGGCGTCACAGATCTGTCGGTTGCCATTGGTGCGGCGGGCGCGCTACACGACTATGCCCGCGCCACACAACAGCAGAACCTTGCGCACGTCACTCGGCTCATCGTTGAGCGCGATTCCGAATTCCTGCGGCTGGATGCTGCCACGCGGCGCAACCTTGAACTCACCGAAACCCTGCGCGGTGAAAGCGCCCCTACCTTGCTGTCCCTGCTCGATACTTGTGTCACCAATATGGGTAGCCGCTGGCTGCGGCATGCCATACACCATCCGTTGCGCGACCCTGCCATCCCCGCCGCACGCCACCGCGCCGTGGCCACGTTGCTCGAAGAAAACGCAAACGGCCATCCCCGCGCCGACGCGCTCCGGCGCATCCTTGCTAGCGTCGCCGACATCGAACGCATCACTGCGCGTGTAGCCCTCAGGAACGCCCGTCCCCGCGACCTCTCCGCGCTACGCGAAAGCCTCGCCCGCCTGCCCGAACTGCTCCCCGCGCTTGCGGGTTCATCCAGTGACCTGATCGAAGAACTCGCCGCCAACCTCAAACTGCCCCCTGCGCCGCACGAGTTCCTCGTCCGCGCCATCGCCCCAGAACCCGCGGCCTTCGTGCGCGACGGCGGCGTCATCGCTACCGGGTTTGATGCAGAACTCGACGAACTGCGCGGCATCCAGACCCATTGCGGCGATTTCCTCATCAGCCTCGAAGAGCGCGAGCGCGCCCGTACCGGCATTGCCAGCCTCAAGGTCGAATTCAACAAAGTTCACGGCTTCTACATTGAAGTCAGCCACGCCAACACATCGAAAGTCCCCAGTAACTACCGCCGTCGACAAACCCTGAAAAACGCCGAGCGTTACATCACACCGGAACTCAAAGCATTTGAGGACAAAGCCTTGTCTGCCCAGGAACGGGCACTTGCACGCGAAAAAATGCTTTTCGATGCCGTACTCGACGAACTCACCCCCTTCATCCCCGCTTTCCAGCGCACCGCCCGCGCCATTGCCACGCTTGATGCCCTCGCAGCCTTTGCTGAAGCCGCGCACTGCCACGGCTACGCCGCCCCCGTGTTCTCTACCCAGCCTGGAATACGCATTATCGGGGGTCGCCACCCTGTCGTAGAGCGGCAGGTCGAACATTTCATCCACAACGATGCAACCCTTGGCCCTGTGCGCCGCATGCTCCTCATCACCGGCCCAAACATGGGCGGCAAATCCACCTTCATGCGGCAAGTGGCGCTTATCGCCCTCATGACCCACATTGGCAGCTTTGTCCCCGCTGAACAAGCCCAACTCGGCCCGCTAGATGCCATCTACACTCGCATCGGCGCTTCCGACGACCTCGCTTCGGGCCGTTCCACCTTCATGGTCGAAATGACCGAAGCCGCTGCCATCCTTCACGGCGCGACCGAACACAGCCTCGTGCTGATGGATGAAATAGGCCGGGGGACATCCACCTTCGACGGCCTCGCCCTTGCCTTTGCCATTACCCGCCACCTGCTGGAAAAAAACCGCAGCCTTAGCCTTTTCGCCACCCACTATTTCGAGTTGACGCGATTGAACACTGAATACCCCGAATGCGCCAACGTTCATCTTGATGCCGTCGAACACGGGCACAGCATCGTATTCCTGCACGCCCTAGAAGATGGTCCGGCGAGCCAGAGCTACGGCATCGAAGTTGCCGCGCTGGCAGGCATCCCGGCCCCTGTCATCCGCGAAGCGCGCCGCCGCCTTCGTACCCTGGAAAACCGCGCTATCAACACAGGTCCCCAAGCCGACCTCTTTGCCGCGCTGCCGGAGGTAGAAGGAGAAATCCCGGTCTCGCACCCGGCTTTGACCGAACTCGCCGCCATCGACCCGGATGCGCTCACACCGCGCGAAGCGTTGGAAAAGCTCTACGTACTCAAAAAACTGCTTGGTTGATGGCAGTCTCCAACGTTTTGCCTTGACCTCTTTCCCGCCCCCTACTAACATCACGCCTCTTCGGGTTGTTAGCTCAGTCGGTAGAGCAGCGGACTTTTAATCCGTTGGTCGCAGGTTCGAATCCTGCACAACCCACCAGAAAAATCAAAGGGTTGCAGCAATGTAACCCCTTCTGTTTTTTATCTGGCTAGCACCGGGCTAGCAAAAATAGTGTCACATTCGTACCAAAATTGACACTCATTAACCGCGTTTTCCCCTCGTTTCCCGGCTCAAAACCACTGAAGCTCACGAGCCCCCCTATCAAAAACGCGGTTTCTGCGGTGACTCTGGTTACAACCAATAACCATGCAGGTTTGCGCGTAACCACTGTTTTACGGCTTCGGTTCTAGCGGTTACGGCATGCAGGCGTGCCGAGGATTAGCAGCCTTCCCCGTCCTCCCACATCTTCCCGGTCAGCACATGACAGCGTGTCGACCCCATGCCCGGAAGGCGCACAGTCCTGGTCTTTCGGCTGCCTTCACAATCCAGCCACCCCGCTTTTGCCAATGCAGCCGCCACTGCCCTGGCATCAAACCCCTCGCACACGTCCCGCTTGAAGGCTTCTCCCCAATGCCGGGCCGTGATGACCCGTGTCAAGAGGTCTGTCACATAGGTGTCACGCAGATGACACACGGGCGTAACAAAAAATATAAACAATGCGATGGCTTTCACCCTTAAGGCTACGTAAACAGCTTTGCACGGAATCGTCTCAACTTTTCGCCTGAGAGGTTCAGTTTGGTTCTTGTCGCCGGTGGAAGCGCCGATTTAACTTGAGGAGAATCAAATGCAAGAGAGATTGATCGCGCTGGTCGTCATGGGCTTGTTGGCCTCTCCGTCTTTCGCTCAGTCGAGCGTAACCCTGTATGGGTCGCTCGATTATGGCTTTACCAACCTGGGTCACCATATTGACGATAACGTCAAGAGCCGTAACGGTATCGACTCCAGTATTACCAAGTCTAACCGCCTTGGCTTCAAGGGAACGGAAGACCTGGGTGATGGACTGAAGGCCGTATTCGTGTTGGAAACAGGTCTGAACGGTGACTATGGGCCGATGTGGAAAGATAGCAACGCCCGCCAGTCCTACGCCGGTCTGGCCGGTAGCTTCGGTACCGTTGCTTTTGGCCGTCAATACGCGCCGCAGTACACCTTCATCGGTGCTGTCGACCCCTTCAGCAATAGTGGTCTTGGCGCCGCTGGCAACGCGATGATTCAGCAACGGCGCCTGAATAACCTGGCGGCCTACATCTCCCCGAACTGGAGCGGCTTTAGCTTCATCGCTGCCTATACCCTTGCGGGTACGGCAGATGAAACCCTTGAAAACAACGGGGATGTTCGTATCTGGGTGTTTGCACCATCCTTCACCATGGATAATCTGTTCGTGGCGGGCAACTATCAGAGCGCCAGGAGAAATCGTGATAACCCTACCGCCACTCCCAGCCAAAACGTCATGAACGCCTGGGATTTGTTTGCGTCGTATGACTTTGGCTTTGTCAAGCTAGGTAGCTCGTATGGCAAGCGCACGACCAAGGACGTTACGCCCAATCCCAAGTTCACCCAATGGATGCTCGGTGCGACTTTCAAGGTCACTCCCAATGACAAGATTTTGACCTCCTA
>WQYV01000142.1 GCA_009781085.1 Betaproteobacteria bacterium
ATTGGCCAACGCGGAACTGGGGTTGGCGCTCTCCACCGACGAGGTGGACTATCTGGTCGAAAACTTCACCCGCATGGGACGCAATCCCACGGACGTGGAATTGACGATGTTCGCGCAGGCCAACTCCGAACATTGCCGCCACAAGATTTTCAACGCCGATTGGGTGATCGACGCACGTCCGATGGAAAAGTCGCTCTTCGCCATGATCCGCGATACCCACAAGGCGCATCCCGGCGGCACGGTGGTGGCTTACTCGGACAATGCCTCGGTAATCGAGGGCGGGGAGGCCGAACGGCTTTACCCGGACTCCGATGGCGTTTTCCGTTTCCACGATGAGATGACGCACATCCTCGCCAAGGTGGAGACGCACAACCACCCGACGGCGATTTCGCCGTTCCCCGGCGCGTCTACTGGCGCGGGCGGGGAAATCCGCGACGAGGGCGCAACCGGGCGCGGTTCACGGCCCAAGGCGGGGCTGGCCGGGTTCTCGGTTTCCAATCTCGCCATTCCGGGGTTCGTCCAGCCTTGGGAAAAACCTTACGGCAAGCCGGATCGTATCGCTTCGGCGCTCGACATCATGATCGGTGGCCCATTGGGCGCGGCGGCGTTCAACAATGAGTTTGGGCGTCCAAACCTTACCGGTTATTTCCGCGCCTTCGAGCAGTCCGTTGCGGGCGAGGTGCGCGGCTATCACAAGCCGGTGATGATCGCAGGCGGCATCGGCAACATCCAGGCGCAACAGGCGAACAAACCCACGTTCCCACCGGGGACGTTGCTGATCCAGTTGGGCGGCCCCGGCATGCTGATCGGCTTGGGCGGTGGTGCGGCATCGAGCATGGCTGCCGGAACCAACACGGCTGACCTCGACTTTGCTTCCGTGCAGCGGGACAACCCTGAAATCCAGCGCCGTTGCCAGGAAGTGATCGACGCCTGCTGGCAGCGGGGGGCGGCCAATCCCATCATTGCCATTCACGATGTCGGTGCGGGCGGCCTGTCCAACGCCATGCCCGAACTCGCCGACCACGCCGGGCTGGGCGCACGTTTTGAACTGCGCGAAGTGAAAATCGAAGAACACGGGATGAGCCCGCGTGAAATCTGGAGCAACGAGTCGCAGGAGCGTTACGTGCTGGCGGTTTCCCCGGCCGACCTCGATGTGTTTTCCGCGATTTGCGCCCGCGAGCGCTGCCCGTTTGCTGTGCTCGGCACGGCGAGCGATGACGGGCATCTGGTGGTCAATGACCGCCATTTCGGCAACACGCCGGTCGACATGGAGATGAAAGTCCTGCTCGGCAAGCCCCCGAAAATGACCCGCAACGTGTCGCGCCGCGCCGTGCATCTGCCGCCCTTTGAAGTCACCGAACTCGACCTGGCCGATGCGGCGCTGCGCGTGTTGCGCAATCCGGCGGTGGCCAGCAAACGCTTCCTCATCACGATCGGTGACCGCTCGGTGGGCGGGCTGACTGCGCGGGATCAGATGGTCGGGCCGTGGCAAGTGCCGGTGGCCGATGTCGCAGTCACCGCGATAGCGTTTTCCGGCATGTCGGGCGAAGCCTTCGCAATGGGCGAGCGCACGCCCCTGGCCTGCGTGAATGCACCCGCTTCCGGGCGCATGGCCGTGGGCGAAGCCATTACCAACATCGCTGCCGCCGACATCGACTCGCTCACCAAGGTCAAACTTTCGGCCAACTGGATGGCGGCAGCCGGCCATCGCGGCGAGGATGCCAAACTCTTCGACACCGTGCGGGCCGTGTCCGAATTCTGCATTGCCGCAGGGCTGTCGATTCCCGTGGGCAAGGATTCGCTCTCGATGCGTACAGCCTGGAAAGAGGGCGAAGAAGACAAACAGGTCATCGCCCCGTTGTCGCTCATCGTCACGGCCTTTGCGCCTGTCGCGGACATCCGCCGCACCCTGACCGCGCAGCTTCAGTTCCCGGAAGGCGAGGAGACCGAACTCATCCTCATCGACCTGGGCAGGAGCCAGCATCGGCTGGGTGGCTCCGTACTGACGCAGGTCTACAACACCGTCGGCGAACATGCGCCGGACGTTGCCCCGCAAGACCTCGTTGCCTTCTTTGGCGCGGTTCGCCAGCTTTCTCGTGACGGCCTGATCCTCGCCTACCACGACCGTAGCGACGGCGGCCTGCTCGCCACCGTCTGCGAAATGGCCTTCGCCAGCCGATGCGGCCTGTCGCTGGTGCTCGATACCGTGTGCTACGACAACGAGATGAACGACGCCGACGGCCTCGACAAAAACCCGGAACTGCTCAAGGGCCGCTTCGACGACCGCCTGTTTGGGGCATTGTTTGCCGAAGAACTCGGTGCCGTGGTGCAAATCCGCCGCCGCGACCGCTCGGCAGTCGGAGCCGTCCTGAACGGGGCGAGGCTCGATTACCACTTCATCGGGGAGCCGAACGACAAGGACGAAATCCGTTTCCGCCGCAACGCCCGTTTGGTGCTTTCCGGATCACGCACGGACTGGCTGCGGGTCTGGTCGGAAGTCGGCTATCAGATCGCCCGCCTGCGCGACGATGCTGAATGTGTGCAGGAAGAATTCGACTCGCTCGCCGATGCCGACGATTCGGGGCTCTCCGTGAGTCTCACATTCGACGTTCGGGACGACGTTGCCGCCCCCTTCATTGCCACCGGCGCACGCCCGAAAGTGGCTATCCTGCGCGAGCAGGGCGTCAACTCACAGTTTGAAATGGCGGCGGCTTTCACACGTGCGGGGTTTGATGCCGTCGACGTGCACATGTCCGACCTGCAATCGGGGCGGCGCAGCCTCGCGCAATTCAGCGGCATTGCCGCCTGCGGCGGTTTCTCCTACGGCGACGTGCTTGGTGCGGGGCAGGGCTGGGCGAAATCCATCCTCTTCAATCCGGCCTTGCGCGAGCAGTTTGAAGCCTTCTTTACCCGTACCGACACCTTCGCGCTGGGGGTCTGCAACGGATGTCAGATGATGGCGCATCTCGCCCCCATCATCCCCGGCGCAGAAAACTGGCCGCGCTTTCACCGCAACCGCAGCGAACAGTTCGAGGCGCGTTTTTCGATGGTGGAAGTGCTCGAAACCCCTTCCATCTTCCTGGCCAGGATGGCGGGCAGCCGCATGCCCATCGTCGTGAGCCACGGCGAAGGGCGGGCTGTTTTTCAGAGTGAGACCGCGCAAAGTGCCGCGTTGGCCGCATTGCGCTATATCGATAACCGGGGCGAAGTGGCAAAGCTCTACCCCGCCAACCCCAACGGCTCCCCCAACGGCCTCACCGGCTTCACCACCCCGGACGGGCGCTTCACCGTCATGATGCCCCACCCCGAGCGGACAGCCCGCACGCTGCAAATGTCCTGGTCGCCTCGGTGGTTGCTTGAGCAGAGTCCGGATGCTTCGCCGTGGTTACGGATGTTTTGGAATGCGAGGAAGTGGGTGGGGTAGAGGAAAAATAGGTTAGGATGCGCGTAAACAAACTCCAACGTTTGAGAATAGGGATAAAGCGGCGATGTTGGGGTTCGCAAGCTCACCGGCTTATCGGGTTATCCTAGTTAACGAAAGACAAGGAGATTGTCATGCAATTAGATCCATGTTCGTTTTTTTTTTAGCGCGTGTCTAAGTGCGGGTGCAATATTAACTGGTTTCTGTGGTACATTTCTTTCTTTCAGGATACAAAGAGAAGCCAATTACTACAGACAACCGGCAGTCGATTTTAAATCACGACAAGGATGCGATATTTTCTTGAATCTTTCACACTTTACGAGTTCCTTCTTGCTTCTTATTATTGCTACGTTATTTGCAGTTATTTTTGGTTTTGTTTTGCCGCTTTTCGCTATCTATGGATTGGATATTCCTAAGTTTTTAATCGTGATCGGTGTTGTGAATGCCTTGATATTCCTTTGCGCATATTTTATATGCGAAATGGTACATTACGGTATTTTTAATCGAAGACTTCTTAATGATAAAAACGAGTGGGGACGCTCTCATAGGCTTGTAATGGTTACTTGTATAATCTCAATTTTTTGTTCTGTAATGATCGGTTTCTATTTGTAGCAAGCAAGCGTAGCCCGGATTCGTAGCAAGCGTAGCCCAGACCCGTAGGGCGAATAAGCCGCAAAGCGGCGCAATCCGTCGTTTCACCCTTTGGCGCGAAGCGCCGCCGACTTTACTAATTTGCGATGCTTCGGTGTGTCACGAATG
>WQYV01000143.1 GCA_009781085.1 Betaproteobacteria bacterium
CACGCTTCCTTTCCACAATCAGTCGCCCTCATGCAGTTGCGTTTCACTTCGTTCGCTGTAACCAACTTACGGCGGGACTTACACCCGCTAGAGTGCGCCCATGCTGGGCGCACAAGTAAAAAAAGCGGGCTTCCATTGGAAGCCCGCTTTTTTTCAAACCACGTTCCTGGAATCAGATCACAGCAACGGCACAATCAGCAGCGCAACAATGTTGATGATCTTGATCAGCGGGTTGACCGCCGGGCCTGCCGTGTCTTTGTACGGGTCGCCAACGGTGTCGCCGGTCACGGCTGCTTTATGCGCTTCGGAACCCTTGCCGCCAAAGTTGCCGTCCTCGATGTACTTCTTGGCGTTATCCCATGCGCCACCGCCGGTGGTCATCGAAATCGCCACAAAAATCCCGGTGATGATGGTTCCCATCAGCAAGCCGCCGAGTGCCTTCGGGCCGAGCAGCAGGCCAACGGCTACCGGAACCAGAACGGGCAGCAGCGAGGGCACTATCATTTCCTTGATCGCGGCCTTGGTCAGCATATCGACTGCCTTGCCGTATTCAGGCTTGGCCTTGCCTTCCATGATGCCGGCGATTTCCTTGAACTGGCGGCGCACTTCGACCACCACGGAACCGGCGGCACGGCCAACCGCTTCCATCGCCATCGCACCAAAGAGATAGGGAATCAGGCCGCCGATGAAAAGGCCGATGATGACCGTGTGATCGGAAAGGTCGAACTTGACGATTTCGCCCATCTTCGATTCAAGCGCGTGCGTGTAATCGGCAAAGAGCACCAGCGCCGCCAGTCCGGCGGAACCGATCGCATAGCCTTTGGTCACGGCCTTCGTCGTGTTGCCGACGGCGTCGAGCGGGTCGGTCACGGCGCGCACTGAATCCGGCAGTTCGCTCATTTCGGCGATACCGCCAGCGTTGTCGGTGATCGGGCCATAGGCGTCGAGCGCAACGATGATGCCGGTCATCGACAGCATGGAAGTCGCTGCAATGGCGATGCCGAACAATCCGGCCAGGGCGTAGGCGGCGTAGATCGACGCACACACTGCCAGTACCGGCCAGGCGGTCGATTTCATCGAAACGCCAAGCCCGGCGATGATGTTGGTGCCGTGACCCGTGGTCGATGCCTGCGCAACGTGCTTGACCGGCCCAAAACTGGTGCCGGTATAGTACTCGGTGATCCAGACCAGAACGCCGGTCAGTACCAAGCCAATGACGGCAGAGCCAAAAATCGCGTTGGAACTGATCAGCCCCCCGTCGGCCAACGTAACGCCCTCGCCGAGCATCCAGGTCGTCACCGGATAGAAACCGATCAGCGCCAACACACCGGCCACCGCAAGGCCGCGGTAGAGGGCGGACATGATCTTGCCGCCTTCGGAGGTTTTGACGAAGAAGGTGCCGATGATCGAAGCCACGATCGAAATCGCGCCCAACACCAGCGGATAAACGACGATGTTGTCGTTAGCGCCGGCAACGCCCTTGAGCGTCAGCGCGCCAAGCACCATCGTCGCAACAACCGTCACCGCATAGGTTTCAAACAGGTCGGCGGCCATACCGGCGCAGTCACCCACGTTGTCGCCCACATTGTCGGCAATCACCGCAGGGTTGCGCGGGTCGTCTTCGGGAATCCCGGCTTCGACCTTACCCACCAGGCCGGCACCGACGTCGGCCCCCTTGGTGAAAATGCCGCCGCCCAACCGCGCGAAGATCGAAATCAGCGAACCGCCAAAAGCCAGCCCGACCAGCGGATGCACGATTTCGTGCAAGGCTGCCTCGCCACCCAGTGCCTTCAGCACGGCATAGTAGCCCGCAACGCCAAGCAAACCCAGCCCGACGACCAGCATCCCGGTAATCGCGCCGCCCTTGAAAGCGACATCGAGCGCCGCGGCAATGCCGTTACGCGCCGCTTCGGCAGTGCGTACATTGGCTCGCACCGACACATTCATCCCGACGAAACCCGTCACACCCGACAGCACAGCACCTATCAGGAAGCCGCCAGCCGTTAGCCAACCGATCGGGGAAAAGCCAATGATGAGAAACAGCACGACCCCAACGATGCCGATCGTCATGTACTGGCGGCCGAGATACGCCTGGGCGCCTGCCTGAATGGCAGCGGCGATCTCAAGCATCCGCTCATTGCCGGAAGGTTTGGCGAGGATCGTTTTAGTAGCAAAGATGCCATAAAAAATGGCAATAACGGCGCACACCAGCGCCAAAATAAGTCCAGGTGACATAGTGATTTCCAGGAAAAACCGATTCCAGGCGCAAGGAGCATGCCCCAGTTACGGCGACACCGCCGCGAAACCGGTCAAGGCACCGCGCACCCACACATCGTACAAAACCCCCTGACCGGACGGACAACCCTCCGATCAAGGAAAAACCGCGCTATTTTCCAGTGCTTTGGCGCAAATGTCGAGTGCCCAGACCGTTAATTTATTGCAGCGCATCAAATCCCGCCCCTTCCACCGCACGGCGCATCGCCTTCCAACCAAGTTTTTTCGCACTAACAATCCAGCTATGGTCTAGCCATAAAAAGGAGATACCCGTGCATGAAGTGCCGTTGTTCGAGGCCAAGAACAAGTTGAGCGGCTTGCTCGACCAAGTTGCCGTTGGCGAAGAGTTCCTCATCACCCGCCACGGCAAGCCCGTAGCGCGCCTTACGCCTGTCAAGCCAGCGTTTGGGCCAGGCAGGCTGCCAAGGTGCTTCTGGAAGCCTGCCAGGAACTGAGCCTCGGGGGGACCCCCATCAAGGAACTGGTCAACGAGGGACGCCCATGAGCTTCGTTGTCGATAGCCCGATCCAAAACATCCGCATCCACGGCGAAGCCGGAACAGACGGGGGAAAGTACCAAACGTTGACAGTTATCAAATCATAACATATGCTGTAACATATGCCTGATTAAGCAAGGAGACAGACGATGCGTACTGTTTCAATTTTTAAAAACGGGAATAACCGCGCTGTCCGGTTGCCAAAAGACCTGGATTTTGAAGGCATTACCGAACTGGAAATCCAGCGTGAGGGGGATGCGATCATTTTGCGTCCGGTCAAGCCATCGTGGGAATCATTCAGCGTTTTCGGCAAGGCTGACGCGGACTTTCTGAGCGAACGGCCCGATGTGGTTGAGGAAGGCCGGTTTTCGCTATGAAGCGATACATGCTGGATACCAACATCTGTTCTTTCGTCATGCGCGAACAGCCGCAGGCCGTGCTGCACAAGCTGCATATGTATTCGACGCAAAAACACAAGATAGTGGTGTCAGCGATCACCTACGCAGAAATGCGTTTCGGCGCGATCGGCAAAAAGGCTTCACCCAGGCACAGCCTGTTGGTAGATGAATTCATCAAACGCCTGGATGCCGTGCTGCCTTGGGATAAAGCCGCCGTTGACGCCACCGCCACCATCAAACAGGCTTTGGCGGCTTCCGGTACTCCTATCGGCTCCAACGATGCCGCCATTGCCGGTCATGCGTTGTCCGTCGGCGCAATTCTGGTCACAAACAACATCCGCGAGTTTCAACGTGTTCCAAGCCTTGTTTTCGAGGATTGGACGGAATGAACCACACATTCCGCGGCTACAATGCAGGTCTGGTGCGACCGTTTTTGTACCAATTCTCGTCCTCATTGCCGGGTTAGGACGCTTGGCGAAACCGGACACAAGCCCAGCCGAACGCACGATCCGCAAAGAATGCCACTTCCGCTTGCCAGAGCGGCGAAGCCGCGGAGGGAACCTGCAAACGCAGCTTGCAGGAGGTCCGTGTTGACCGAGAGGTTAGCCGTCTCTTCTTGGATCATATACCCGCTGGCCTGCGATAGCTGATTCATGAAGCACGGCAAACTGGACACCTCGATCACAGAAGCCGCTCATCTCGTAACAGTCGAGATGCCAATAAAGCAACCAAATACCCAACGAATGAAGGGGGAGCGGACAAAGACTTGGACTACCTGGAGGTAGTTCATGTA
>WQYV01000144.1 GCA_009781085.1 Betaproteobacteria bacterium
ATCAACGAGTCATGGGCGTTCTATACCGCTACCCCTGCGGCAGCCGAAGAGAAGCAACTGGTTTCCGAGTTCAATGAAGTGTATGCCCGGTTTGTCAATGAGACCATCCGCCCCACCCTTGATTCGATACGTGCGAATGATTATTCCAACGCGGTTGTGGAGCGGTTCATCCGGGGATACCGCAACCATGGGCTTGTCCTGGAAAAGGACGCACGCGGCCTGATCGACGCGAACGACAAACTCTCCTTGAGGAACTTCGACCATGCTACGGAAACTTATAACGCATCACGCACGTACATGCTGATTGCTTTCGCTGCCGGGCTGGTGGTTTGCGTCTTTATTGGCTGGAGGATCATCCGCTCTATCGTCGCCCCGCTGTCGGATTTACAGATGGCGATGGGTGAAGTCGAACGGGGCGGCGATTTCACACGGCGCGTGGACGTTTCTGGTTCCGACGAGGTGGGGCAAACCTCGGCCTCGTTCAATCAGTTGCTGACCGTCCTGCAAAAAACCCTGAGCGAAATCCTTGGGCATACAAATCGACTTGACGGTGCTGCGAGCGAACTTTCCACTACCGCGCAACTGGTCGCTAAAAGCTCCGAGTTGAGCTGCGAATCCTCTTCGGTGATGGCGGCCGCGGTTGAGGAAATGACCGTTAGCATCACCCACATCAGCCAGAACGCACAGGAAACCTCCGAAATCACGCAGCATACCGGCGAAGTTTCGCAACAGGGCGGCGATATTATCCGCCAGACCGTCGACGAGATGCACGCTATGGCCGAGGCAGTGCGTGTGTCTTCCGAGAGCATCGCCGAACTGGGTAGACATTCTGAACAGATTTCGGGCATCGTGCAGGTGATTAAGGATGTTGCCGACCAGACTAACCTATTGGCGTTGAACGCGGCCATCGAGGCGGCACGTGCCGGTGAGCAAGGTCGCGGTTTTGCCGTCGTTGCTGACGAGGTGAGGAAACTCGCCGAACGTACCGCGAGCGCTACCGGTGAGATTGGTTCGATGATCGCCGCCATCCAGGATAGTTCGGGTTCGGCAGTGAAAGCGATGGGCAATGTTGCTGGGAGGGTTCAGTCCGGCGTTACGCTGGCCGACCAGGCTGGGGTGGCGATCACGGACATTCAGGATGGCTCCCAAAAGGTGAAAACGCACGTTGGTGACATTACCTCGGTTCTAGCCGAACAGGGTATTTCTAGTGAGACGATCGCACGGCAAGACGAGCGCGTTGCTCAGGCGGCGGAGGAAAACAGTGCAGCGGCGCGCAGTTCTTCTGAAGCGGCAATGAATATCGAACAGATGGCACGGGCCGTGCGCGACGCAGTGGCGAAATTCAAAGTGGCCTGAAACTTATCTCTAATCTCCCTGGCGTGTAGCGTCAGGGAGAGGAAAGCTTTTAATAGCTTGCAGCATTATGATTGACGCCCCTAGCGAGAAGTGCTATCATCAAAGACTTTCCGTCTTAGTAGCCGGTACTTTGGCTCGTTATACGCATTACGTACGCTTTGAGGTTTTTACATGAAAACGTTTTCCGCCAAACCGCACGAAGTCCAGCGCGATTGGTTTGTCGTCGATGGCGCAGACAAGGTGCTCGGGCGGCTGGCCGCCGAAGTAGCTCGCCGCTTGCGTGGCAAGCACAAGACTATCTATACGCCGCATGTCGATACCGGCGACTACATCATTGTGGTCAACGTTGACAAGTTGCGCGTCACTGGCAATAAAGCGGTCGACAAAAAATACTATCGTCATTCTGGGTATCCTGGCGGTATCTATGAAACTAATTTCACCAAGCTGCAACAGCGTTTCCCGGCGCGTGTACTGGAAAAGGCCGTCAAAGGTATGTTGCCGAAAGGGCCGCTCGGTTACGCGATGCTCAAAAAATTGAAATGCTATGCGGGCGCAGAGCATCCACACACCGCCCAGCAGCCCAAAGTTCTTGAAATCTGAGGAGCCACATATGGCTGTCACCATTTATAATTACGGCACTGGCCGCCGCAAGACCGCTGTTGCCCGTGTGTTCATCAAACCAGGTTCTGGCAGCATCGTCGTTAACGGTAAGCCGATCGATGGGTTTTTTTCCCGCGAAACCGGGCGGATGATTGTCCGTCAACCGTTGGTACTTACCAACAACGAAAGCCGTTTCGACATCATGGTCAACGTGACCGGTGGTGGTGAGTCCGGTCAGGCTGGCGCAGTGCGTCACGGGATCACCCGCGCCCTGATCGACTACGATCCCACATTGAAAGCAGATCTGCGTGCTGCCGGATTTGTGACTCGCGATGCCCGCGAAGTTGAGCGCAAGAAGGTTGGTTTGCACAAGGCGCGTCGCGCCAAGCAATTTTCGAAGCGTTAAGCGCAATCCCTGCCAGCTGGCGGTGGCATCCGTACTGGAAAAACCGAATCCCGTACCAAGCGGGATTCGGTTTTTTTGTCCATACAGCAACTTGGATTTCAATACGCGCCTACAGCAAGGACTTCAGCAGTTTGCCCATTTCCGATGGGTTGCGCGTGATGGTGAAGCCGCATTCTTCCATGATCGCTAGTTTTGCGTCGGCGGTGTCCGCGCCGCCTGAAATCAGCGCACCGGCGTGACCCATGCGTTTTCCGGGGGGAGCAGTAACTCCGGCGATGAAACCAACGACGGGTTTTTTCATGTGATCCTTGCACCAGCGTGCGGCTTCGGCTTCGTCCGGGCCGCCGATTTCACCGATCATGATGACGGCGTCGGTGTTGGGATCGCCGTTGAACATGCGCATGATGTCGATGTGCTTCAGGCCGTTAATTGGGTCGCCGCCGATGCCGACGGCGGAGGATTGACCTAGCCCGATTTCGGTCAGTTGCGCGACGGCTTCATAGGTCAGCGTGCCGGAACGTGAGACGACGCCAATGCGGCCTTTTTTGTGAATGTGGCCTGGCATGATGCCGATCTTGATTTCATCTGGGGTGATGAGGCCGGGACAGTTCGGGCCGAGCAGCAGGGTCTCCTTTCCGCCCTGGGCGACCTTGGCTTTCATGCGGTTGCGCACCATCAGCATGTCGCGTACCGGGATGCCTTCGGTGATACAGATGACGAGGTCGAGGCCGGCTTCGACCGCTTCCCAAATCGCCGCGGCGGCTCCGGCAGGCGGGACGTAGATGACAGAGACGGTAGCGCCGGTAGCCTCCTTAGCGTCTTTTACCGCGCCATAGATCGGGATGCCCTCGAAGTCTTCGCCAGTTTTTTTCGGGTTGACGCCGGCGACGAAACAATTCTTGCCGTTGGCGTAATCACGACACATCCGGGTATGGAACTGGCCGGTCTTTCCGGTGATGCCTTGGGTGATGACTCTGGTGTTTTTGTCGATGAGAATAGGCATGGTTTTTCCTCTTGCTCCTCTTGTTTCTTGTTATTGGACGGCGGCGACGATCCGGGCCGCGGCTTCGGCCATGGTATCGGCGGAAATGATCGGTAGGCCGGATTCCTTCAGCATCTGTTTGCCCAAGTCTTCGTTGGTGCCTTTCATGCGAACGACCAACGGCACGGAAAGATGCACTTCCCTGGCTGCAGTGATGACACCGGTAACAATGGTGTTGCAACGCATGATGCCGCCGAAAATGTTGACCAGAATGCCTTTGGCGTTGGCATTTCGAAGCATGATTTTGAAGGCTTCGGTAACTTTTTCCACCGAGGCGCCGCCACCGACATCGAGAAAGTTCGCCGGTTCGGCACCGAAGAGCTTGATCGTGTCCATTGTTGCCATTGCTAGGCCGGCACCGTTAACGAGACAGCCAATATTGCCGTCAAGCGAAATGTAGGCAAGATCGAATTTGGAAGCCTCGATTTCTTGCGGGTCTTCCTCGTCTAAATCGCG
>WQYV01000145.1 GCA_009781085.1 Betaproteobacteria bacterium
GCGCGTCACCCTGCAACTGGCGCAAGCCCTGTACGAAAAACACAAGGTGCTCACCTACCCGCGTACCGATTCCCGCGCATTGCCGGAAGACTATCTGGGCACGGTGGGCGACATCCTGAAGAATCTGCCGGAAACCTATGCGCCGTTTGCCGGAGAAATTGTCCGCCGGGGATGGGTAAAGCCCAACAAGCGCATCTTCAACAACGAAAAAATTTCCGACCACTTCGCCATCATCCCCACCGGTGCGTTGCCGAAAAGCCTCTCGGACGCCGAACAGAAAATCTACGACCTCGTCACCCGGCGCTTCCTCGCCGTGTTCTACCCGGCGGCGGAATACCGGGTCACGACCCGCATCACCCGCGTCAAGGACGAAGCCTTCAAGACCGAAGGCAAAGTGCTGCTTTCCCCCGGATGGCTCGTCATTTACGGCAAGGAAGCAAACGGCGGGGACGATGCGCGGCTGGTTCCGACGCAGCCCAATGAGACGGTACGTACCGAAGAAATCCTGCTTCGCGCCCTCCAGACCAAACCGCCCGCCCGCTTCAACGAAGCCACGTTGCTTTCCGCGATGGAAGGCGCAGGCAAAATGGTCGACGACGAAGAACTCCGGGCGGCGATGGCCGAACGCGGCCTTGGCACCCCGGCCACGCGGGCGCAGATCATCGAAGGCCTGATCGCCGAACAATACCTGCACCGCGACGGGCGCGAACTGATCCCCAGCGGCAAGGCGTTCTCGCTCATCACCCTCATCAAGGGGCTGGGCATCGACGCCCTGGCCTCGCCCGAACTCACCGGCGGCTGGGAATACAAACTTGCACGCATGGAACGCGGCGAACTCTCGCGTGAAGCCTTCATGCATGAAATCGCGGAAATGACCCGTGATGTCGTGGAGCGTGCCCGCCGCTTTGAGTCCGACACCGTGCCTGGCGACTTCGCCACCCTTTCCGTGCCCTGCCCAAAATGTGGCGGCACCGTGAAGGAAAACTACAAGAAATTCGCCTGCCAGTCCTGCGACTGGGCCACGTGGAAAATCGTCGCGGGCCGTCAGTTCGAGATCGAAGAAATCGAAACCCTGCTGCGCGAAGGCCGTATCGGCCCCCTCATGGGCTTCCGCAACAGGATGGGCCGCCTCTTCAACGCGGACATCACACTGAACGACGACAAACAGCCTGCGTTCGATTTCGGCCAGTCCAAAGAAGGCGAGGCGGGTGAAGCGGTGGACTTCTCTGGCCAGGAACCCGTTGGAACCTGCCCCAAGTGCCACGCCCGCGTGTTCGATAGCGGCATGGCCTACATCTGCGAAAAAACGACAGGGCCGGGAAAAAGCTGCGATTTCCGCTCCGGCAAGATCATCCTCCAGCAACCCGTCGAGCACGAGCAGATGCAAAAGCTCCTCGCCGAAGGCAAAACAGACCTCCTGCGCGGCTTCGTCTCTGCCCGCACCCACCGCAAATTCTCTGCCTTCCTCGTGCGTGGGCAGGACGGCAAAGTGGGATTCGAGTTCGAGCCACGTGCGCCAAAATCTGCGAAAACAGCCACAAAGCCTGCGAAAATGGATGTAAAAACCACGAAAGCAAATACATCAAAAGACGAATCCGCTGAAAAGAAAACCACCTCCCGGCGAGCACCTGCGAAGAAGCAGCCGCCAACCTGAAAGGCTCCCCTTGACCTCTCCTGTCCCTCCCGAACTCCTGCGCGACGTTGAGCGCCGCCGCACCTTCGCCATCATTTCCCACCCGGACGCCGGCAAGACCACGCTGACCGAAAAACTGCTGCTGTTCGGCGGCGCGATCCAGCTCGCCGGGACGGTACGGGCACGCAAATCCGCACGGCATGCCACTTCCGACTGGATGGAAGTCGAAAAACAGCGCGGCATTTCCGTGACCAGTTCCGTAATGCAGTTCGAGTACCAAGGGCATACCATCAACCTGCTCGACACGCCGGGGCATGAGGACTTTTCAGAGGACACCTACCGCGTGCTCACCGCCGTAGACGCGGCGGTGATGGTGATCGACGCCGCCAAGGGCGTGGAGGCGCAGACCATCAAACTGCTCAAAGTCTGCCGCCTGCGGAACACCCCGATCATCACCTTCATCAACAAGCTCGACCGCGAAGTACGTGCGCCTTTCGACCTGCTGGCCGAAATCGAGGACGTGCTCAAAATTTCCTGCGCCCCTATCACCTGGCCGATCGGTATGGGCAAGGCTTTTTGCGGCGTCTATCACCTGCTGGCCGACCGTATGTTGGCTTTCGCCCCCGGGGAAGAGCACAAGAGCGAAGCGGAAGTCGTTGCAGGAATCGGCAATCCGGAACTCGATCGCCGCTACCCGCTCGAAATCGGGCAAGTACGGGACGATGTGGCCTTGCTCCACGACGCTTCCCCCCCCTTCGACCTCGCGGAATTCCTCGCGGGCCAGCAAAGCCCCGTGTTCTTCGGCTCCGGCATCAACAACTTTGGCGTACAGGAAATCCTCCAGGCCCTGATCGACTGGGCGCCGCCGCCTCAGGCAAGGATCGCCGGACAAGGCAGTGCCGGAACGCGCATGGTGCAACCGGCAGAGCCCGCCTTCTCCGGCTTCGTCTTCAAAATCCAAGCCAATATGGATCCCCGCCACCGCGACCGCATCGCCTTCTTCCGCATCTGTTCGGGCCGCTACAGTTCCGGGATGAAAGTGCTTCATGTGCGCGGCAAGCGCGATATGAAACTCGCCAATGCCCTGACCTTCATGGCGAACGAACGCATCCTCAAAGAGGACGGTGTGGCCGGGGACATCATCGGCATCCACAACCACGGCCAGTTACAGATCGGCGACACCCTCACCGAAGGCGAGGCGCTGGGTTTCAAGGGCATCCCCTATTTCTCGCCGGAACTCTTCCGCGCCGCACGCCTGCGCGACCCACTCAAATCCAAGCAGTTGCAGAAAGGGTTGCAGGAACTTGGGGAAGAGGGTGCCATCCAGGTCTTTGAACTCGAAGGCGGGCAGATGCTTCTGGGTGCCATCGGGCAACTGCAATTCGAAGTCGTCGCCCAACGGCTGAAAGACGAATACAAGGTCGACGCCATCTTCGATAACGCTGACATCCATACCGCACGCTGGCTCACTTTCCCTGACGAAACCACCCGCCGCAACTTTGAGCGGGAACAGGCGATACGGCTTGGCCGGGACGTCGATGGCAACCTCGTCTACCTCGCCAGCAGTCGTTACAACCTGGAAGTGACCATGGAAAAATGGCCGAAAGTCACCTTCCACGCCACCCGCGAACACGGACAGGCGTTTGCCTGACCTCCGACATTGATGAACGCTCCCCAGCCTGACGAAGAGAACGACCTGGCTCGCCCGGTAGGCCGGGGCATGGCTTGGCTGGCGGCGCTGGCGCTGATTGGTGGATTGTGGCTCTTTTTCGAGGACGTGCAGGACAGGCGCACCAACCCCAACCGTCATGTTGCCGTCGCTCCCGGCGCAGCTTCCGAACTGGTCTTGAAGCGCAACCCTGCCGGGCATTACTTCGTACCCGGTACTATCAACGGCCA
>WQYV01000146.1 GCA_009781085.1 Betaproteobacteria bacterium
CCACACGGATGTTACCACCCGCGCCGGAATATTCAATACGTGAGACAATATTTATTTTAACCGCCGGGCATCGTCGGGCGGGTCATTCGTTTCAATGCCGTCATCAAACCGTTCTACGATGAAAATGCTTCGATTTAGGCGCACCGTCTATTGTGATAACAACGCAACCACCCGGGTCAGCAAGAAAGCGCAGAAGGCCGTGGCCGGGCTGCTTGGCCGCTGCTATGCCAACCCTTCGTCCCCATACAGGATGGCGCACGAGGCTGCGGGTATCCTGGCGGATGCGCGGGTATGTCTGGCCAAGGCGGTCAACGCCCCGCCGGAAACCCTCATTTTTACCTCGTGCGCCACCGAATCCAATAACAGCCTGCGCGCCATCGCTCCATTCCTGCCACCGGACAAACGCGCCATCCTCTACAACCCGCTCGAACATCCGGCCATGCTTGAAACCCTGTTTCATCTTGAACGGCAGGGGTTTTCTCTCATTGCCTTGAAACCGGACCGCCAGGGCCGTATCTCTCCGGAAGAGATGGCATGCGCCTGGAGGGAAGATGTGGGTCTTGCCGTCTGCATGGCGGCCAACAATGAAACTGGCACCTTGTATGACGCGAAGGCCATGGCTGCCGTGGCGCATGCACGCGGGGCGCTTTTTTTCAGCGACATGGTCCAGGCCCTGGGCAAAATCCCCGTAGACCTGCTTGGTTCAGGGGTGGATTACGCCTCGTTTTCCGCGCACAAGATCCACGGTCCCAAAGGCGTGGGCGCACTGTACGTGCGGGAAGGTGCGCCCTTTGCCCCTTTCATGCTGGGCGGGCACCAGGAGGAGGGCAGGCGGGCGGGTACGGAAGGGCTGCACAACATCGCCGGGTTTGCGGCGGCGGCCGAGGATGTGCCCTTGCTGCTCGCCGGGGCGGGCGGGCTGTGCCGCCGCCGCGATGCCCTGGCCGCTGCCCTGCGGGAATTGACCCCGGATTGCGTCGTCAATTCGCCTTCCGGCACCGAATGCCAGCCCGGGACCATCAGCGTCACTTTCCCTGGCAGGGCCAACGCCGTGCTCATGGGGCAACTCGATTATTACGGCATTTCCGTGGCTGCCGGGTCCGCCTGCAATACCGGGGAGGATGCGCCTTCCCATGTGCTGACGGGCATGGGCCTGTCGCCGGAAGAAGCCCGCAGTACCTTGCGCATATCGCTTGCGCACGATTTTTCGGACAAAGACCTGCGCTACGTGGTTGCCATATTCGATGACGTTCTTTCCGGCAAGGGCGACACCGTTACGGCGGTACAGCCTTCGCGCCTGACGCCGGAGATGTTTTTCGCGCCGGATGTTTTCATCATCGATTTGCGCCGCACCCCAAAAACCGATTACACCCTGAAGCCGCTGCCCAACAGCAGGCGCTTCCCTTTTTTCAGCATAGGCAAGCACTTGGATGAAATTCCCAAGGACAAGCATATTTTTGTCACTTGTGAAGTGGGATATGATGCTCCCATTATTGCCTATTACTTGCGGCGCAAGGGTTACAGGCGGCTCAGCTTCCTCATGTGGGGCATTCTGGGTTGGAAATTGACCCGTCCGGAACTGTATGCCCGTTTTGCGGGAAACGGCGAGACGCAGGATGATAGGCAAAACAGTGGGGAGGAACATAAAGATGGCTGAACCGTGCGTAGCCCTAACGTGCTACGACGAGCCGCAAACCGGCGAAGTGCGCTTTGGAGGCACTACCCTGGGCAGCACCAGGGCTTGGTGTCCCAACTGCCGCACGGTGGAACACGCCCTCTATATCGCCGAAGCGGAGGGCGTTTTCATGGATCGCGTCTGCCCCAAGGGCGGCTCACGCCGCAGCCCCGTCAGCCTGAGTCTGGACTGGTTTATGGAACGCACCCGCCGGGCGCGTCCCATTCGGCAAAACAAGGACCTCACACCTGTGCGCCAGGGTTGCCCTTTTGACTGCGGCCCTTGCACCCACCACGCCAATTCGCTGCGCTTGCCGATCTTTTCCATTACCAACAATTGCAATCTGGCTTGCCCCATCTGCTTTACCCATAACCGGCCGGACAAGGTTTACAACAAATCCCTGGACGAACTGGAACGCATCCTCGACCACATCGAAGCACAGAGCACGAACCTCGACCTTCTCGACCTCACCGGCGGGGAGCCAACGCTGCATCCGCAGCTTTTTGAGATACTGGAGCGTTGTACCAAACGTTCGTTCCGCCGGGTCGGCGTAAATTCCAATGGGATGGTGCTGGGCAGGAACAGGGTTTTCGCCGAAAAAATCAAGGCATTGGGGGTCCAGGTCATCCTTTCACTGGATACCCTGGATACGGAGAAAAGCCTACGTATCCACGGCAAGGATCTCGTCCGCAGCAAACTGGACGCCCTCGCCATGCTGGAGGAACTGGACATCCCTACCGCCTTGCTGCTGGTCTGGATACCGGGCCTCAACGACGACGAAATCCCACTTCTCATCAACGACTACCTGCCCAAAAAGTTCGTCTGCGGCATCACCATCCAGAACATGGCCTATACCGGCCATCACGGCAGCCGTTTTTCCCCGCGCAGGCACAGCACATTGGAAGAGGTCGAATTGGGCCTTGCCGAACGCGGAGGTTTTGCCGCCTCCGATTTTTTTGCGCACGGCTCATATCACCCGCTTTGCTATTCCGCCAGCTATTTCATTGTGGACGGCGCACGCCGCGTGCCATTTACGCGTCTGCTGGATAAGGAACTGCTCACGGCGGCCACGGGAAACAGTTTCCTCATGCGCCATACCCCGGAAATGGAGGGGCGTTTCCGGGAGGCCATCGACGCACTTTGGGTTGCGGGCACGGCCAGGGAGGAGATGGCCTTGCTCAAAAAGTTCATCGCCCGTTTCGAAAAGGAAGATGCGCGCCATCCGAAGTTTTTCCATGAGATGGTCAAGACCGTGACCATCCACGCGCATATGGACGAAGACAATTTCGACCTGGCCCGGGTGGCGCTTTGCGGCGACCTGGTGCCCGACGACGAGAACGGGACCATGACCCCCGCTTGTTCCTACAACCTTTTATATCGCCAGAAAGACCCACGTTTTTGGGTGGAACCGGAATGAACGGGCATCTGTACTCCTACACCACCGGGTTTTGCGGACAGTGCCGTGCCCTGGTCAGCGCCCGCATCCTGCAAAAGGACGGCGCGGTATGGCTTGAAACCCTGTGCCCCGAACACGGGGACGCCTCGGCCCTCATCTCTTCCGACCCGGATTGGTATGAAGCAAGCCGCCACTACGTCAAACCGGGGCAGGTTCCCTTTGCCCTGGGGAACCAGGATTTCAAAGGCTGCCCCGATTCCTGCGGCCTCTGTCCGGAACACCGCCAGCACACCTGCCTGCCGGTAGTGGAGATCACCAGCGCCTGCAATATGCGCTGCCCGGTCTGCCTCAAGCCCGAGCATGGCGATTTCGGCATGAGC
>WQYV01000147.1 GCA_009781085.1 Betaproteobacteria bacterium
CACGCAGCGCCACAGACCGGTTTTCGGGCACGGCTGGCCGGTCGACACCCGCTGCGGAGAGGCTTCCGGGGCTTGTGCGCCGGGTTGTGATGGGGCAGGAGGTGAAGATTCCGGCTTGGCTTTTCCTTCCGATGGATTCTCAGTCACAGGCCGCAGGCGGATCGTCTTGACGATGGACTCGTAGAGCCGTTGGATTTGCTTGGTGCCAAGCGATGATGCAGTAGCGCCCCTCCTTCCGTGAGCATCGTAGCCTGAAACGATGGAGAGTTGCAGCAGCGGCTTGAAGTTCTCGTCAAGCTCCGCATACGATTCCCACGTAAAATCATGGACTGTCCCGGTCTGGTCGTCCGAGGGGAAGGAAGACAGGGATTCTTCCCCAGGGATATCGTTGATTTCACGCTTTCCTTCTTTGATGACATTGAGCTTCAACCTGGCTAGGGGGGACAGTTTGTCCAAGGCGGCTTTATCCCTCTCCAGCAGACGCTTGAATGGCGCGTGAAGGGTCTCGCTGGCAATCTTGATGACAATATCCGGGTTGTCTTTCATGTGAAAGGTCATTTCGGAGATTTCCAACTGCGAAACCTTCCCGTCATTGGCAACAAACGTGCCCCCAAAACAGAACCCCGGTTCTGTTGGAATTTCAGAGATTTCGCGGTGGCGGATGTTGTTCAAGATGTTGCGGTATTCTGTAATGATTTCATCAAGCCTGTTCTCATCATATCCTGTTCCAGAATAGTAAAAGAAATAACCCGCTCCTGGTATACCCCTTTGGTTTAATGTGAAAGCGTCAATCCTATAAGACATTTTCCCAAACAAGTCGACTCTACTTATAATGATTTGCTTATCACCGCCTTCAGGGTATTCACTTCTAACGTATTCATAGCGATCTTCTTTATTTTTCAATTTTTTTAGTGTTGCATCAATCATTTCTCGGTATTTCGGTACGCCGAATCCAGGATTGATTTCGCCTACAGAGTAGCTATGCCAAGTAGAGTATAATTCCGCCTCCACTGGAACATCGACCACATAACGACCAAAGCAGTACGTTTTCGTTTTCTCGAACATTTTAAGCTCCAAAGCGGAAAGGGGCGGTTCCGAACTGCGCTGGATGAACATGTAAAAAGCGGCCAATAGCAGCGCGAAGACAATCGTCGCCAATAAAATAAGGTGATGGCGCTTCGGTGTATTCATCGTTCTTACCCTGAAACGGGTGGCGAGGCTTTCTGTATGATTCGGGCGATGAAGTAGACGGTGGCCTGATAGGTATAGGGATCGTTGTAAGCCCCTTGATGATCGAAACCCGACATGGCAAACACCATCTTTGGCGCAGGTTGCAGATGCTTCAGCATCTTGCCGGAGTCCGCTGGCACCGTGCCGTCGCCCGCCTGGTTCCGGTCAGATAACAGATAGAAGCAAACCTGCTTTTCGTAGACTTCGCCCGGCTTCAGGTTCTTGGGCGCAAGTAGATCATCCTTTGTGTCGCTGGGCAGACTAACGTAAACGTAGCGGGTATTGACGCTATAGACGTCGACCGGGTAACCGGTTTTCTTTACCTTACGCTCCATCAAGTCCTTGGGAATCCCTATTTTCGGATCTGGCCGATAGAGCATACCGTGAGAATCGTCCGCCAAATTGCTCCATTCGACATGCCCGTAGGCGCGGTATTTGTCGTTATCAACGCCGTAAAAACCATAAGTCTCCCGGTGCGCGTAGAGTCCGAGCTTGTCGTGAAAAGTCTTGGCTATATCCACGGCATTTTTATACTCATCTAACGGATTTTTTCTGCGCTTCCGAATGATTTCCGCCGGGTCGATAAAGGCAGGGTCGATCATCCCCCACCAGCAGTCATCCGTGGTTTTACTGTAGATTTCCGTATAGGGGTCTTTGACCGGCAACGCAGGAACAGAATGTGGGACGGCGTTGTGGTAGCTATTTCCAACGTGGAGCGTTGCCTTGAGCCATCCGGGCGGGTAATCCCTTGTCGGAGCCAGTTCCAGCGGCCCCGGCGAACAGGCCAATTGCGGCGTCATGCGCTCCGAAGTCCTGCCTATGACATCAGCCACTTTACTTTCTACAATGGAGCCGTCTTGATCCTGTCCCGATTTGACGCGCCGGTATACCGCCGCCGCCCCCACAACGGGTTGCGCGCCATGCACGACCCCTAAAATCGTGTCCGGAATCTCCTGCGCCGCGCGCCGCGCAACCAACCCCCCCATCGAGTGCGTCACGATGATGACCTTGCCCTGGTGCCTGAAATACTTCTCCTTGCCATCCTTATCCTTGCCACCCTCGTAGCGCGCGAGTACCTTCTCCTTGATGTATTTCACCAGCCCGTCTGCGGCTTCTCCGTTACAGCGCAGCCAGTTGTAGCCATAGGCCCAAACCGGATAGTAGTACTGCTCCAGCCGCTTGATTTCATCTTCCGTCAAGGCAGGGGGCTGCGCCCCCCAAGCCTTCATCGCTTTTTTTGCTCCCCCGGCATAGTCTGTCCTGGCATAGATGCCAGCGATTTTCCGGGTCTGTTCATGGGACGGGTCGTTTTCGGACGGGCCACCATCGAGGTACTTCAGTAGCCCGATTTCTTCCAGCTCAAAATTGCCTTCTTTCCTTAAATAACCGGGCCGTATCCAGCGGTCATTCAGGGCAATTTCCAGCTTGCACAGAAAATTGAGGTAGCTGCCGGTATGCGGTTCGTGCCAACGGCGATTCCGGGCTTCTTCGCTGGTGAGCCAGAACACGCTGTCCGGAACCGAACATGGACCGCGCGGGTCGACCATCGTGTTGTTAGGGTCGCGGAGCCTCTGGCGCTCGGCGGGGCGTTCTTTGGCACCTTTGTTGGCCGCACTGAGCTTTTCCAAGGCACTATTCGGCGGTGTCCATGCAGCTTCTCCCGGTTCCCCAGTCGGATTTCCGTCCTTGTCCCTTCCGATCAAGCACAGGTTTGTCCCCATGACGCCGGGGACAAAGACCACAGGAATCACGTCCCTTGGCGGTTTGATGCCAAAGGCGTGAACCTTGAAGCTCTTCGGGCTGGTCACAGAAGGAAAGTAGGGGTTGCCGTCCTTGTCGAAGTGCAGCTTCACCCGGTGTTTTGCAACGGTTTGTTGTTCTGACATATCGCGCTCCGTATCACTTCAGGAACATCTTGAGCCGTTTGATGATTTTGTCGCTCTTCATGGACGTGCTACCCGTGCCGTCCGTACCGCCTGCGCTTTCTATCCCGCCTTGCTCGTTTTTGATTTCATGCAGCACGTCCGATACCGGATCGCCGGATTGGGTGACCATGATGAACTTTTCATCGGTCTCTGTCGTGCTCGCGGGCATGCCCGGCAAGCTCGCGGACACGCTCGCTGGCCCCTCCAAGGCATGATTGCCCGCATGCTGCACGTTCGAGGCCGTGGTGCGCGAGACGATGCCGTTTTCGTACACCACCTCGCCGTCC
>WQYV01000148.1 GCA_009781085.1 Betaproteobacteria bacterium
CACGCAGCGCCACAGACCGGTTTTCGGGCACGGCTGGCCGGTCGACACCCGCTGCGGAGAGGCTTCCGGGGCTTGTGCGCCGGGTTGTGATGGGGCAGGAGGTGAAGATTCCGGCTTGGCTTTACCGTCCGAGGGATTCTCCGTTACTGGCCGGAAGCGGATCGTCTTCACGATGGCTTCAAAGAGTTGCAACATCTGCTTGGTGTCCAACGAGGAGGCCGTAGCTCCCCCCATGCCTGTTTCGTCGTACCCCGATTCAACGTCAATCTGGATGTTGGGTTTCAGGGGGTTATCCATTTCCCCCATCGTTTCCCATGAAAAATCATGCACCGTCCCCGTCTTGTCCTCTGCGGGGAAAGTCACCACAGATTCTTCCCCCGGCATACCGTTGATTTCCCGCTTCCCCTGCCGTATTTTGCTGATCTTCATTCTTGAAATGAGCGGCAGCTTCTGCTCGCCAGCATTTAACCTTTCCAGAAGGGGAGGAAACACCACATGCGAAACATCACTACTGATTTCGATAACCACATCCGGGTTGCTTTTCAGCTTGAATCTGACTTCGACCATTTCCCCCTGCGAAACCTTTCCGTCGTTGGCAATAAACCCGTCCTTGAAACAAAAACCCGGCTCCGTCGGAATTTCGGAGTCGGGGCGGTAGCGGATATTGGATAAGACGGCTTTATATCTTGAGATTATTTCATCCATTCTATTTTCGTCATATGATTTTCCTGAAAGATAAAAAAAGTATCCAGCTCCTGGTATGTATTTTGGGTTCAGTGTAAACGCATCTACCGCATAAGACATATCACCAAACAAGTCAACTCTGCTTATAATAATTTGCTTATCACCCCCTTCAGGGTATTCACTTTTAACGTATTCATATCGGTCTTCTTTATTTTTCAATTTTTTCAGTGTCGCATCAAGCATTTCACGATATTTCGGGACACCAAACCCGACTTCGATTGTCCCCAGGTTGTAGGAATTGTCCCACCCTATCGCTTCCACTTCGACGGGCACATCGACCAGAAGGCGGCCAATGCAAATGGTTTTGGTTTTATCGAACATGGCAGGCTCCAGGGCTGAATGTGACGATCCAGCGCCATCAGGTGAATTGAGCAGAAACAATCCCGACAACAGTATTGCGGCAGCGGCTGCCGCCAATAAGATAAGGCGGCGCTTTGGTGCGTAATCCATTATTTTGAACATTGCTCGGCCCCTTTTCTCGGCGGGGAAGGCGGCGGGGCGTTGCGCACGATCCGGATCAGGAAATAGATGGCCGCCCGTCTTGCAAACACGTTGTCGTAAGCGCCCTGGTGGCTAAACCCTTCTATCCCGAACACCCTGTCTTGCCCCGCGATGTTTTGCAGCCTCCGCAGAACCTCGCCCGACGCCTGCGGGACGGTTCCGTCGCCCGCCTGGTTACGGTCTGGGGCCAATGTCAAGACCCTTACAACCGGCTTGTACGGGGGTTGTTCTTTTTCGGCAATCTCCACCCTTCCATACTTGTAATTCGCATAGCCTTTTCTGGTAATCAGGTCTTCCGGCGGGTTCTCTGCGCTCCCGAAGGTGCCCCGCCATTCAACATGCCCGAATGAGCGGTATGAACGGTTGTCGATGCCGTAAAAGCCGTAGGTTTCCGGATGCGCGTAGAGGCCGAGTTTGTCGTGAAACACTCTTGCTGTATCTATGGCATCTTTATACTCTTTTATCGGTTTCCCTCCATTATCCCGAATCGTCCCCGCCGGGTCGATCCTGGCGGGATCGACCATCGCCCACCAGCAGTCATCGGTTGTCTTGCTGTAGATTTCCGTATAGGGGTCTTCTTTGGGCAAGCTGAAAAGAACCTTAGCCTTGCTTTCGCCTTGACCCATGAAAGGCGGCTCCGAGGCGCATTGAAGCCAGCCCTTCGGGTAATCCTTCGTTGGGGCCAGTTCCAGCGGCCCCGGGGCGCAGGCAAGGGGCGGCGTTATCTCGTTCGCGCTTTCCCCAATGACAATCGCCCCTAAATTGCCCTCTATGTCGAACGCCCCGCCCGATTCCATGCCTGCGCGGAAGCGCCAGTAGGTCGCTGCCGCCCCCACAACCGGCAGCGCACCATGCACCACCCCGATGACCTGATCCGGATGCTGTTGCGCAAAGCAGCGCGCCACCAGCCCGCCCATCGAGTGCGTCACCAGGATGACCTTGCCCACGCAATTGAAGTATGTGCTGCCGCGATAGAAATTGACGGCCTTGTCGATGGTTTCCTGCAACTTGCCGGCGGCTTCAGCGTTATCGCGCAGCCAGTTATAGCCGTGCACCCAAACCGGAAAGTAATAGCTGCCCAACCGCTTGATGTCTTCTTCAGTCAAAGGTGGCGGCGGGGAGGGGGTTTGCCACTTCGCCATCGTGTCGGCTGCCGCGACCTTGGCAATGATTTCGGGCTTGGGGCTATATCTGTACACATCCTGGATTTTTTCGCCCAGAGACTGCGTCAACAAAAGGTCATTCATCAGATGGCCGGATTCCGTGCGCCGCTCGTTCAGGGTCTCTTCCAGACAGGCCAGGAATGCGTGGTAACTGCCTTGATGAACGGTCCCCCAGCCGCGGTGTTTGGCTTCTTCTTCCGTCAGCCAGAAGTTCGTCTCAGGTATGCTGCAAGGACCACTATCGTCAACTTCCGTTTTAGCCGGGTCATAGAGCCTTTGGCGCTTGGCGGGTTTTTGTTTGCTCCCTTGCCATGCCGCTTTAATTCCTTCCCATTTGCCATTCGGGGGCCGCCATACGGGCTTTTTGTCCTCCGTCGAACGCAAATTGCTCCCCATGACCCCCGGCACGAAGATGACCGGGATCACGTCGTGCGGCAGCAGCTTGACCCCCGCAGGGATTTTGAAGCACTCCGGGCTGGTGACGGACTCGTAGGCGGGATTGCCCTTCTCGTCGAATTGCAGTTTTACACGCCGGACGCCCTTCAGTGTGGCCATGTTTTTTTCCTATTTGAAGACGAGTTTGATTTTTTTGATGGCTTTGTTGACCACGGAGGACGTGTCGCCAGAGCCTGCCGTGCTGCCGGAGGACTCCATTGCCCTTTCGCCATTCTGGATTTCGTACTGGAGCCCGGTTACCGGATCATTGTTCGCGTCAAAGGCGATGTACTTTTCGTTCGTCACGGATGTACTCTCCGGCATGCCCGGCAAGCTCGCGGACACGCTCGCTGGCCCCTCCAAGGCATGATTGCCCGCATGCTGCACGTTCGAGGCCGTGGTGCGCGAGACGATGCCGTTTTCGTACACCACCTCGCCGTCC
>WQYV01000149.1 GCA_009781085.1 Betaproteobacteria bacterium
CGCCGGGTCGGTTATCATCCGTTCCTAGATTTATTTTTTTACGCTAACAGATGTCTTGGTTACTACCTACCACCTAACCCTACAATCAACCCGGACACAGCTACGCTGTGCCGGTTATCTTATTCGTTAGGCGGCATTGAACCAGCGCATTCCATGACCATGCCACTTTCATCCTCCTGCACTATGCCCAGCCAGTGTTCAGTCTCGCGGACACATCAAGCTCTGGCAGGCGCAAGCGGTATTCTCCACGTATCGTTCTTTCGGCTTGCCTTGCGTCCGGTTTTGCCAAGCGTCATAGCTCGGCAAATACGCGGCTTCGCCGGGTCGGTTATCATACGTTCCTGGTTTTATTTTTTACCGCAACCGAGCTCATGGTTACTGCCTACCACCTAACCCGGCAATCAACCCGGACACAGCTGCGCTGTGCCGGTTATCTTATTCGTTAGGCGTCAGAGAGACACAGGGGTGGCCAACAAGTAAAATTACTACCGCTCGGCGGTCAACCAACCTACTGGAAATACTGATGCTTGCACAACTGAAAGAAATGAGTCGTTCGGACACAATTGCCAACGTTCAATCGGCAATAGCCGACAGCCTAAGCCGGGATGGAATGGTGATCCTGCCACCGCAGGACGTGAAGCAGACCTTGGCGCTTGCGCGTCTGCTGGACATGCAATTCGACACGGTAATGCTTGATCCTTGGTACAACAAGGGCTTCGGCGGCACACAGGACGATTACGTACCTTTCTTCCTCGACGTCATCCGCCAATCTGGCGAACTGGCAGAGCACGTTTATTTTTGGGGCTTTCCGGAGATCGTCGCGCCGTTCGTTGAACGCATTCCCAAGCCCCTTGAACTCGTGTGCTGGTTGACGTGGTACTACAAGAATAACCCATCTGTAATTCGCGGCTGGCGATCTAGCCAGAATGCTTGTCTGCATCTGTCCAAACCCGGCGCGACGTTATATCCCGAGCGCTTCCTGAACGAGAAGCAACTTGCCCTCAAAGAAAAGGGCAAGTTGCGGTATATGCCAGGACCTACAAGCGTCCTTGACGATTCGCCCACCGATGTAATCGAGCAAGCATTGCTTGTGGGCTTCGTTGGCCGCAAGGAGCAAACCGGCCACCCGTCGCAAAAGCCATTTAAGGTCTATGACCCGCTTTTACAAATGACAGTTTCGGATGGCGGCTTGATCCTCGATCCGATGTGTGGCTCCGGTACTGCTGGTGCAGTTGCCAAGGAACGAGGCTTCCACGCCATCCTGTGCGACAGTTCCAACGAATACACGAAGCTGGTCGAACAACGCCTTGGCGTAAAGCGCCTGAACATCACCGTAGAAATCGCCGATCTACTCGATAAAAACAACAACGTATGAAGCTGCCGATTCCTGCCCGCGATCTGCAACGCGACCTTAAAGAGTTTGACATTTGGATTACTCCCTCATTGGGAGAGATAACCGACACCGACAAGTTCAGGGAGGAACTTGCACGTGTGACGCGGATATTTGAGGAACTCGGGCAAGCGACCGGTAACTTTCAGGATAAGCGGCACTGTGCGCCTAGCGCGATTGCGCAAACCTTCGCTCAACTCGCCAACGGCCGCACCGAGGCTGAACGCGCCGAACTGTTCAAGTCACTGGCCTCGACGCTCTACCTTGTCACCGGAAAGTCGGATAACAACTCCAAGTGCCAGTTTCCTCTATTTCTGCGCGACGTGGCTCGATGGGAAACCCTTCCATCTGTGACCCGCCGCCGGGGTCGTGCTGTAGTCGAACAAAGTCCGCTCCCTCGCACGATCAAAAGCGACGATTTTATGGACTTGGTTGCAGCCATAGAGAACAGCGCCGACGAATCACGCCTGCTCGAACAGTTCGTGTCTTTTCTGTTGATGGGAGAGGAGGCGGTGCGTCAATTCTGGAGCCTTGGTTTCAGCTACTACGCACTCAAGCAGTTGGGCTGCGGCTATGAGCGCAACCTGCTTTCTCCTATCGTAATTTTCAAGGTGCGCGGTTCCGTCAGCGCATCAGGCGGACACAAGCCCGAGGCTATGCTTCGGAGCTATCTCGAAAGTTGGGGCCTGATTCCCGATGAAGATTTCAACCTTGCAGACGTAATCGTGGATGGCGATGGGAAAGGTCGGGATGAAAAAACCCGCGCCTATGACTTCGTGCTCCCGTATCGGACGCCAAGGTGGTTCCCTGCTTGGCAGCGGCGAATTATGATGCAAAGCCAGTTCTATGCTGGCGACTCGGGTAGTGTGTCGCATAAGAATGTCGATCAAACCAAGACCTCGCGTGACCGTGTATTGCAGAAGTTCGAGGGCACACGGTTCGTGGAATATGTCGACGGCGCTGGCTATTTCTCTTCTCTGAATAGCGATCTTCGCAAGATTCTGGCAATGGAGACTACCCACTCTTTCATTCAGATTCGGAGTGCTCCTATTCGCTTACGCCGAGAGTTGCAAGCATTGGGTTTTGTAACTCCGCTTGAGATTGAACACACCTTGATCCAGTCGTCGGGTGATGAAGCAGAGATCGGCGCTGCTCTCGTTGCGCAGGGGTATCAAGCTAACGAAGTACGCAGAGCATTGGAGCACGCGACAAGGCACGGGATCATTCGCAAGGACCGAACCAAATTGTCTTTAAGTGATGACAGGCGGGAAACCGTGCGCCAACATTTGCTACTAGATGTTCTATGTATCCATGGGCGCGATATACAGCCGGGTACTACTGCGTCTGTGGCGAGCGTCTTGGTGTCTGGGTATGGCCCCTTCTTCGGTATGGAGATGGACGAACTGGTGAATGTTGCCATTGTAAAAGCGGGTCAATTGGGCGACGAGATTTCCCACTCGCAGACTTTCACCGCTGACATCAAAGCACTTTCACAACGAGGCCATTGTTTAGTCGGTCGCTGATAACGCCGAACCCTGCGGTCTCACCGGACGCTGCGCGATAAAGCCGCGTGGCGCCGGTGACCTCCACGTTAGGTCACCATGAAGCTCGAAGCCATCGCAGAGATTCTTAGAGCCTGTTCACGATCTTTATTTTGACGTAGACTTCTTGGATGCGTAAAAAATATCCAAGTGATGTCAGCCGTGAGTCGTTTGAGCAAATCAGGCCGCTGCTGGAGGGCGTCCGCAAAA
>WQYV01000150.1 GCA_009781085.1 Betaproteobacteria bacterium
GATGGCGAGCCGGGCGTCAAATCCCTCTGGCTTGGCATCCAGCGCCTGCGCGATTTTGTCATGGGCGTCGAACATATGCGGTCAATCGGTTATGTCCGGTGAATTGTGTATAACGCGATGGGTTAGAGGTGTGTCGCGTTTTGACTGCTTTTTCCACGTTATCCACCAGTTCTTCGATCATATTGGCGTTATTTTGAACGTTCTCGACTGTGAAGACTTTATGCTTTTTATTGTCTTTGTCGTAGCCGTTGCGGTGTACGCAGTCATGGCGAAGCCGTACCGCCTTAAATATTTCTTCTTTGTGCTCAGTCTTGTCCAGTATCTGGAATTCGAACGCAATTTTGTAGAGCATGTTCACTTTTTTCAGGTTGTGATACATGATCTTCTGCAATTCTTTATGAACGATACTTTGTGTAAAGGTCTGCTTGCCTTCTTGATGCTTCTCTATATCGGCCAGACTGACTTTTATGTCTTTCAATTCATCAAATTGAGTGATTAGACGCATGAGAATTTTTGGATCTGTTATTGCCTCGTTTATGAGCGTTCCGGCTAAATAGGTTTTCAACGCGGTGATTTGTTGAGCGAACACCATCCTGTTGAGTAGGGCGTCGCCGTTTGGTTGCCTGTAGTCTTGAAGTAATGCGTTTGTCTCTTGAATTGAGTCTTTGAAAATTTCATAGGGGTTTGACGATAAGTCGTCTTCTAGCCAATAGTCGTCATAGTCTTCTCTACTTGGCGTCGGTGCCCACTCCCAGCAAATACTTGTAAGTTCTTTTGCTAGTTCTTCGATAACGTCTTCTGGAACGCTGTCGCCAAATTCGGTTTCAAGTTCATCGTGTGCGTCATAAGGCCCGCCCCATATCCATATGTAGCCGCCCTCACGGGATTCATATGGTGTTCTTTCCGCCGGATCCTCGAAATGCTCAAAGAACCAGTCGCGCATCATCTGAAGTTGCGCTTCGCGTTCGGAATCAGAGTCTTCGTTGTCGGGGTCATCGTAAGGCATGGCGACGGCTCTATGAAATCTAACGAATAAGATAACCGGCACAGCGTAGCTGTGTCCGGGTTGATTGACGGGTTATGTGAATTCCAGCGATAAAAGCTAGAAATCACCTAAAAAACGCTTGTTTTTACACTGATATCGACTAAACTTCACACAGGTCTGTGCAAGTAAATTTGAAACTCTCTACATCCTTGCAAATATCTTCGAATGCCGATTCGGAAAATTCCGAAGAACTATCGCAATGTGACCGGAGTGGCGGCCTCTGGTAAGGCGGTCGGTTCCGCACAGTTCGAATCGACGTTGGAGCGGGACTTTCTGGCACTGCTGGATTTTTCGCCAGAAGTTGGGCGATACGAAGTACAGCCGATAAAAATCGAGTGGCGTAACAAGCATGGAAACATTCGCAGCTATACGCCTGATGTCTTGATTGAGTTCATCCCCGAATTGAACCGCTGCCCTTGGCTGTGTGAGGTCAAGTACCGCGCGGATATCAAGAAAAACTGGGCAACGTTGCGTCCAAAATTCAAACAGGCCATACGTTACGCCAAACAGCATTCCTGGCGCTTTCGTTTGATTACCGAAGTCGAGATTCGCACACCACTGCTGGCTAACGTCCGATTTTTAGCTGCCTTCAGACTTCGAGACATCCCGGCAACAGATATCGAAACTCTCCTGGCCGCATTGTCCGCTGCGCACAAAACGACCCCCGGCAGCCTGCTACAAACCATTACCAACGATGTCTGGCGACGCGCCGAATACATCCCTGCCCTCTGGCATCTCTTAGCGCATCACCGAATCGGCGCCGATCTCAACGTCGAATTGACGATGGATTCACCAATCTGGAGTTTGTCGTGAGCAAAAGCCTGATACCACCAGTTGTATTGGATTTTGGAGCGACCGTTTTCTACAGAGGTCGGCGTCACATCATTCAACAGGAAACTCAGGACTTCGAGACAGTGGTTCTGCTTGAGTTGGAATCAGGCAAGCTGTTGCAAGCTCCGATTACCGAACTGACTTCCGCCGAGTCCCTACCGGAAAGCACACATAAGGATATTTATGTGCAAGACGTGGAAAAACAGGTAGAGGCTGAACGGAAGTTCGAGATCATCAAGCCCCTGCTCGACAACCCACGTTGCACGTTTCAAGACATCCAGAACCGTGCAGTGGAAGTCGGCATCCACTTCGTCACACTGTATCGCTGGCTGAATCTTTTCGAAACCACCGGCAAAATTTCCGTGTTCATGCGACAGCAGCGTAAGGGCAAAGGCGTGACCAAGCTTGCCCCAGAAGTAGACAAGATCGTCACTGACACCATCGAAGCTGTCTTTCTGACTCAGCAGAAACAAACGGTTTCAAGAGTGATCAGGGAAATCGAGAAACTGTGTGTCAAAGCCGGTCTGGAACCGCCGCACCAAAACACGGTACGCAAGCGCATTAATGCGCTCGACGCATTCAGAAAAACCAAAGCACGAAAGGGCAGCAAAGCTGCAAGGGATAGCTTCGCTCAGATCAAGGGACATTTCCCAGGAGCGGATACGCCTTTGTCGGTGGTGCAGGTCGACCACACCTTAGTAGACATCATTCTTGTCGACGATATCCATCGGCAGCCTATCGGACGTCCATGGTTGACGCTGCTGATCGACGTCTTTTCACGCATGGTGCTCGGGTTTTACATTTCGTTCGACCCGCCAGGCAACCTTTCCCTCGGGTTGTGTTTGGCGCAGGCATTCCTTCCCAAAGAAAAGTGGCTCGCAAAACTTGACATCGAAACGGCTACGGCCATTCCCACACTCAACGAGCACGCAATAGGCTTGCGTGTGAGGTCTGTGCCAAGGATGGAGGCTGAGCGGGATCAGGAATTTTTCATCGATAGCAAGCCCCGCTTTGACAAAGTCTGTCGTATCGGGCTCGATTCGTAGGCCGTTGAAGGTTTCGACGTCGTAATCCGGGGACGCAACAAGACGGCCATCCTGCCAAAGATCCCCTATTGCCAGCAAAGGCAACGCTGCTACGGGAACCCAGACATCCTTCTGACACGCGCAGTCAGTGCAATTCGGTGTCAGAAGCGCTTCAACATCGTCAGGCGAACAACGAAGCGGAGATATTGCGAC
>WQYV01000151.1 GCA_009781085.1 Betaproteobacteria bacterium
CAATATCTGTGTGCTGAACAATTTATCGCACCTACTTGACAAGGCCGTGGCGTACTGCGCCGAACGCAAGATCGAGGAGTGCGCGTTGCTGGAAGCGCGGCTGTTCCCAGACATGTTTCCGTTGAAGCGCCAGATACAGATGGTTAGCAACCATACTACGGGCTGCGCGGCACGCCTGACTGGACAGGAACCGCCGAGCTTTGAAGACAAGGAAAACAGCTTTGCTGAATGGCAAGAATGCATTGCCAAGGCTGTCGCGTATTTGAAGGCGGTCAAGGCGGCGGATTTTGCCAACAGCGAAACCCGTGAAATCCGCTTGCCGTGGAAAGATAAGCCGATGTGTGGCGAAGCTTTTCTGTTGCGGCACGCGTTGCCAAACATTTACTTCCATATCGCGGCCGCATATAACATCCTGCGCCATAACGGCGTGCCAGTTGGCAAGGCGGATTTCCTCGGGGCGATTTGAAGCGCCCAGACGCTGGGTTTTCTTCGCGAATCCCAGCTTACAGGCTTGGTTCGATCAAAAAACATAAGGGGTTGTAGCAATGCAACCCCTTGTTTTATTTGACTCCCTTCGATGATCGCTATAACCAGTCGGCGCGGGTCAATGACTTGTCCAAACCCTTGATGCAGGACTTTTTGCAGGAAGTCGGCAGTGCACTGGCAGAGGAAGCAGCATCGCTGCTGGTCGAAGTGCTTGGGCAACGGATGAACGTGGCGGGCGGTTCTGCCGAATTGCCGTGGCCCAAAAACGTGGGGCTGCTGTTCTTCAACGAAACACCGGAACGGTTTTTCCCCTACACCCAGATCGATGTGGTGTGGTTCCCGGAAGGAGCCGGTGGCGACCGCTTCGACGAAAAAATCTTCAAGGGGCCGCTGGCACGGATGGCGCGAGAGGCGTTGGGCTACATCCAGCGCAATTACCTGCACGAAACGGTGATCAAACACCCTGACCGTGCCGAAGCGACACGGGTATGGAACTTCCCTTACGCCGCCATCGAGGAAGCCGTGGTCAACGCCATCTACCATCGCTCCTACGAAGAACGCGAACCCATCGAGGTGCGTATCAGCCACGATGAATTGGCGGTCGTCAGCTTTCCCGGTCTGGATCGGTCGATCCGATTGGAAGACCTGCAAGCAGGCCGAGCCATCAGCCGCCGCTACCGCAACCGGCGCATTGGCGAGTTTCTGAAAGAGCTTGACCTGACCGAAGGCCGCTCGACGGGCATCCCGAAAATCTTCAAGGAAATGGCCGCCAACGGCTCACCGCCGCCGATCTTCGAGACGGACGACGACCGAATCTCGCTCGTGATCCGGCTGCCACGTCACCCGCTTGCGAAGAGGGCGATGACGGCGGAAGTTACAGGACAAGTCGCAGGACAAGTCACAGAAGAAGTCGATCGCCTGCTGCGCTTCGTGACTGATGAGATGTCGCGCCAGCAAATCCAATCCGCACTCGGTCTCAAGGGCAGGGATCATTTTCTCACCGCCTACCTGAAACCGGCATTGGCGGCACAGGTGATTGAAATGACATTGCCGGACGTGCCGCGTAGCAGTAAGCAACGCTATCGCTTGACGGCGCTTGGCAGACGGTGGCTGGCGGGCAGGTCGACTGGCGGAAACTCGGGGTGACTGTTCTTACGCTGCTAACTGCTCACTGAAATCCTCGCGCTTACTCCATGTAATCGGCGTGATTTCGTAGTTGCGCAAGGCATCTTGTATGGAATTAACGATCTGTCGGTCGCGGTCGTTCAGAATTGCAAATGCCCGTGAGTTTGCAGGCCGCACATCCTTGGTATCCACCCAGGCAAATACGGCACTTTGGGCGTAACCCTTATTCGGGTTGTTGATGACACGGAGTATCCGCTCTGGTGCCCGTTTGGATTTTGGCACCACAAAATCGAACTGGTGGTTGTAGCGACTACGTCCGACAAAGTTCACGCGGGAGGTGTAGCGCACATCGGCGGTATCCAACCATAGCGCCACGTCCTCGAAGAAGAAGCTCTCAACATTTGCTCGCGCCACATAAAACAGATCGTTAACAGCCAAAATAGCCTGTACTAGGTTGTGCTTGTGCAGAGGGAAGTTTTCTTCGGTAGTCCTGATCTCCAGCGCATCAAGGCTTTGCCGCACACCAAAACCGTTAAGCGTGGTGGCCAGCAGTGCTTTGCGACGCGGCGTTTCAATTTCACAGCCCGACTGAACCAAGTCAGTCAGCGTGTAACCATCATCGGTGAGAACCCATTCGCTACCTTGTCGCTTTAGGTAGATTTGGATGCAGTCGTTGTGCCTATCCAGATACGGCGTGGTGATTTCAACCCAATCGTTGAACTCACGCCAATTAGTTTTGGCTTTGAGCCAGTCGTAATAGCGGCTGATCAGATCATTTGTCGTACTCATGAAAATAACCCTCTCACGATATTAGGCTGCTCGACAACACCGCAGTAACGCATGAAGTCCAGAAGAACCAGCCAAGTGTCTTGCACATTAGACAACATGCCTGAAGGCACCTCAATCGCCCATTTGTCGCCATAGCCTTCACGGTACACATGCAAATGCGGCACGCCCACTTCGCGACCATCCGGGTTACGATGTGGCGCAGTGAAATCCAGACGCGCCAGCACGACTACCTTGCGTGCACGAGTTTGATAATTTGTAGTCAGAGCAATCCGCTTGCGATGGATGTCCAGTAAAAAATGCTCCCGCTGATCACGCGACATCAACGGCACCTCAATACGGCCACCCATATCAGGGAAGTCGAACTGATCCGATGACGCTGGAACTTTCTCCATTTTTAGAACCTGTTCACGATCTTTTCATGATCAGGGCAAGGAAAGCGAAATGGATGAACTGCAAGCTGGAGTTGAGCAACCTCTCGCAGTTTTTCCAAAGCCTGCGGCACTTTTCCAGCCAGGCA
>WQYV01000152.1 GCA_009781085.1 Betaproteobacteria bacterium
ACGGGACGCCGAAGGCGGCGTCCCCTACGGAAACGTTTGCCCAATTTGTCGTAGGGGTCGCCGCCCTCGGCGACCCGCCTGTATCAAACGGCGACCCGCTTGCCGTGAGCCGGTTGGTCAGGCCCTGCGGCAGGTTGTTGTTTGCGATGAACCTTGCGCTGCACACGACGAATTCCCGCTCTTCCTGCGCATTGAACCGGTCGTAGTAGGGGTGCCCCGTGAGGCTGAACCACTGCCCGGCCTGCAATTGCCGCACGTTGCCTTCCCCACGGCAACTTACCTTGGCCCAGTCGTGCGCTTCCTGGCGGCGGCTCGCGTAGCGGTTCAACTCCTCCGAGTCGGTTCCGTAGTAGAGCGTCTGCGGATCAAAGTCTTCCAGCGTGCTTTCGGCTTCCAGCCCTTCTTCGCCTCGCCCAATAAAGCCTTCTGCCCCCGTCTCGTGCGTGAGCACGGGCTTGTAGTCGAAACTCGCCAGCGTGGTGCTGCCCGAACCAATCTGTCGCGCCTGCTGCCAGTCGGTCAGGCTGTCTTCTTTTTCCGTCGCCTCCGCCCGGTGGAACCGGATTGTCTGCTGGCTACTTTGCGGCAAACCGAACGGGTCGTCGAACACGATGAAGGTCACGCTGGGCGCTTCTCCGCCGGTGTGCTCGAAGCGGTACGGCAGGCCCTCCTCGAAAAGCAAGCGCTCAATGAAGGCCAGATCGGTTTCGCGGTACTGGAGACAATAGCTGCGCGGGGCGTACAGGTGCCCGCGCAGGATGTCGGCTTTCTGGTTGAGGGTGCTGGCCATCGCACGGTTGGCGTTGATGTGCTCGTTGATGACCTTTTCCACGATCTCCGGCACGCTCAGGTCCTGGAACACCCGGCTGGTGACCCGGTGGCGAAGGAGCGCCACGGGCGGCTCGATGGTGAGCCGGTACTTGGCAAAGCCCCCGTCCGAGGGGAGCATCTGCGCCTGGGTGATGAGTCCGCAACGGGTGATTTCTTCAGGGGCCTCCGTTGGGATGGACCCGCCGCCTTCCCCGGTGGTGATGTCCAGCTGCGCCGCCTGGCCCAGCAGGCCCTCCAGGGGGATGAAGGCATCCGGCGACAGGCACGTCACCTCGTACTTGTAGCACTTCGACAGGCTCTCCGTGCCTTCCACGCTTTGCGGCAGCAGCCGGTCGCCGAAGGTTGTGCCGTCGCCGACCTGGAGCGTAAAGAGCCGGTTGCCCTGCGTGAAGGCCGAGGCAAAATCGGCCAGCATCGCCTCCAGCGACTCGAACGGGGACGCCGGCAGCATCGCCGAGAGCTTCTCCAGCGGGTCCAGCCCGCTCACGCTGTTCTTGACCTCTTTCAGGGTGCTAAAGTCCATGATGGCCTCAATATTTCAATGTAAATAACGGGGCGGTTGCCATTGCCCCTCCGGCTGGGTTTTGGTTGCGGCTGCGAAATGAAACCGGCTTTCGTAGGGGCCGCCGCCCCCGGCGACCCGTGGTATGCGTGACGACAATTTCGATGGGCGGGTCGCCGAGGGCGGCGACCCCTACGGAGAATGGCTTTCGCGCCCCCTTCACTTCTTTTTCCACGCCGCGTCCCGCATCTTGGCCAGCACCCGCGAGGTGGGGTCGTCGGGCTGAATCCTCTCGTCGGTTGCGGGGTCGCGCATCAGGCCGTGGGGGATGTCCACTTTCACGGGGAGCCCCGTGGCGGGGTTCAAGCTCTTTCTTTGTTCCACTTTTTCACCCATTCGATTTCGCCGTCCCAGGGCGGCAGTTTGGCCGGGGGGAGTGGCACGATCTGGTCGATTTCGTCCTCTCATCAATTATTACCGTCGAAAAAAATGCTGCGGTACGAGGTGTAATAGCAAATAGAAAGTATCGGCATCATCACCAGCAGACCAAGTCCAAGCGGAATTGCGCTGATAATAATCAATAAGGTAATCGAGATCGAAAAAACGATTCCAGGCAGGATGTTTTTGCAACAGGCGGAAAAACTCATTTTCATTGCCTTGACCGGTGCAACCTTGTGCACCATCACCAACGCAGGTACGAACCACATCGACATGACGTAAATGGTTGAGGCGGGCAACAAAATGAGAAACACAATGAAATCCTCTGCCGCATCATCTGCTTCGCCGCCAATAAAGATGAACATGATGAATGACAAGATTAACATCGTTACCAGCATCACAAGCGCGGGCGCAGCACACGCTACCATGAGAAAAATGGCTAAGAAAAAAAGCAAGTATACAGGCATAAGAGTTAGAAATCCTGCCGGATTCCATGGCGTCCCACTACTAGTCTCATGCGTGAATTTCAACAGAAGTATGGCAAATAAACCTAAGCTGGCTGAGAGGATAAAATTGTGTAAAACTACTGGCAATAGAGGTCTTGCTCTACCGTGGAAAGCAATAAAAAAATCGCTGAAACTAAATGACCCTTTTTGCCGCAACTGGTTACAGGCATAGATGGCGCCTGTGTTAAGCAAGAGCATGGCGAGCGGTGAGACGATTTGACCAATAAAGGGAAGCACCTGAATTGCAATGATTATACAAACGCATACGAGTATATAAAGAATCCAATTCTTAGGATTCTTCATAAATATGTCGAAAGCACGAGAAATCCACGCCAAGCCATCCTTCACGGAAACCTTACGACCACAGGGAATAAAAACTTCCTCATAACCGAGGCTAGAACCTTCATTCTCGGTTGCTAGCGTGTTTTGTTGATTCATACCCTTCGCGCCCCCTTCACTTCTGTTTCCACGCCGCGTCCCGCATCTTGGCCAGCACCTGCGAGGTGGGGTCGTCGGGCGGTATCCTCTCGCCGGTCTCAATGTTGAACATCAGGCCGGCCCGGCTGTCCACTTTCACCGGCAGGCCCGTGGCAGGGTCCAGGCCCTTTTCCAGCGCCATCT
>WQYV01000153.1 GCA_009781085.1 Betaproteobacteria bacterium
CTTTCGGGCGGTAAATTCCTCAAATGTCTCCATGCGCCCGCTCGGAAGGGATTGCATCCCCTTGGGCGGATCGTAATCCTTGAGTTTCTTTGAATAGAGCAGCCACGCGCGTTGACGCGCTTTGTCCAGTTCTTCCTCCGTGGGCACAATCGCGTCATAGTGTTCTTTTTCTATCGGCGTCAGCAGACGTGGCGTGGGATTCGGCGTGGGTTTGCCGGTTATCGTAGAAATTTCGCTCGCGGCATGTCTGGCCCGGAGTTCGTCGAGATACGCTTTGCGCTGTCTCTCCAGTTCCTCCAGTTCCGCCCTGCTGTAGACGGCATTCTGGTAATTGACAATTGAGCCGCTGGCAAAGAGCTTGCGTTCGTATTGTGGCTGCGCGGAGAATTCCGTGGCCCGCATGCTCATCAGGCTTGCCAGATCCATTACCGTGCCGGGGATGTCGTCAACCGCAAACACGGCTATCTTGTTGATCTCTTCCTGACTTTTACCGCCCCAGCCATTTACCCCCGCCTTCACCGGATTCACATAGCAATCCGAAAGCATCTTGTCCAATGCCATTTCAGCCGATGTGCCTTCTTTTCTCGCAACGCAAACTGCCATATTGTACAATCTGGCAACGTCGTGATTAACATAGGTCGAATCTGCAACGCTACCCTCATAGCGTTTGTTCACTGCCAACAAATTGGGCATCAATTTTTCAAGCTCAACCGCCTGATAGATATTTTTTGAATAATCCTTATCTCCCATCATCCAACGAGCAACCCAACTGTCTTCTTTTTTATATTGCATCATTTTTTCACTATATTTCTCAAAATTGTAATATCCCTCTCTCACAAATAAAGTCGGGCTGAAATCAAATGTTGATCTTTTGACGGTATCACTAAATTCCGCAACATGCTGACTCGCTTCCTCGAATTTGCAGGCTTGCGGATGCGATTGGCTGGAGAGCCATTGTTTGACATCAAACTTGCTCATCTGCTTTTCACGGATGCCGTCCTTGTTTTCGTCAAATGTTTTCCAGGTTGCTTCCGTCCACGTCGCATCGGTGAACACAAACCATAGATTGGTGGCTTCCTCGGCCTTGTCTATTGTGACGCTTTTTGCCAGCAGACCGAACTGGTCTGGTTTGCAGGGCGCTTTTTCTTCCGGTTTTTCGCCTTTTATTGCCGCCTGCCCAAAAGTGGCCTCAATATCAAACTCCGTGTAATAGCCCATGTCGGAAACGTAATACCCTTTCCACGTTTTACGCGCCTCGTCATACACATAGACATATCCCCCCCGTAGCTGGCGCAGCGTGTAATAAGCAGTTTCGCCCAAACCTACGGAAGGCTTCACAAAAGCGCCGGATATTTCCGGCGCGCCGGACGCCTGCATGGCGGCGGCGGTTTTCTTCAGGTCTTTGGGATCGGTATACCACTCCGAGGTGTCGCGGGTCGCTACCGCAGGACGAACCAAAAAAATGGACACACCTTTCTTGCCGCACGTTTTGCATTTTTCCGGGTTTCCGCCGCATTCGCTCATGATTTGTGTTCCTGGTCTAAAAACGTTGTTCAATGTCCGTTACTTATCGATGCCCCGCCAGTCCCGGCAGGCAGTGTGCCTCGATCTCGCGCAGGGCAAAAGCGTTTTGTTCACCCGCATCCTGCGAGCGGGCTTCGTTTTGCGCTTTCAGGAGCGCCTGCTCTATCTGTTCCGATAGGGCATGGTATTCGTCCAGGTCTTTCCAGGGGCGCTTGTGCTGCCGCTGCCATTTGGCCAGTACCTGGTTGATCTGATAAATCCAGTTGACCCGCTCTAGTTCTTTTTCGTGAAGCACCCAGTAGCGGCGCATGCTGTCTGTGTCAGGGGGCGGGACGGAGTACCAATTATCCAAAAGCCGGAAGGTCCACAGGCTGACCGGGCCGAAAAGCGCCCTTAATGTGGGTTCGCGCAGCATGCGCAGCAGGTGCGGGAACACTCGCCCATCGTAGAAACGCAGCAACCCCTTGTAAGGGGGATCGAACACAATATGGTCCCGCAAGTGGATCATCATTTTGTTCGGCGGGGTATCCGGGGCGGAAAGCAGGCAGGAGAACAGATACTCTTCCCGGCCTTCGCGGGCGGCTTCAAGGTTTTCGGCGAGCCGGTCCATGTGGGGCGCGCCCTCTTCAAGCGGGAGCAGCTTGGGCGCCCGCCCTACATCGTTTTCCAGGTCTCTGGGCACGATGTCTTGCAAGGGCAATGCGTCATGCCAGTCCTCCGCCCCGATGATAGTCCGGTCGACAATGGCGTAATCGTGCCGTGCGAGCAGGGTTTCGACTTCGCTCATAGCGCAATCACTCCAGTACCTCCCGCCGCTTCATCATCACTGCCCCCGCACAGCTTCGGCTCCCCAAACGATTTTTTCGCCGCTTCCAGGCTCGCCGGGCCACCGTAGCTATGCGCGGTTCTCTTGAACGATTGTGGGCCAGGGCAATGGATGTCGATGTTGCCGCCTTTCAAGCGGATATATCCGCCGCCGCAGGCAATCAGCATTTCTTCGCCAGCGACTGCCGTAATTTTTTTCTTGCTGGCGTAAACTCGCAAGCTCTTGTCGCCCGTGATTTCCACATCGCCCGATTGAGCTTCGAGTTTTGCGTGCCCTTCGGCCGTGATGAGCTTCAGGTTGAACTTGCCCGCCACGCCCACTACGAAGAGGCTGATCCTCTTGCCGACGTTGTGAATCCACCGTCTGACTGTGGTCTGCTGCGTGTCCCGCAGGCTCACCGTGTCCAGGTTCTTCTCGGCAATGAGCGCCAGCTCTTTCGGCGTCGTCAGCCCGATACCCTCCGCGCCGCTCATGAGGATCACAGGCTGCTTCCCAC
>WQYV01000154.1 GCA_009781085.1 Betaproteobacteria bacterium
GCCGTATTACAAGGTTTTTGAGAATGCCGGTAAGATGCCCAGCGGGGCATCCCGGCAGGCAGTACCACCAGCACTGCCCATCTACCAGGTTGCGGGAAAAACCAAGTTACGGACGATGCCGCAGACTGAATCCGGGGTGCCCCAACCGGAGCCGCCGCGCCAGCCTCGTCCATGAGTACGCCGCGCGCCATCGAGGTGTTGCTGCGCCCGGCGGTCGAACTCTATAGCGTACTGGCGTGCCTTGCCGCCGCTTCTCTTTGCCTTTGCTCGCCTTGGGCGCTTGCCCTCTCGCCCCTCGTGGGTGCCGGGTTTGCCCTCTGTTTCCTAGTCTTTGGTGCGATCCGAGCATTTGAAGCCCGCAAAATCCTGCGCTACCGCCGCCACATCCGCAGGCTCCCCCGCTACGAGATCAGGAGCCGCCAAGTGCCGGTATCAAAGCACCGGCTCTTTATCGGCAAAGGGTTTCGGTGGGATGAGCGGCACACCCATCGCCTCGCCCAGACCGGCAGGCCGGAGTTTCGCGCTTACGTGGAACCGACACCGCTCTTCCGGCTTGCGCGACGCTGGCAGGCCAGATGGGAGTTTGCACCATTCCCATTTTCTGTTTTTGCTAGAGCCTTGGCGTGGGATAGTTTTTTCAATCCGGCGCGCCCCTTGCCTCCGGTCGGGGGGCTTGCGCGGCTGCACGGGGTGGAACCCGACGAAGTCGACGTAAGCCTGCCCTTGGGCGAGCGCGTGGGCCACACGGTCGTATTCGGGACGACACGAGTCGGCAAGACGAGACTGGCCGAGCTATTCGTTACACAGGACATCCGCAGAAAAAGCGCTGATGGCGAATTCGAGACGGTCATTATCTTTGACCCCAAAGGAGATGCCGACTTATTAAAACGGGTAGCCATCGAGGTGCAGCGAGCGGGGCGCGAGGATGCGTTTTACGTGTTTCACCTGGGCTGGCCGGATATTTCGGCGCGATATAACGCCGTTGGCCGCTTCGGGCGGATTTCGGAAGTCGCCACACGCATTGCAGGCCAGCTCTCAGGGGAAGGCAACTCTGCCGCGTTCCGCGAGTTTGCGTGGCGGTTTGTCAACATCATTGCGCGTGCCTTGGTGGAATTGGGGCAGCGGCCCGACTACCTGCTGATCCAGCGGCATGTCATCAACATCGACGCGCTTTTTGTTGAGTATGCGCAGCACTACTTTGCCAAACACGCACCCAAAGCGTGGGAGGCCATCGTCCAGATCGAAGGGAGACTGAACGACAAAAACATCCCCCGCAACATGATTGGGCGCGAATTGCGGGTGGTCGCCATTGAGCAGTACCTCTCCATGTCCCGCGAGTTCGACCCGGTGCTGGAGGGGTTACGAAGCGCGGTGCGCTATGACCGGACATACTTCGACAAGATCGTGGCAAGCCTCCTGCCATTGCTGGAGAAGCTCACCACCGGGAAGATTGCCCAGTTGCTCGCGCCCAACTATTCCGACCTGGACGACCCAAGGCCGATCTTCGAATGGATGCAAGTGATCCGCAAACGCGCCGTGGTCTATATCGGGCTGGATGCTTTGTCGGACTCAGAAGTTGCCGCCGCCGTTGGCAATTCGATGTTCTCCGATCTGGTCTCTGTGGCAGGACACCTCTACAAGCACGGCACCAATGATGGGCTGCCGTGGGGAAGCGGCTCCGGGAAAACAGCAATCAACCTCCATGCGGACGAGTTTGCCGAATTGATGGGGGACGAGTTCATCCCCCTCATCAACAAGGGAGGCGGCGCGGACATTCAGGTGACGGCCTATACGCAGGCGCTTTCCGACATCGAGGCGAGAATCGGCAACCGCGCGAAAGCGGGCCAGGTCATTGGGAATTTCAACAATTTGATCATGCTCCGGGTGCGGGAGACGGCGACCGCCGAACTGCTCACCAAGCAACTGCCCAAGGTTGAGGTCTATACCGCTGCACGGATCTCCAGCGCCACAGACTCCTCCGACCCACACGGCAAGGCCGCTTTCACAAGCAACGCTTCGGAGCGCGTCACGGCCACCTCCGTGCCGATGATCGAGCCTGCGCATGTGGTGGCGCTTCCCAAGGGGCAGGCATTTGCGCTCATCGAAGGTGGGCAGTTCTACAAGATTCGGATGCCCTTGCCAAAACCCGATCCCGACGAAAAGCTCCCCAACGATTTGCAGGAGATGGTCAAAGCGATGCGAAGCCGCACTGCCGAGGATGAAGACTGGTGGCACGGCGCGGAAAGAGACGGAAGTGAAGGGATACCGGAGGAACTGGCCGACGTTGGGGAAATCGCAGCATGACGGAGACCACCACGACCCGCACGCCACCGAACGACGCCCCCAAGGGGCTGGTCTTTACGCTCATTATGCTGCCGTTTCAGGTGTTCGGGATTATGGTGGGAGCACTGCTGCTTTCCATCTTCATCGAGTGGTTGGGGATGAAATTCTTCTGGCCCGAACAAAGCTGGCATCACGCGCAAAAGATGCTCGATGAGGAACTCATTCAACTCTCCGGGCAGTTTCGGCGCGGGATACTGGTGTCCAACCCCGGCTCAAACGCGCACGGCATCGTCTTGAAGGCGAGAGAGGCACTTTTTGCGAAAAGCGGATTTTTGGAATGGGTCGAGGAAGCCCAAGCGCGTGCGGCCAACCCTCCGCGCTCCCGCACGTTCCGGGACAACCTGGCAGTTGCGCATGTTTATTTCCAGGACATGATCGTGGCCGCTGCCTACACGGCGCTGGTCTTTTTGACGCGACTCC
>WQYV01000155.1 GCA_009781085.1 Betaproteobacteria bacterium
ATTGGCTCTCAAGGGTGGAAATCGCCACCGACCGTATCGACGACCGTCCCATCGCCTACTCCGGTGGGATGCAGCAACGCTTGCAGATCGCCCGCAATCTCGTCTCCGCACCGCGCCTGGTGTTCATGGACGAACCTACGGGCGGCCTGGACGTTTCCGTACAGGCAAAGCTTCTGGATCTGCTGCGGCAACTGGTGCGGCAACTGAACCTTTCCGTGGTGCTGGTCACTCACGACTTGGCTGTGGCAAGGATTCTGGCGCATCGCCTGATCGTCATGCGGTGTGGCGAGATCGTGGAAACCGGGCTTTCCGATCAAGTACTGGACGACCCGCAACATGCCTATACGCAGTTGCTGGTGTCTTCCATTCTGCAAGGGTGAAGGAAGCAGCATGAACATTACGCATATTTCGGCGGCCATGTCGGACAAGAGTGTTTTGTCCGTGCGTGGACTCTCCAAGTCATTTACTCCGCATACCCAGGGCGGAACCACGATAGAAGCTTTTTCCGGTTTGAATGTCGATGTGCGGGAAGGGGAATGCCTAGCCCTGCACGGGCCTTCCGGTGCTGGGAAATCGACCTTTCTCCGTTCCCTGTACGCCAATTACAAACCCTGTGCCGGAAGCATCGTGGTGAACCACGAAGGTTCCCGGGTGGACATGGTGACGGCTTCCCCGCGCACGGTGCTGGCTGTCAGGCACAGCACCATGGGTTTTGTGAGCCAGTTCCTGCGGGTCATTCCCCGCGTCTCCTGCCAGGATATCGTGGCAGAGCGGCTGACCGCGCACGGTGAAGACGAACAAAGCGCCCTGGATAAGGCCGGGGAAATGCTTGCCCGCCTGCACATTCCCGAACGTCTCTGGAAACTCGCCCCGGCGACGTTCTCCGGCGGCGAACAGCAGCGCGTCAATATCGCCCGCGGCTTCATCCGCCGCTATCCCATCATGCTTCTGGACGAACCGACCGCCTCGCTCGATGCGGCCAACCGCAGAACCGTGGTGTCGCTGATCGAAGAAGCGAAGGCGGCCGGGGTGGCCATTGTGGGCATTTTTCATGATGAGGCAGTGCGCGATGCCGTGGCGGATCGGGTGGTTGAACTGCATCCAAGGGAGGTATCGCCATGCGCCGCCTGAATTTACTCCCTCCGTCACCCGCTTCCAGCGGGCGACACCTCCCTCAAGAGGGAGGCTATAGAACCAGCACGCCTTCGGCGCGAAGCGCCCAAAACAGAACCTCCCTCTTGAGGGAGGTGGCACGCCGAAGGCGTGGCGGAAGGAGTCACTAACATGATCGGAACACTCGTTTACATCATGGGGCCGTCAGGTTCCGGAAAGGACAGCCTGATTGCCTATGCGCGCCGTAGTATGAACGCCCCTTATGCGCTGACCTGGAATGCACATGCTCGGCAGGGCTTGCGCCCGGTGCTTTTCGCCCGTCGCTACATCACGCGCCCGGCAATCGCCGGAGGGGAGCGGCACATCGCGCTGACGCAGGAAGAATTCCGGCTTTTTGAGGGGCAAGGCGGTTTTTCACTGTCATGGAAAAGCCACGGGCTACGTTACGGCATCGGCAGCGAAATAGATTTAAGCCTTGCGGAAGGTGCCGTGGTGGTGGTGAGCGGTTCCCGGAAATACCTGCCTGAGGCGATGAAAATCTATCCGGAACTGATCCCCTTGCTGATTTCGGCGCGGCCTGACGTACTGCGCGGGCGCCTTGAAAAGCGCGGGCGGGAAGCGTCGGCGGAAATTGGCGAACGCCTCTTGAGTGCGTCCATGAAGGTGCCAGATATTCCGGGACTCATCCGGCTGGACAACTCTGACGTTCTGGAAAAGGCCGGGGCTGTTTTCGCAGACCTGTTGTCCCGCCTGCGTCGTGCGCGTGCCTTCGAGGCGGGAAACGGCGCATTTTCGGAACCACTACGGTTGCGACATAAAACTGTCATCGTTGGTCGGCATAGTTCCCCTGTGTTGGCGTTTGCCTGAAAAAAAAGAGGAAAGCACAATGATCAAAATACAGAATTTCACCCGTTCCTTCGGCGCGCACAAGGCGCTGGACAACATCAGCCTGACCGTGGGGCAGGGGGAGATGGTGGCCCTCATCGGGGCTTCCGGCTCCGGCAAGTCGACCCTGCTGCGCCACATCTCCGGCATCATGACCGGGGACAAAGGCTGCGGCAGCATCATGGCCATGGGCCGCATGGTGCAGCAGCGCGGCCGTATCCAGCGTGACGTGCGTAAAACCAGGGCTGGCATGGGTATGATTTTCCAGCAGTTCAACCTGGTGAGCCGCCTGCATGTGCTCACCAATGTCATGCTGGGGGCGCTTGGCCGTGTGCCGCTGTGGCGCACGTTCCTACACCTCTTTCCGAAAGATGTCCGCCATCTGGCGCTTGAATCGCTTGCCCGCGTGGGCATTGCGGAAAAGGCTTCCCAGCGGGCCTCGACCCTTTCCGGCGGCCAGCAGCAGCGTGCGGCCATCGCCCGTGCACTGGTGCAGAAAGCGAAAATCCTGTTGGCTGACGAACCCATTGCCTCCCTCGACCCGGAAAGCTCGCGCCGGGTCATGGACATCCTGGCCGACGTCAACAAAAAAGACGGCATGACCGTACTGGTCTCCCTGCACCAGGTGGACTACGCCACCCGCTACTGCCCGCGCACCATCGCCATGAAAGA
>WQYV01000156.1 GCA_009781085.1 Betaproteobacteria bacterium
ACCGCCTTAAGAATGGCGCGGCGGATCATCCGCTTGGTCTGTTCATCCAGGTAGGCGAAATTGTATGAAACGCCTTTTGGTTTCTCTGCGGCGGCTTCAAGCGTCGGCATCGCTGCGCTCCTTTTCTATCTTGCTGCGCAAGGCACGCACAAGCGCCAAATCCGCCTGAAAGTCGACATAGTGCGGCAGTTTCAGGTGTTGCAAAAAGCCGGAAGCTTCCACATTGTCGCTATGGTAGAGGACGAACTCCGCATTCTGTGCCGGGCCGCGCATTTCTTCGTCATAGTCGCCGGAGCGTAGCGCCCGATCTACCAACGCCATGCTGATAGCCTTGCGTTCGTTTTCGCCAAACGCCAGCCCGTACCCTCTGGTGAAGGTAGCCGGACGCCCCTTGCCGCCGACAAATTGGTTGACGCTCTCGCATTCGGTCAGCGTGACCTCGCCCACAACAACTGGGAAACCCAATTCTTCCGGCGTGAAAAAGACTTCCACCTCACCCATGCGTATTTCGCCTGCGAAGGGGTGCGTGCCGCCAAAACCGCGCTGGGTGGAATAGGCCAGTGCCAGCAACATCCCTTCATCGGCGCGGGACAGATTCTGGAGGCGGATGTCGCGGGCAGCCGGTAACTCCAGCGGTTGCCGGGTGAGGTCGCCAGGCGGGGTGTCCGTGCCCTCTTCCGGTGGCAGCAATCCTTCTTTCTCCAGGAAAGAAAGCACCTTCGGGCAAACGCCGGAGAAAGGAGCCGAGCCTTCGCCCTGCGGCACCTCCGGAGGGGAGGACTCCGCAGGTATCGCCAAGTCGGTATCAAGCAGCCGGTGCGTATAGTCAAACGTGGGGCCGAGCACTTGCCCGCCCGGAACATCCTTATAGGTGGATGAAATACGGCGGCGGACATGCATGGACGCCGTATCCAAGGGCTTTGAGCTGCCGAAGCGCGGTAACGTGGTGCGGAATGCCCGCAGCAAAAAAATGGCTTCCACCAGATCGCCCCTGGCCTGCTTGACGGCAAGGGCCGCAAGGTCGCGGTCATAGAGCGACCCCTCCGCCATCACCCTGTCCACCGCAAGCGAGAGTTGCTCCCGAATCTGGTCGGTGCTGATTTCCGGTACGGTGGTCTCTCCCCTGCGTTTTTCAGCCATCAGGCAATGCGCGTTCCGGATGGCTTTTTCACCACCCTTGACGGCTACATACATACCGACTGCTCCTTCGAGGCGGGCAGATGGGCATCCCTGATGCGAGCCGTCCGTGGCAAGCCCAACAAACGGACTCGGGGAACACCGGATCTATCGACCCCGGTGTCTACGAAAATGATGTCCACGCCCAACGGGTAGGAAGCATGGTTTGCCTCCCAGTCCTCCCGGAACCATGCCGGCAAGTCCGAGGTACAAAAACTTTGCCAGTTCCCACGGTCGCTGCCTTTTACGCCGGGACCGGACAGTTCATGAACCTGCCCATGACGCTCGGGCAGATTCGTGCTGATGATCAGCATCACGGAACGGTCGGGGAAATCCGTTTTCCCCTGATTGAATGCAGTAAGACGCGGCATGCCTTCAGGTCGGGCGATAAAGGCGAACGAGGCTTCCGACGGGCTCGAAGCAAAAGGCGAGGCGCAGTGAAAGCGCAGATGGTGGCGTACCTCCGGCGTGTCGACGGCTTCATCCAGCCAGAGCGGCGTATCGCCATCGCACAGGGCCAACGCCAGCGCCAGCATGCCCTGGGAAAAGTCGCCTGCCGGAAGCGGGGGCGGCAGCGTAGTCAGGAGAACGGGGATGCCCGGCCTTGAGAGCGCATCCAGCAGCGCACGAAAAACAGCCTGAGCATCGTCGACCGGGTTGGAAAATCCCGGCAAGGTTGGAAGGGCACTCATTCGTCCTCCCCCCGCACCAGCGTAAAGAAATCCACCCTGGTAGGCGCCGTTTCTTCCGCACGCTTCTTCAACTGTTCCTCGCGCCTTGCCACGAGAGGCGCTATGAGCGAACGATCCAGCGATTGCGCCCAGCCCTCCTGTTGCAGCAGGGCATCGAACAAGGCGGCAAGCTCCGCAAAACGCGGGCGGTTTCCCTTAACGAACGCATACCCTTCCGTGACGTTGCCTTGTGTTTCAAGGCGCAGCACGCAACGGGTAATCAGCATTTCTCCCACATTGAAACGCTGGCCGGTATTTCCCGCCCGGCCTTCCAGCATTACCATTCCCGCTTCAGGGCGGCGAAGAAGCGTGTAGGAAAAAGAATTGGCGAGCTTTGCGGCTTCGGCTTCAAGTGTTGTTTCATCCGCAAAAGCCAGCGCAGCCATGCGACGTTGCCGAACAGACTGCGCTTCTTGTGGCGTCGTTACGCCCAGAGCACCGGCTCCGGTTTCCAGAAAAGTCTGCTGCATAATCCTCTCATGTTGGGATGCGTATCCCGCCGGAATGTGGCGGCTACGCGATCACTGGAGATGGATTATTCCGAAACTTGATGACAGGACTGTTACAGGTATGTGACGGTTGTGTGACACGTATCGGTACAGATCAAAAGGCTGTCGCACCGAAGGCGAACTGACTCACAATGCCTCCCTCTTGTGATATACCGTTTTCAATAAAAAAGGGCGCTTTGCGCGCCCAAAGAACTACTTGAGAAGATACTACTTGC
>WQYV01000157.1 GCA_009781085.1 Betaproteobacteria bacterium
TCTCACTTTTTTCTCGAAACAAATTTCATTTCTGAAAAATTATCGCTGCAAAAATCAAATTGATGTGATGACCGCAGCGATTGCGATGGGTTTCGCTACGCTCTACCCATCCTACTCGTGCTGGACGCGCACGGCGACGATGTTTTGCTGATCGAGGATGTGCCGACGACGGTCGAGTGGATGGCGGTACGAGATCGGTTATTGAGAGCGACGCATTAGAAGTTGTAGGTTGGCGGTGAGCGTAGCGAACCCCAACGATTGAGAACGAAATTGAAGCGATGTTGTTGGTCGAGGCATTGTTTCGTTGGGGTTCGTGCCTCACCCCAACCTACCCATTTACACCAGCGCCGTCTGCTCGCCTTCGTCCTCTGCCGCCTGCTCTTCAGCGTCGCGTTTGGCGTTGCCGTGATTGGCGCCGCGCCGCCGGTACAGGAAGCGTTCCAGTTCTTGCAGTGCGCTCTTGTAAACATCGCGCTTGAATTCGATCACGGCGTCGAGCGGCACTTGGTAATCGTGCCAGCGCCAAGCGTCGAATTCGGGTTTCTCGGTCATCCGCAGATTGATGTCGGAATCGCGGCCGACGAAACGCAGCAGATACCAAATCTGCTTTTGTCCACGGTAATTGCCGCGCCACTCGCGCCGTATCCATTGTCGCGGCACATGATAGCGCAGCCAGTCGCGCGTTCGTCCCAGAATACGAACGTGTTGCGGGGAAAGGCCGACTTCTTCCCACAACTCTCTGTACATCGCTTCTTCCGGCGCTTCGTCAGGGTCGATGCCCCCTTGCGGAAACTGCCACGAATGCTCACGAAGCCGCTTCCCCCAGAAAACCTGATTTCTGGTGTTAGCGATCACGATAGCGATGCTCGGTCGATAGCCATCCCGATCCAGCATCTTGCACCTGCCTAATTAGTAAGTTAGCGTCATTATTCCACAGTTCCCCCGGCTTGCAAAGCTGGGGCATGGAACAAATGAACACATTTTTGTTTTTGCGGCGGTGATTTTTGGGGGGGTGTTTTGCGGGAAGCGCTATTTCATCCGTTCGCCCTCTCCCGCCCTTTCAGGGCACCCTCTCCCACAAGTGGGAGAGGGAAAAAAGTCACGCGCAAAAAAACGGCGCCCGAAGGCGCCGTTTTCCGTAGAGCTAACGACTTGTTGCTTACTTCGCGGCAGCCGGAGCCGCTGCGGGAGCGGCACCGCTTGACACGCGCGCGGCACTTGCTTCAGCCATCGCCTTGTCGAGCTTGTCGATCGCTTTCTGCGAGACATCCATGCCGTAGTTGATCGAGTCGATCGCCATTTCAGGATTGTGGAAGTAACCGGCATTGGCCGCTGACCACCATTCCCAATAGACGTGCGCTTCGGAGTGAGCCGCTTGCGCTTCTTTCAGCGCCGCCGGATCAACACCCATGAGCTTGGCTTGTTCGATCTTGTCGATCAAACGGGTCAGCCAGAACTCGTTCTTGCGCATCTTGCCCATGTAGTGGTTCTTCAGCGTGTCGATGACGTACACGGCCTGCATTTCGTTCCATGTGGTATGGCACGTCAAGCAGGTTTCCTTGATGTAGTTCTTCGGCGAGACTGTCCAGTGCGAAGTGAATTTCTTCCCGGTCTTCGGGTCTTTCATCTTCGGCATGTGGCAATCGCTGCACTGAACGCCAGCAACCTGATGCTTCGATCCATAGTACGTTTCGACGTCAGGGTGTTGACCCTTCCACATCGCTGCGCCGGTGATCTTGTGCTTGAAGTCAACAAACTTCAGGTCTTTGTACGTCTTGGCCAGATCCCAAACATTGACGAACGGGAAATAGTTGGTGCGTTGGTCTTTCATCGCAATCGCTTCGCCGGTTTCCGAATCGGATCCGGGGTTGCAGTTGTATTCGACGTGACATTGGCCGCATTGCAGTTGCGCATCGTATTTCTCGAGGATCGCAATCTTGCGGGTGAAGCCGCGAACGCCCATATCCTTGACTTCAAACTTCGTCGCGTTCGGATCTTTGTGATAGACCGAGGTCTTGTCCGGATCCGGGCGGGTCAGCGCCTGGATCAGAGCATCACGAACGATACGAGGTTGTGCCGAGTGCGGATCGTGGCAGTAGAAGCAGTTGAGCGCATGCTTGACGCTCTTCGCCAATTCAACCACGTTCGAGATACGGCTCCACTTGGCGTTCGGCGCCGGGTCACCCATGTACTGCCAGTCGAGGATGTGATCTTGCGTCTTGCACGAGATACACACCGGATTGGCCGCAGCCGCATAACCGGGCTTGAAAGCCTTGTGCGTTTGATCTTCAGGATGGGTGTCTTCCAACACGTCCCAAACATTCAGGTTGCGAGAGCCATTGGCGTAATCTTTCCAACCATCTTTCGGTTGGAAGCGACCACCGAATGCGCGATCCACCACAAATTGGTCGTACATCATGAAGCCGTGCGACCGCGGCAGAGCGTGCTCTTTGGTGAAGCCGTGCGGCATCAGGATTTTATCGAACGACGGGTTTGGCGTCGGGCCGTTGTACATGGATTTTTCAAAGCGTGCTTCTTTGCCCCAA